>NZ_DAIMHV010000012.1:0-35883 GCF_036723115.1 Phenylobacterium sp. | reverse complement strand
GTCGAGATCAGACATGGTTAAGCCCCCGTTCAACCGGACTGTACGATCCTGGCGCAAAGCCGGTTACCAAAAGCGCCCCCATCCGTCTTCGTTCCGCCCGTCACACGCGGCCCATTTTGGGCAGGTCGCCCGCCAGAGGAGAAATCTCATGCCCTGCGCCGCCGTCGCCGCCGCGAGCCTGCTCTGGCTGGCCGCCGCCCCCGTCACTGAGACCCCGCACCCCACAATCGCCGCCGAGGCCCCAGCCATGGGCCTGGAGGCGCTGTTCACCGACATCGTCGCCCGGGCCGGCCGGCTGAAGGCGATGGGCGAGGCGATGCGCGCATCGGGGGCCGCAGCGGACCCTGGCTTCGAGCAGGGGGTCGTTGAACTGGCCGAGCTGGACATGGCCGCCCAGCGCCGGGTTCGGGAAATCGGCGTGGACGGCGACCTGGCCTGCATCCTGCGGGGCATAGCCGAGGATCTGCCGGTCAAGCTCGCCGCCCTTCGACTGTCGTCGGCGCCCGAGGACCGCGACCTGGCCCTGCGGGAGCTGATCTATCTGCTGAACGACAATATCGAGGTGGTCGTCACGCCGCCGGGGGTGACCTCGGGGATCCCCACCGGCGGCGTGATCTGAGGCCTATGGCCTTGATCGCGTTTCGATCCGATAGCCGGAGCCCACCTATCGGAACGCGCTCTAATACTTCACGCTGCAGCCGTAGGGCGCAGACACCGGCTGGGCCACGGCGCGACCGGCCTTCAGGTCGGCGAGCGCCAGGGAAACATAGTTGCGCGCCCCCTGCAGCGTGGCCGGATCGGCGCTGTTCTTGTCATCGATGCCGCCCATATAGACCAGGTTGCCGGCGGGATTGACGATGTACATGTGCGGCGTGGTCCGGGCGCTATAGGCGCGGCCGACCTCGCCCTTGGGGTCCAGCAGGACGGCGGCGGCGGCCACGCCGGACCTGTCCTGCCAGGCGCGGGCTTCGGCGGCGGTCTTGTAGCCCTGCTTGCCGGGCGCCGAGGAAATGATGCTCAGCCAGACCACGCCGTCGGCGGCGGCCGCCTTTTGCAGACCCTGCATGGCGCCGCTGTCATAGTGCTTCTGGACGTAGGGACAGCCCTCGTTCGTCCATTCCAGCACCACGGTCTTGCCGCGGAACTCGGCCAGGGAGCGGGCCTTGCCCTGGGCGTCCACGGCGGTGAAGGCCGGGGCCGGTTTTCCGATGGCAGGCGCGGCGAGCGCGGGCGAGGCGGCCAGGGCCAGGGTAAGCGCCAGTCCGGCGAGCAAGGGGCGGCGCGAAAGGCCTTGGGGGGTCATGGGCGTCTCCTTGGGGGCTTGCGGTTGAGAAAGGGGTCAACTGGGACGGGCGGCGGCCTCCAGGGCGCGGACCACCAGGCCTTCGGTCAGGATCTGGGGCAGGATGTCGGGGGCCGAGCCGCGGGCGTCATAAACCAGATAGAGGGGCACCCCGGCCCGGCCGTGACGCGCCAGCTCCGCGGCGATGACCTCGTCCTTCCGGGTCCAGTCGCCCTTGAGATAGACCGCCCCGGTGCGCGCCAGGGTGTCGGCCACCCCCTGGCGGGCCAGGGCCACCTGTTCGTTCACCTGACAGGTGACGCACCAGGCCGCGGTGAAATTGACGAAGACCGGCACGCCCTGGGCGCGCAGCTCCGCCAGACGCGCGGCGCTGTAGGGCTCATACGGCAGCTCGGCGACCGCGCCTCCGGCTTCGTCGCCAGAGCTCGCCCCCACCGGATAGGCCGGGATCAAGGCGGCGGCCAGGGCTGCGACGGCCAGGACGGCGGCCGCGCCCTTCAGCACCGTGCCGCCACGCTTTTGCGACAGGCCCAGCAGCCAGGCGCCCAGGGCCAGGACGACGGCCGCCGCCAGGAGACGGGCCAGGCCCATGGGACCGGCCTGCAGGGTCAGCACCCAGAGCAGCCAGGCCGCCGCGCCATACATGGGGAAGGCCAGGACCTTGCGCAGGACATCCATCCACGGTCCTGGGCGAGGCAGGCGCGAGAGCAGGCCCGGCGCGAAGGCCACCGCCACGAAGGGGGCGGCGAAACCGGCCCCCAGGGCGGCGAAGACCGTGAGGGACGCCACGGGATTCTGCGTCAGGGCCCACCCCAGCGCCGGGGCCATGAAGGGCGCCGTGCAGGGCGCGGCCACCACCACCGCCAGCACGCCGGTGAAGAAGGCGCCTGAGAGCCCGCCCTTGGCGGCGAGACCCGACCCGATTCCCTGAAGGGACGCGCCCACCTCGAAGACGCCGGAGAGGTTCAACGCCACGGCCAGCATCAGCAGGGCGAGGGCGGCCACCACGGGGGGCGACTGAAGCTGGAAGCCCCAGCCCACGGCGGCGCCCGCGGCCTGGGCCGCCACCAGCGCGCCGGCGAGGACCAGGAAGGTGACCATCACGCCTGCGCCGAAGGCCAGACCCTGCCGACGGGCGGCGGCCTGCTCGTGGGCGTGGCCGGCCAGGCTGGCCGCCTTCATGGCCAGGACGGGAAACACGCAGGGCATGAGGTTCAGGATCAGCCCGCCCAAAGCCGCAAAAAGGATGGCGAGCGGCAGACCCAGGCCAGCCCCCGAACCCCCGGAGCGGGCTGGAGGCGGTCCGAGACCCGCAGCGCCGGCCGGCGCCGGGCCGGGCGTCGCCGTAATCTCGTAATAGGCGTCGCCCGCCTTCAGCACGCCTTCCAGGCGTTGCGGCGGCTCAGGCGACTGGAAGGCGTAGCTGGGCGTCAGGGCCAGGGTCAGACCCTGCGGACCCCGTTCAATCCCTTGGGGCGCCGCGTGGTCGAGCACCGCCCCGTCGAAAGGGAAGAAATAGCTGCCCGCCAGATCCCGGCCGGCCAGGGGCGCGCCGGCGACGGCCAGACTCAGCGCGCCTTCGGAGTAGTTGAAGACCGCGGTCAGGGCGGGGTCAGCCTGCGGCGCGGCGGCCAGGGTCTGGGCGATGGGCCGCGCCCAACGTCCGGAGGGCTGGGCGGGCTCGGCCTGGACCGGCAGGGCGAGCGTCAGGACCGCATCCTCGGGAATGCAGATTTCCTCGCACACCAGAAAGGCCGCAGCCGCCGTGAGCGTGATGGTCTGGCGCACAGGGGCGTCGGCGGGCGCGGTCAGGCGCATGGGCAGCAGCACCTCGCCCGAATAGCCGTAATTCACCAGGGGGCCGGCCGGCTGCGGCTCCGGCGCGGGCCAAGTGAAGTCGCTGACCTGCCACCCGGGCGGCAGGGTCCAGGCGATCTTGGTCGCCTCGCCGGAATCGCCGGGATTGCGCCAATAGGTGTGCCATCCGGCGTCGATCTTCTGACGCAGGGCCACCTGAATCGTCTGGCCCGGGGCGATGGCCGGCGCCTCGGACACCAGCTCCGCCACCAGATGGCCCGTGTTCACCGGCGCGGCCTGGGCGGTCGGCGCCCATGCGAGCAAGATCAGGGCGAGCAGGCTGGCGAAGCGGGACGTCATGCGGGTGTCTGACCTGACTTGATCTCGTCGAGGGCGGGGCTGGGCCATATATGAAGACAAACCGGCGGCGGCGGCAAACGCTGTTGGGCTGGACAGACCCCCTTGCAGAAGGCCCCTTCAACAGACTTACGTTGGAACACGCCCGACGGTTTCGGTTCGCAAGCGAGGAAGACTCATGCCGGCCCCCTTCGACGACATCGAAATCGGTCAGGTGATCAGCCTGGGGGCCGCTGTGGTGGACGCCCGCGCCCTGGACGCCTTCGCCGCCGCCTTCGCCCCGGGCTGGACCGCCGATCGGGGGGCGCCGGACGCCATGGTGTTTGCGATCTGGACCCGGCTGGACGCCCAGGCCTCGACGGGCTGGCCCCAGACCAAGCGTCTGGGGGTGGACGCCCTGCGCTGGGTGCGCAATCCGCCGCCCGGCGAACTCCTGCGCGGCCGCATGACGGTGATGGGCAAGGATCCCGTGGGCGAGGGCAAGGGCATCGTCATCGCCCAGCACGACCTGCTGGACGAGGCCGGGCGGCTGGTCTTTTCCTGCCTGACCCGCAGCGTCTTTTCGAGATAGGCCGAGCGCTGGCGGGATCGGGGGCGGAAAGTCCCGATCCCGCAGCGTCGTTTCAGCCTCAGCCGTTGGCGGCCTGGGGGGCGCCGGCCTGGGCCTGCATCTGGCGGTTCATGGCCAGGGCCACCAGCCGGTCCCACTGCACCAGCGACAGCAGGTGGGCGTAGATCTGATCCAGCGCGCCGGACTGGCGCAGATCGAGGAACTTCTCGGCCGGCAGGGCGCGCAGGCGCTCCAGCGAGACGCCGAAATAGTCCGCGAGCTTCTGGGGCTCGCCCGGCGTGCCGTCCTCATTGCCCGGGGTGAAGAAGGCCTCCTTGGTCTCGAACAGGTCCAGCGCCTTCAGGACCTGGACGAAGCTCAGGGTCTTCTGCCGCTCCATCTCGTAGTCGTTGCAGAACTTCAGGCAGTTCTGGGTGTATTCGGTGGGCTCGCCGGCCTCGGTGAAGAAGGGCAGGTCGGGATTGGACTCGGCAAAGAAGTGGGCCGCGCGGTCGACGCACAGGATGGACTGGCCAGCCTGCTGGTCATTGGCGAAGACGAAGGGATAGCGACGGATATAGGCCGGCACGTAGACGCCGGCTTCGAACATGCCGTTCTCGCCCACGAACATGTTCTCATCGTGATTGAGGCCCATGACCGCCAGCGGGGTCTTGTCATCGCCCACGAAGATGATCGGACCGGTCACCGCCGCCAGCTGGAACTCCGCCACGGTCAGGGGGACCAGGTTCGACTTGCGCGCAAAGCCGAAGGGACCGTCCATCCGCTTGACCCCCATGCCCTTGTGGGCGGTGGGATTCAGCGGCTCGGGCTGGTTGTAGAAGAGGACGTTGCCGGAAATCTGGCCCGCCGGGGCGGCAGCGTTGGTCTCGGTCATGAGGCGCCTTCGAAAGTGGTGCGTCGCCGGGGCCTGTCCCCTGGGCGCCGCGTGGTCGGGCGCTTCTAGCCGATCAGACCCTGAGCGGCAAATGGCGCTGGCGGCGACCGGCTTGTCGTCGCCTGGCGCTTGCGTCGGCGCGTCTTCGTCGGTTCAATCCCGCCGCATAGAAGAGCGCCCCATGCCCAGGGGCCCCGGAGGATTTATTTCATGCCCATCTATTATCCCGACATTCTCGACCAGCGCACGCCGGCCCGCACCTTCACCTATGGCGACAAGGACGTGATGCTCTACGCCCTCGGCGTGGGCATGGGGCAGGACCCCATGAACGAGACCGAACTGCCCTTCGTCTATGAGAAGAACCTGAAGGTCATCCCCACGGCGGCCACCGTGCTGGCCGCCGGCGCGCGGGCTGCGAACCGCGACGCAGAACCCCCGAAGATGCCGGAGGGCCACCGCCCCAGCCAGATCAACTTCCTGATGGTCGTCCATGGCGAGCAGAAGGTGGAGTTGCACAAGCCCCTGCCGACCAAGGGGACCTTCACCATGGAAGGCCGCACGATCGGCGCCTATGACAAGGGCAAGGACAAGGGCGCGGTCGTCATCAATGAGACCGTCTGGACCGACGAGAACGGCGAAAAGGTCGCCACCCTGACCTCGTCCACCTTCGCCCGCGGCGACGGCGGCTTCGGCGGACCCTCGGAGGGTGCGCCCGAGCCGCACAAGGTGCCCGAGCGGGCGCCGGACATCTCGGTGGATTTCACCACCCGCGAGGACCAGGCCCTACTCTATCGCCTGAACGGCGACCGCAACCCGCTGCACTCCGACCCGGATTCGGCCAAGCGCTCGGGCTTCCCGCGTCCGATCCTGCACGGCCTGTGCACCTATGGGATCACCTGCCGGGCCATCCTGCAGGCGGTCACCGACTTCGATCCCGATCAGATCAAAAGCCACCAGGCGCGGTTTTCCGCCCCGGTCTTCCCCGGCGACACCATCACGGTGGACATCTGGAAGGACGGCAAGGAGATCAGTTTCGAGGCGCGGGTGAAGGATCGCAACGCCACAGTGATCAAGAACGGACTGACCGTCCTGCGATAGGTCGCCGATCGCCCTGTGAACGGTTCCCCCGGCGGGGGAGCCGTTCTATGGGCAAGGGATGATGCACAAGCCCTGCCTGCCCCTCGCCCTGGCCGCCGCCCTGCTCGGCCTTGGCGCCTGCGCCGCGGATTCCGCGGCCCCCCGCCCCGCCGTCCTGGCCGGTGACCCCGACAGCGCCACCTTCGTTCCGCCCGAGATCGAGGGCTATCTGAAGGCGGGCGATCTGGACGCCGTGGCCCTGCTGGGGCCGCCGCCTGCGCCCGACAGCCCCCGCGGCCTGGCCGACGCCCAACGCTTCGAAGAAACCCGATCCCTGGAAGGCTCAGACCGCTGGGCCAAGGCCGCCGCCGACGCCGACCTGTGGGGCGGCAAGGCCCTGAAGGGCTATGCCTGCGCCGCAGGCCTGGACATCAGCCCGCAGACCACGCCGGTCACGGCCCACATCCTGGAGCGCGCCGAGCAGGACGTCCGCACGGTGAGCACGCCGGCCAAGGACCATTATGGCCGCCTGCGCCCGCTGATCGGCAACGACAAGCCCATCTGCGTGCCGCGGGCGCCCTGGATGGAGATCAACGCCTCCTATCCTTCGGGCCATTCCATGACCGGTTGGGCCTGGGCGCTCATCCTGGTGGAGCTGGCCCCTGAAAAGGCCGGCGCCCTGCTCGACGCCGGCAAGGAAATGGGCGAATCGCGGGTGGTGTGCGGCATGCATTATCCCAGCGACGTGGAGGCCGGGCGCGACCTGGCCGCCGCCATGGTGGCCCGCATGCGCGCCAATCCCGCCTTCCGCGCCGACATGGAAAAGGCCCGCCGCGAGGTGGCCCGCCTGAAGGCGCCCCCCTCGGACTGCGGCGCTTAGGGCGTCGCCACCCAGACCCAGGCGGGCCTGAAGGGATCATCGAGCGCCGCATTGGGATTCTCGAAATCGAGATCGGGGCGGCGGGTCAGGCCCAGCCGTCCCATGACCGCCTGCGAGCGGAGATTGTGCGGGCTGGTATAGGCCCAGACCTCGGCCAGGCCGACCCGTTGGAACGCATCGGCCAGGACGGCGGCGGCGGCTTCGGTGGCGTAGCCCTGGCCCCAGGCTTCGGGGACCAGGCGCCAGCCGATCTCTGGGGTGCCGGCGACGGGCTGGCTCTCATGGGCCGGCATGACCCCGCACCAGCCGAGGACCGCGCCATCAACCCGGCGTTCGACACAGAACCGGCCGTAGCCCCGTTGAGCAAACGTCGCCTCCACCCGCGCCAGCCGGGCGTCGGCCTCATCGGGGGCGAGCACCCCGCCCAGCCAGTCCATCACCTGCGGATCGGCGCAGATGGCGTGGAAGGCCGGCCGGTCGGCGTCCCGCCAGCGTCGCAGGATGAGGCGCTCGGTCTCGATCATCAGGTCGGACGCGGACTGGCCAAGGCGCCATAGAGGTCCGTCCGCCGGTCCCGGAAGAAGCCCCAGGCGGCCCGGTGGGTGGCCAGGAAGTCCAGGTCGAATTCGGCGGCGAGCACGCCCTCCTCGTCGCGACCGAATTCGGCGACCAGATCGCCCCGATGATCGGCGATGAAGGATGAGCCGTAGAAGCGCTGGCCGCCCCCGGGATAGCCGTCCCAGGGTTCGAAGCCGGTGCGGTTGGCCCCGATCACGGGAATGACATTGGAGACCGCGTGGCCCTGCATGGCGCGCCGCCAGGGAGCGGCGGTGTCCAGGGTCTCGTCATGAGGCTCCGAGCCGATGGCGGTGGGATAGAAGAGCGCTTCGGCCCCCATCAGGGCCATGGCGCGGGCGGCCTCGGGATACCACTGGTCCCAGCAGATGCCGACGCCGATGCGGCCAAACCGCGTGTCCCAGACGCGAAAGCCCGTGTCGCCCGGGCGGAAATAGTACTTCTCCATATAGCCCGGCCCGTCGGGGATATGGCTCTTGCGATAGACGCCCATGAGGGCGCCGTCGGCGTCGACCATGACCAGGCTGTTGAAGTAATGCGGGCCTTCCCGCTCGAAGATCGAGATGGGCAGCACCACCCCGAGCTCGGCCGCCAGGGGCGCGAGCGCGGTGACGCACGGGTGCTCGCGCCAGGGATGGGCGGTGGCGAACCAGCGCTCCTCCTGGGCGACGCAGAAATAGGGACCCTGGAAGAGTTCCGAGGGCAGGATCACCTGGGCGCCGCGATCGGCCGCCTGGCGGATCAAGTCGGCGGTCTTCCTGATATTGGCGTCCAGGTCCATGCCATAGGCGGTCTGGATGGCGGCGGTCTTCAGGATACGGGCCATCAGGCGGGCTCCTGCTGGGTGATGCAGTGGAAGGATCCGCCGCCGGTGAGAATAGCGGTGGACGGCAGGCCGATGACGGCGCGGTCGGGAAAGACCGTCTTCAACGCTTCGATGGCCAGTTCCCCGGGGCGCTCTTCATAGAGGGGCACGATCACCGCCTGATTGGCGATGATGAAATTCATGTGCGAGGCCGGCACATAGTCGCCGTCAGGCCCCTCCACCCAGCCAGGCGAGGGGATGCGCACCACGCGGAGGCGTTCGCCGCGGGCGTCGCTCGCCTCGGACAGGCGTCGCGCGGCGTCGCCATAGACCTCGGTGTTGGGATCGCCGCGGCCATAGCCCATGGGGCAGACCACCACGCCGGGGGCTGCGAAGCGGGCCAGATTGTCCACATGGCCGTCGGTGTGGTCGTTCTTCAGACCCTCGCCCAGCCAGATGGTCCGCCGCACGCCCAGGGCGGCGGCCAGGGCCGCCTCGGCCTCGGCGGCGGTCCACGCGCCGTTGCGGTTGGGATTGAGCAGGCACTGATCGGTGGTCAGCACCGAACCGAAGCCGTCATGGTCCAAGGCCCCGCCTTCGAGGACGAAATCATGCTCGGCCAGAACCTCGCCGGCGGCCTGGGCGATCTGCCCGGCCACGGTGTCGTCATAGGCCAGGTCATACTTGCCGCCCCAGCCGTTGAACCGGAACCCCCGGGCGCTGAGGCCCTCCGGCGTGCGGGCGAAGATGGGGCCAGTGTCGCGCAGCCAGATGTCGCCAAAGGCGCCGGGCACGATCTCCACCCCGGCCACGCCGTCCAGCAGACGCCGGGCGTCGGCCGCCCCGCTCGCAGAGCCGGTCATCAGGCGCACCCGCTCACCCCCGGGTCCCGCCAGGGCGCGAGCCAGGGCCGCCACCTCGGCCTGGGCGGCGGGCAGGTCGTCTTCCCAGAGATCGGCATGGCTGGGAAAGCCCAGCCACATGGCGCGATGCGGCGCCCATTCGGCGGGAACGATGAGGCTCACGGGACCAGGACTCCATTCCAGGCGGCGGACGGGCGCAGATGGGCGCGACGGGGGACAAGGTCAAGCGTGACCGCATCGGCTCCTCAGGCCCAAAACAAAAAAGGGGCGGCCGAAGCCGCCCCTTTCCTTCCGATCGGCGGGCCGATCAGAATTCGTAGCGCAGGCCGATCTGGATGGCCCAGAGCGACTTGCCGTTGTTGTCGATGTTCTCGCGCAGGCTGTTGGCGTTGAAGTTGGAGTACCGGTAGCGGTCGCAGACCGGGCTACCCGTGGGCGCCGCAGCCCCCGTCGCCGTGGCGCAGGCGACGCTGACCAGGTTGTTCACGTCGGTGTACTCCTCGACGATGCCCCACTTGTCGTTCAGCAGGTTGAGCACGTTCTGGATGTCGAACACGACGCGGAACCGGTGGCCCTGGAAGTAGGCCGGCAGCTCCTGGCTGATCTGCAGATCGACGAGGTGGATGTCGTCGTTCTGATAGTAGCCCTTGGGCACGATCTGGTTCTGCGGCAGGCCGAACTGCTGCACCGCGCGCAGGAAGTTGTCGCGGGTGGCGGCGTCGGCGAAGGTCACCAGGCCGTAGTCGAGACCGCTGGCGCCCCCGGTGCCCGACAGGTCCGGCACATAGAGCAGGTGGTTGTTGCCGCGGTTCACACCGAACACCGGGCCGCGGCCCGAGGTGGAGTCACCCATGGTGAAGGTCGTCGACCGGCCCGAACGCTTCTCGGCGAACAGGGTGGCGCGGGTCTCCAGATCCCAGAAGAAGCGACGGGCGTAGCTCGCCTCGAACTTGAAGGCGTGCTTGATCTCTTCGTAGGCGGTCCCATAGGCCGGTTCGTTCGGGTCCGAACCCGCCGGCGACTGGTAGCTGGAGCTCTGGGTGGAGCTGAAGCGCAGGGACGAGGAGAGGTCGTCGACGTCCTGGTAGGTGTAGCTCCCGAAGACATCCAGGCCGAAGTCGAAGGACTTCTGCAGGGAGACCGCCGCCGTGATGCCCTGGCCCTTGTCGGTGTTGAAGATGACCAGGTCGCGGGCCGAGCCCAGATTCTGGGAGGTGATGCCGGCCGCGGCGCGCTGAGCCGCCGTGCCGCCGATGCCGTCATAGCGGATACGGCCGTCGGGCGTACGCTGGGCCACGCCGTTGACGATCAGCGGGGCGGCGCGGGTGTCGCGGATGTAGAGGCCGTTGTTCACCTGGGTGCCAACCACGTCGAGGCCGAGGTTCCAGCCGTCCCACAGCTCGTACTGGGCGTTCAGGAACACCTTCCAGTCCGACGGGAACTGGAAGCCGGGGGCGAAAGCCGCCACTTCGGTGGTGGGCGAGGCCACCGCGCCGCCCTGGAAGGCGCGCACCGCCGCCGGGATGTCATAGAAGGTCTGCGGGTTGGCGCGGTTCAGGTCGAGGGCTGCCGAACCGATGGCCTGGGTGAAGCCAGGGGTGTTGGTGGTTTCGATGAAGCCCGTGCCCGAGCGCTGGATATCGATGCCCGAGGTCAGGAAGCCGGCGCCGCCGCCGTAGGAGTTGGAGGCCAGCACGTCCGGCACGCCGCCCGAGAACAGGCCGCCGCCCACCCGGATCTTCAGGCGATCGGTGGCGCGCCAGTCGATGGCGACCCGCGGCATCATCACGCTGCGGCCGTCATAGGTCTGCTGGTTGGAATAGCCGTTCCGCGCAACGAAGTTGGTGTTCAGCGGGGGCGGGCTGTCATTGGTGTACCAGTCGTACCGGATGCCGGCGGTGACGGTCAGGTCCGGGTTGATGTCGTAGGTGTCCTGCACGAACACCGAGTTCAGCCGGTAGGACAGGGCCGCAGCGGCATCCGTGGTGGTCAGGCTGCCGATGGCGTCGGTATAGCGCAGGCGCGAGGCCCGGCCGGCGGCGAAATCGGCGATGGAGTCGAAGTAGTACTGACCATCCTGGGTGGGGATGAAGATGTTGAAGATGTCCTGCTTCTGGGTCGAGAAGCCGAACTTCAGCAGGTGGTCGGCCAGGGCCCATTCAGCCTTGAACTGAATGGTCAGGTTGTCCGTGGCCAATTCGTTGGCGTGACGGAACTCGTCCGGACCGAAACGCAGGATGGACGGGCTGGTCTGACCGGGAATGTCGCAGGTGGTGGCCACGCCGCCGCTGGTGGGCGCCAGGCAGACCTGGACGTCGGAGAACTCCTGACCCGAGGGCGGCAGCTGACGCCGCTCATAGTCGCGCATCGTGACGCGCAGCTGGGTGGAGAAGTTGTTGGTCCAGTCGGAGTTCAGTTCGCCGGTGTAGGAATAGTCTTCCTCGCCGGTCAGGTACCATTGCGAGTCAAGGCCAGCGGTGGAGGTGGTGATGTTGGTGCGTTGATAAAGCTCCGACAGGGCGTAGCGCGCCGTCAGGGCGAGGCGGTGACGGTCTGTGATGTTGGCGTCGATCTTGAACGAGTACTTCTCGTCGAGGATCGGCTTGGTCCGGGCGATCGTGCCCATATCGAACTGGGTGGCGTAGTTCGTGTTGAAGATGTTGGTGACCTGGTCGATCAGCGCCTGGTTCACGCCGCGGACCGAGTTGGCGAAGCCCGCGCCTTCCGGACCTGTCGAGGTCAGGTCGCTGGACTCATAGAGCTCGTAGGAGGCCGCGAAGAAGACGCGGTCCTGCCAGATCGGGCCGGAGAGGAAGGCGCCCCAGTTGTTCTGGGTGATCTGCGAGGGAACGTCATTGCCGCGGATCGAGCGGCCGACCATGCCGTCGTTCAGATAGTTGACGAACAGGCTGCCGCGGAAGTCATTGCCGCCGGACTTCAGCACCACGTCCAGGGCGCCGCCGGAGAAGTCGCCGTTCTCCACATCGACGGGGACGGCGTCGACGGTGAACTGCTCGACCGCGTCCAGCGAGATCGGACCGCGGCGGGTCGGCGTGCCGCCCGTGTTGAGGCCGAAGTCGTCCTGGGCCTGGGCGCCGTCGATGGTGATGCGGTTGGTCCGCGGATTGGAGCCGGCGATGGAGATGCCGCCGTCGCCCCGGGCGTTCTGGCTGACCAGCGGGCTGCGGCGGGCCAGGTCACGGATGTCGCGGGTGACAGAGACCACGCTTTGCACATCGGTCTCGTCGAGCACGCGGCGCACGCCGGTGCTGGATTCGCCGGGCGAACCGGTGACGACCAGTTCGGCCACTTCGGAGAAGAGGTCGAAGGACAGGCGGGCGGTCTCGCCCAGGGTCAGGAAGACGCCTTCCTGGGTGCGCGAGCTGTAGCCCGGCGCCGAGACGGAGATGGTGTAGGGACCGCCGACCCGCAGGCCGCGGGCGTCGAACACGCCCTGGGCGTTGGTGGAGGTCACCGAGCGCGTGTTGGACGGCGTGTGCACGACCACGACGCTGGCGTTGGCGACCGGCGCCCCGCCTTCGCTGACCACCTCACCCCGGACCGCCGAGGTGGTTTCCTGCGCATAGACGGCGCTGCTCATGGCCAGAGCGAGCGCGCCAAGCGCCGCGCCGCCGGCGAGCCTCTTCATCGAAGTCATTGAGATTCCCCTCTCCATCGAGACCGGAGCGGGCCTACGCACATTCGCTCCGGGTTCGGCGCTCCTATACAGGCAAGTTTTCCGTTTGTTGGTGATGGATTTATGACGGCGGAAACTTGTTGCCATGGCGCCACAATCTGGGCGCCGTGGCCTTTACTTCGCCTGTGTGGCAGGCAAGGCTCCGCCGCCAAACTCAGAGGGCCCATTGCGCACCAGCTTCACCGACAGCGCCGGAGCCTGGCGCGCCGCGCTCTGGGTCACGGTCGCCCTGACGGCCGTTCGGCTGGCGGCCATCTTCATCACGCCGCTGGAGCTCTATCCCGACGAGGCCCAGTACTGGCTGTGGTCGCGGACGCTGGATTTCGGTTATTTTTCAAAGCCGCCCATGGTGGCCTGGACCATTTGGGCCACCACGGCGCTCGGCGGGGATTCGGAGCCCTTTGTACGGCTGGCCGCGCCCCTCTATCAGGCGGCCACGGCCCTGGCGGTGTTCGTGATCGCCAGCCGGCTCTATGGCCCGATGGCGGGACTGGCCGCCTGCGCTCTCTATCATCTGATGCCCGGCGTACAGCTTTCGGCGGCTGTGGCGGCCACCGACGCGCCCCTCATGGCCTTCCTGGCCTGGGCGCTCGCCCTCTATGTTTTTGGTCTGTCCACGGAGGGGTTGCGACGACGGGCCGCAGCCGCCGGCGCCGGCGCCCTGCTGGGCCTGGCCTTCCTGTCCAAATATGCGGCCCTCTATGCGCTGATCGGTCTTGTCCTGCACCTCATCCTGCAACCGGAGGCCCGGCGGCGGTGGGACTGGCGCGACGGCGCCCTGGCCCTGGCGGCCCTGGCCCTGGTGATTTCCCCGAATCTGATCTGGAACGCCACCCACGGCTTCGCCACGGTCCAGCACACCGCGGCCAACGCCAACTGGTCGGGCCAGAGCCTGTTCAATCCGGAGGAACTGCTGGACTTCATCGGCTCCCAGTTCGGGGTGTTCGGCCCCGTGGCCTTCGGCGTCCTGCTGTTCGGCTCAGGCCTGCTGGCCGTTCGGCGCCGCCTCACCGAGGCCGACATCACCCTGCTCTGCTTCGCCGCGCCGCCCTTGCTGATCGTCGCCGGCCAGGCGCTGATCAGCCGGGCCAACGCCAATTGGGCGGCGGCCGGCTATGTGGCGGGGATCATTCTGGCGGCCGCCTGGCTGGTCCGCTGGAAGGCGCGGGGCTGGTTCATCGCCGCAGCCGCCAGCCAGGGCCTGGTGGCGGGCCTGTTCCTGGCCTTCGTCATCTCGCCCGACCTGGCCGACCGCATGGGGTTCGCCAACAGCTTCAAGCGGGCCAAGGGCTGGTCGCAGATGACGCAGGCGATCACAGATCGGGCCATGCACGACCTGTCGCTCAGCGCCATCGCCGTGGACGATCGGTTCCTGTTCAACGCCGCGGCCTATTACGGACGGGACTACTTCGCCCGCGCCGACGCCGCCCCCCTGCGCATGTGGGTGCGCACCGCCACGCCGCAGAACCAGGCGGAGATCGCCGCCCCCCTGCGGGCCGAGGAAGGCGGCCGGGTCCTGGCCGTCAGCCTGGAGCCTGACTACGCTCCGGAAATGCGCGCCGACTTCACGCACTCGGGGCAGGACGAGGTGGTCAATGTGCGCCTGGACAGCCAGCGCAGCCGCCGGGCCGAAATATTCACCGGCGAGGCCTATGTCCGCCGGCCCAGGGACCCGGTCACCGGCCTGCCCACACGGCCCTGAGCGCGGCCTCCCGTCGGCAGCCCACCTTGTAGGCGTTGTAGCGGGCGGGGTTCTTCTCGGCGAAATCCTGGTGATAGGCCTCGCCCATCCAGAACCGCGAGGCCGGCCGGATCTCGGTGGCCACAGGGCGGCCCAGCAACCGAGCCACCCGTGCCTTCACCTGTTCGGCGGCGGCCTTTTCCTCGGGCGAGGCGGTGAACACCGCCGTCCGATAGGAGGGGCCCTGGTCGCAGAACTGGCCCCGGTCGTCGGTGGGGTCGATGCGGCGGAAGAAGCCCTCGGTCAGCTGGGCATAGCTGATCTTCTTCGGGTCATAGGTGGCGCGCACCGCCTCCAGATGGCCGGCATGGTTCTGGTAGGTGGGGTTCGCCCGCGTCCCGCCCGCATAGCCCACCACCACGTCGGCGACCCCGGGCAGGGCCTCCAGCTCATGCTCCACCGACCAGAAGCAGCCGCCGGCATAGACGGCCGTGCGCAGGCCGGGCGCGGTGGGCGTCTCCGCCGGCGCAGGCGCGGCGCCGGCGAGGGCCAGGGGGGCGAGCACCATCGCCGCCAGGGTGGGAAGTCGCATGGCTCTTGGCCTCCTCCGCCAGGGCGCCGCGGCGCCCGTCTGGAGAATTTACGACAGGGCGGCCTCGAAGGACGCCTCGGTCTTGGCGCGGATCTCATCGAGTGTGACGCCCGACGCCAGCTCCACCAGGCGCAGGGGCGAGCGGCCGCGATCGACCACGAACACCCCCAGGTCGGTGACCACCAGGTCCACCACCCCCTGGCCGGTGAGCGGCAGGGTGCAGGCGGTCTTGAGCTTGGGCGCGCCGGACTTCTCGGTGTGCTCCATCACCACCACCACGCGCTTGACCCCGGCCACCAGGTCCATGGCGCCGCCCATGCCCTTGACCATCTTGCCCGGCACCACCCAGTTGGCCAGGTCGCCATTGGCGGCCACCTGCATGGCGCCCAGGATGGACAGGTCGATGTGCCCGCCGCGGATCATGGCGAAGGAATCCGCCGAGGAGAAATAGGCCGAGGCCGGAAGCTCCGTGATGGTCTGCTTGCCGGCGTTGATCAGGTCGGCGTCCTCCTCGCCCTCATAGGGGAAGGGACCCATGCCGAGCATGCCGTTCTCGCTCTGGAGCGTGACCTCCACCCCAGGGGGAATGTAGTTGGCCACCAGGGTCGGGATGCCGATCCCCAGGTTCACATAGAAGCCGTCCTGCAGCTCGCGGGCGGCCCGCTCGGCCATCTGGTCTCGCGTCCAGGCCATCAGACCTCCTCCCCGGCGGCGGCGCCTTCCACGGCCCGGGGCCGGGTGGTGACGCGCTCGATGCGCTTCTCGAAACGGGTCCCGGCGAACAGGCGGTCCACATAGATGCCGGGGGTGTGGATGTGGTCCTTGTCGATCTCGCCGGCGTCCACCAGGCGTTCGACCTCGGCCACGGTCACCTTGCCGGCGGTGGCCATCATCGGGTTGAAGTTGCGGGCGGTCTTGCGGAAGACCAGGTTGCCGGCGGTGTCGCCCACATCGGCCTTGACGATGGAGAGGTCGGCCACCAGCCCCCGCTCCATCACATAGAGCTCGCCGTCGAACTCCCGCACTTCCTTGCCCTCGGCCACCAGGGTGCCGACCCCGGTCTTGGTGAAGAAGGCCGGAATGCCCGCGCCCCCGGCGCGGATGCGCTCGGCCAGGGTGCCCTGAGGGTTGAACTCCAGCTCCAGCTCGCCGGAGAGATAGAGCTGCTCGAACAGCTTGTTCTCCCCCACATAGGAGCTGATCATCTTCCGGATCTGCCGGTTCTCCAGCAGGATGCCCAGGCCGAACCCGTCCACCCCGCAATTGTTGGAGATGACCGTCAGGTCCTTGACCCCGTGCTCGCGCAGCGCGGCGATGAGGTGTTCGGGGATGCCACACAGGCCGAACCCGCCGGCCATGATGGTCATGCCGTCAAAGAGCACCCCGTCCAGGGCCTCTGCGGCGTCTTTGCGAAGCTTGCTTGCCATGCCCCAGTATTACGCCGCAGCGCAGCAATTGAAAACGGGCGGATCGTGGGTGCGATCCGCCCGCTCTCATGTTCACAGTCGACGCTGCGATCAGGTCAGGGGGCGCAGGATGATCTCCACCCGGCGGTTCTGAGCCCGGCCTTCAGGGGTGGCGTTGGAGGCGATGGGCTGGTTGATCCCGCGGCCCTCCACGAACAGGCGGTCGGGCATCACGCCGCGATTGACCAGATAGGCGGCCACAGAGCCCGCGCGGCGCTCCGACAGGCGCTGGTTGTAGTCCGCCGCCCCGGTGGAGTCGGCATGGCCGATCACGTCCACCATGGTCTGGGGATAGGCGTTGATGGTCCGCGCCACATTGTCGAGCACCGGGAAGAAGCGCGACTGGATGTCGGCCTGGTCGACGCCGAAGGTGACGTCGCCGGGCATGTTGAGGACGATATTGTCTCCCTGGCGGTTCACATCCACGCCGGTGCCTTCCAGCTGGCGGCGCAGCTCGGCCTGCTGGCGGTCCATGTAGCTGCCGGCCGCAGCCCCGGCCAAGGCGCCGACGCCCGCGCCGATCATGGCGTTGCGGCGGCCTTCGGCGCTCTTGTTGGTGTTGGTCAGATAGCCCAGGGCCGCACCGCCCAGGGCGCCGGCCAGGGCGCCCGTGCCGGTGTTGTTGCGCACCGTCTGGCCCGTATAGGGATCGGTGGTGGTGCAGGCGGTCAGGGCGAAGGCGCCCACGAGGCTGGCCGAGACCGCGGTCAGATGACGCATGTGGCTTCTCCGGAAGTGAAAGTCGTCCATGGCAACGCTAGGCCCCACATCGAAGTTCCGATATGGCCGTTTTGTGGCCCAGGGGCCGCGCCCGACCTTGCCGAAAGACTGACCCAGTGACCCAAGACGCCATCCGCCCCGTTTCGTTCGCCGCCTATGAGTCCGACTTCGAGGGCTTTTCCCGCGCCCTGGGGACGTCCTTCGCCGACTATGGCTTCGCGGTCATCGCCGACCACCCCCTGGCGCAGGACGGGATCGAGGCGGCGCTCGCCTCGGCCAAGGCCTTCTTCGCCCTGCCGGAAGACGCCAAGCGGGCCTATGTGGTGGGCGTGGGCGGCCAGCGCGGCTACACCCCCTTCGGCGTCGAGACCGCCAAGGGCGAGGCCCACCACGACCTCAAGGAATTCTGGCACATGGGCCGCGACCTGCCGTCGGGCCATCGCTACGCCTCGGTCATGCCGCCCAATGTCTGGCCCACCGAGACCCCGGAATTCGTCCAGACTGTGAGCTGGCTCTACGACTCCCTCGACGCCATGGGGCTGAAGGTGCTGGAGGCCCTGGCCGTCTATCTGGGACTGGACCGCCACTTCTTCGACGCCACGGTGGACGACGGCAATTCCGTCCTGCGCCTGCTTCACTACCCGCCCACCGACGGCCAGGGACCGCATATCCGCGCCGCGGCCCACGAGGACATCAATGTGATCACCCTCTTGTTGGGCGCCGAGGAGGCCGGGCTTGAGGTGCTGCGCCGCGACGGCAGCTGGCTGCCCATCAATCCGCCCCCGGGCTCGCTGGTCTGCAATATCGGCGACATGCTCCAGCGGCTCACCAACCACCGCCTGCCGTCCACCACGCACCGGGTGGTCAATCCGGCGCCGGAACGCCGGGGCGTGGCGCGCTACTCCACCCCCTTCTTCCTGCACTTCAACCCGGACTACGAGATCGCCACCCTGCCCAGCTGCGTGGACGCCGACCACCCCGATCGCTACCCCGCGCCCATCACCGCCGACGCCTACCTCCAGGAGCGGCTGCGGGAGATCAAGCTGCTCTGAAGCGCCTCCGCGCGCGGCGGGCTTCGCCTACGAAACCTTAACCCCGTCCGCCGATCATCGTTCGTCGACAGGCGAGCTTGAGCGCACATGGCCGAATACACAGCCGCTCTGCAGGCCCGGGCCCAGCGGATCGCCGTGATGGGCGCCCTGGACCTGCAGGCCCTGAAACCCGCCCTGGAGCGGATCGGCCGTCTGGCCCGCGCCCTGGTGGGCGGCGGTCTCGGGGATGTGATCCTGATCGACGGCGACCTGACCTGGCACGCCAGCGCCGATGAGGCCTTCCGCCGCCAGGTCTCAACCGAACAGTCCTTCGCCGCCTTCGCCGGGGCGGCTGACGACGTGGTCTGGATCGCCGACGCCCGCGAGGACCCGCGCCTTTGCGACCACCCCTATGTGACCGAGGAGCCGCGCCTGCGCTTCTTCGCCGGGGCGCCGATCCTGCTTGAGGACGGCATGAGCCTGGGCGTCGTGACCGTGGCCGGAACCGAGCCGACCCAATTTGACCCGGCGCTTGCGGAGTCGCTGCGGGACCTGGCCGACATCGCTGCGCGGGAATGCGGCCGCCGCCAGGCGGACTGCGATCTTGAAGAGGCCAAGCTGCGCGCCCACACCGCCCAGGCCCTGATGGCGGCCTTCGTGGAGAGCGCCCCGGTGGCCCTGTGTCTCACTGACACCGACCTGCGGGTCATCCAGGCCAGCCCGATCTGGCGCCAGGAACGGGGGGTGGACGACCCCACCGGCAAGATCCTCTACGACGCCAATCCCACCTCCCAACAGTGGCGGGCGGCCTATGAGCACTGCCTGCAGGGACACTCGGCCCACTATGACCGGGTCAAGGTGCGGCGTGCGAGCGGCGACCGGTGGCTCAAGGTGGAAATCTCGCCGTGGCGTGACGGCTCCGGCGCGGTGGCGGGCCTTTTCATCATGTCGGTGGACATCACCGATTCCGTCACCGCCCTCCAGGAGGCCCGCCGCTCCGAAGAGCGGCTGAAATTCGCTCTGGAGATCGGCGAGCTGCAGATGTGGGAAATGGACTATCGCCGCCAGATCCTGACCGCGGCGGGTCGCGAGAGCCTGCATGCCGGCGCCAGTTTCGACCTGGTGGACAAGCATATGTGGGACGCGGTGCACCCTGAGGATCGCCGCCGGCTCATGAGCGCCTGGAAGACCCACCTGAAGGCGGGGGAGCCTTTCCATCAGGTCTATCGCATGCTCTCGCCCCGCGGACAGGCCCATTGGGTGACCAGCGCGGCCAAGGCGTTCAAGGATAAGGAAGGTCGGGTGTCCCGGGTGGTCGGCGTCGTCCGCGACATCGACCAGCAGAAGCGCAACGAGCTCGAACTGCTGCAGGCTAAGGAGGCCGCCGAGGCCGCCAACCGGGCCAAGAGCGAATTCCTGGCCAATATGAGCCATGAGATCCGCACCCCGCTCAACGGCGTCATGGGCGTGGCCGGCGCTCTGGCCAAGTCCGGGCTTTCGCCGGCCCAGGCTGAGATGGTGGGGCTTATCGAGACCTCGGCCGGCGCCCTGGAGGCCCTGGTCAGCGATATTCTCGACCTGGCCCGGATCGAAGCCGGACGTTTCGAACTGCGGCCCGAGCCCTTTGACCTGAGCGCTTCGGTGGAGGCCTGCGCCGCCCTTTTCCGGGCGAGCGCAGAAGCCAAGGGATTGGGCTTCTCCCTGACGATCGCCCCGGACGCCATGGGCGCCTTCGTGGGCGACGCCCCGCGCATCCGCCAGATCCTCTGCAATCTGCTGGGCAACGCTGTGAAGTTCACCCCGGCGGGCCAGGTGGCGCTGAACGTGAGCGCCCGGCGCGACGGCCCCCTCGCCTGCCTGGTCTTCAGCGTCACCGATACGGGCATCGGCTTCGATGAGGCCACCCGTCACCGCCTGTTTGGCCGCTTCGAGCAGGCCGATGGATCGATCACCCGTCGCTTCGGGGGCACGGGCCTGGGGCTCGCCATCTCGCGTTCCCTGGCCGAGGCCATGGGCGGAACCCTGGAGGCGGACTCCACCCCCGGCGCCGGCGCGGCCTTCCGCCTGACCCTGAGCCTGCCCCCGGTGGCTGAGGTCCCGGGCCTCGGGTCCCCCAAGGGCGCCGATCTGGCCGAACCCCCGCCGCCGCTCGGCGGCATGCGGGTTCTGCTGGCCGAGGACCACCCGACCAACCGCCGGGTGGTGGAGCTGATCCTGAACGCCGCGGGCGTCGACCTGACCTGCGTGGGCGACGGTGCGGCGGCCGTGGAGGCCTGGCGGAGCGCCGAGTTCGACATGGTCCTGATGGACATGCAGATGCCGGTCATGGACGGCCTGAGCGCCATCGCCGAGATCCGCCGTCTGGAACAGGCCACCGGTCGGGCCAGGACCTGCATCCACACCCTGACAGCCAACGCCATGCCCGAACACGCGCAAGGCGCCGAAAGCGCCGGCGCCGACGGCCACATCACCAAGCCCGTGACCGCCGACCATCTGCTGGGGGCGGTGGAGGCGGTCTGGGCCGCCCGCGGGCGGCCGCACGAAGAGGCTCAAGACCGCCTGAGCGCCTGAGGTCCGAGCTGCGGCCGGACCTGAAGGCCCGTGCAGCCAGGTCGGCGTTTGGCGGCGCTACTTGGTGATTCGCAGATTGTCGATGGAGCCGGCGATGGCGTCGAACACGGCGCCCAGCTGCGAGACGTTCTGGACGTCGTAGAACTTGTCCGGATCGGTGGCGCAGTTGCGCAGGAGCGCGCTGTCGCCGGAATTCACCTCGACCCGCACCGTATAGAGGACGATGTCCTTGGCCTTGATGTTCTGGCACAGCAGGGCGAGGCGATCATTCATCCGATTGGCCCGAGCCGAAGCCGTTCCCGACGTGATCCCCAACAGGCCCTGCCAGACGTAGCCCAGCCCCCCGTAGCGGGACGCATTGGCGTTCGAAACCGAGCCGAAGACGTTGTCGCCATCGGTCATCAGGATGATGATCTTGCGATGGTGCGTCGTGCCATAGGCGACCCCGTCGCCGAAGGGCGCGTTGGGCGACAGGGTGTGCCAGCCCCAGACCAGGCCCATGGGAATATTGGTCTCGCCCACCGCCACCATGGCGTCGATCGCCGTCTTCAAGGTCGTGGTGTTGGTGGTCAGGCGGACCAGGGGCTGAAGGTCGCAACCGGCGTTGGGGCCGCCGCCGCTCGGCTGAGCATTCTTGTACTTGGCGACATTGCCCTGGCGTTCGCTGTGGCTCCCGTTGGAACCGTCAGCGATATAGTTGTTGTAGAACGGAACCAGCCAGTTGCCGTTATCCGGCTCGTCGGGGGCGAAGTAAGGCACGAACATGCTGGCCGTATTGCTGGCCGACGGCGCGGCGTCTTGCACGTCGAAGGGCTGGCGGCGGCTCTCGACGCAGCCGCCCCAGACCTGATTGCCCTTCATGGACTTGGCGACGGCGAACCGGTCGGTGTTGGCGGTATTGAAGATGTCGACGCCCGCCGCGCCATGGGCCTGGGCCCGGCTGTCGAGCCAGGTGGGAATGCCAGGGCCCGTCCGCGTGGTGGTGTTGTAGTTGGTCAGGGACACGTTCCCCGACACGCGCACCGTGTTGGAGAAGGGCACCAGGGAGATTCGGATCGGGTCCTTGGCGGTGCTGCGCGCGGCCGCGGCGTTGAGCTTGTCCACCAGGTCCTTGGCCGCGCTCTTGAGCGTGGTGAGCTTGGTCCCGGCCATGGAGCCGGTGGTGTCGAGCACCAGGGCCACCTCCAGCCGGTCCATGGCCCGCAGCACCTCGGAGGTGGCCTTCACATTGCCATGGTCGAAAAAGCCCGTGGCCAGCGCCATGGGGGTCATTTCGGCCGAGCCGATCACCTTGGCGCCGTCGAGCTTGAATTCCGACTTGATGAGGGCCGAGCCGGTGAAGGATCGCAGATTGGCGGCCAGGGCCTTCTGGCCGATGGCGTCAATGTCCTTTTGCGTCTGGGCGGTGGAGCGCGCGGCGAAGAGGACCGCGGCGTCCAGGGCGTCCTGCAGCTTCTGGCGCTGGTTGGACGCCACATAGAGATCAAAGACCCCCAGGGTCAGGGGGGCCAGCAACACCAGGGCCACGGCGAAGATGATCGCCGCCGCGCCGCTCTCGTCTTTATGCCCGCGCCGCAGACGGCGGACGGCGGACCGGAGGAAGGAGTGAGGCACCTGCGCCCTGCCATTGCTGCCAAGTTCGTCAGGCACAATGACGCGACAGGGTAAACGAACCGCTGGCTTAAGAGGGTAAATGACCGGGCGCCGTTTCACCCTCGGCGCCCACCGCTCTGCTGGCGCGTTGAGCCGCAGGCCACAAGGAGATCGCCATGTCCCAAGACACCCCCGCCGACGTCCGCATGGCGAAGGGCCGCGGGCTCATTCAGGAGAGCGCGTTGGTGAACGGGCGCTGGATCGGCGCCGGCGATGACGGCGCCTCAGGCGAGCCCATTTCCGTGGAAGATCCGGCGGAACTCGTGCCGCTGGGCCTCGTGCCGGCCCTGGACGCCGCCGTCATCGACGAAGCCATCGCCGCCTCGGCCGCGGCTTTTCCCGACTGGTCGCGCCGCAAGGGCAAGGATCGCGGCGCCTTCCTGACCCGCTGGGCCGCCGCTATCGAGGCGGAGGAGGAGGCCCTGGCCGCCCTCATCTCTCTCGAAAACGGCAAGCCCTGGCCCGAGGCCCTGGGCGAGGTCCGCTACGCCAATTCCTTCGTGAAGTGGTTCGCCGGCATGGCCGAGCGGCTCGACGGCCGGACCATAGAGAGCGGCAAGGACGAGGACCTGATCCTGGCCTTTCACGAGGCGGTGGGGCCGGTGGCCGCCATCACCCCTTGGAACTTCCCCGCCGCCATGATCACCCGCAAGGCCGCGGCCGCCTTCTGCGCCGGTTGCACCGTGGTGCTGAAGCCGGCCTCGGCGACCCCCTTCACGGCCCTGGCCCTGGCGCGGCTGGCCCTGGAGGCCGGCCTGCCGGAGGGCGCCTTCTCCGTCGTCACCGGCGCCAACAGCCAGGTGGGCGGCCGGCTCACCGGCGCGGCGGCCATCCGCAAGCTGACCTTCACCGGCTCCACCGAGGTCGGTCGCCGGCTGGCCGAGCAGTGCGCTCCCAATCTGAAGCGCCTGTCGCTGGAGCTGGGCGGGGCCGCGCCGCTCATCGTCTTCGACGACGCCGATCTCGACGCCGCCGTAGCGGGAACCGTGGCCGGCAAGTTCCGCGGCGCGGGCCAGACCTGCGTCTGCCCGAACCGCATCTATGTGCAGGCCGGCGTGCGCGACGCCTATCTGGAACGCCTCACCCGCGCCGTGGAGGAACTGAAGGTCGGCAAGCCCTTCGAAGACGGGGTGAAAATCGGCCCGCTTATCGACGACAAGGGCGTGGAGAAGGTCGAGGATCACATCGCCCGCACCCGGGCCGCCGGCGGCGAGGTTCTGACCGGCGGCCGGCGCCATGCCCGCGGCGGGCGGTTCTTCCAGCCCACCGTGACTTTCGGCGGGAACGATCGGCTGTTCGCCCGCGAGGAGACCTTCGGCCCCCTGGCGCCGGTCTTCAGCTTCGAGACCGAGGACCAGGCCCTGGCCCTGGCCAACGACTCTGAGTTCGGCCTGGCCGCCTACCTCTTCACCCGCGACCTCGACCGGGCCATGCGGGTGGGACGGGGCCTGGAGGCCGGCATCGTCGGGGTGAATACGGGCCTGGTGTCGGACGCGGCCAATCCGTTCGGGGGAGTCAAGCAGTCGGGCTACGGCCGCGAGGGCTCGACCTATGGGATCGAGGATTATCTGCAGGTCAAATCCCTGACCCTGGCCCTGTCCTGATCGCCCTCGCCCAAATCGAGCCGCCGGATTGACGGCGCAGCCCCTGTGCGGCTCCTGTAGGCGCGCCTGGGGGAGACGCCATGACCACGCCCGACGACACGCAAGATCAACCGCCCGCCGCGCCGCAGGACAAGACCCTGAGGGCTCGGTGGCTCCGGCTGCGCGAGCGTCTGGGCAAGGGTCGCAACCCGGCCCTGCTGGCCGGCGCCCTGGTGGTCCTGGCCTTCGGGGGCGGCTTCGTCACGGCGCGCGGCATCGAAGGCATCCGTCTGCCCACCCCGGCGGTGTTGCAGGGCGACGCCGCGCCTGGTGGCTGGGGTCTGTTCGGCAAACCCCGCAGCGCCGACGCCCCCCGCCGCGGCCCCGAAAAGCCCGAGGGCTTCGCCGTCTGGCGCACCCGGCTGGACACCAGCCAGGCCCAGCCCCGGGCCTGTATCGAGCTGACCGAGCCCCTGGACCCGACCAAGTCCTATGCCGACTTCGTGCTGGTGGCGCCCGAGACGGGCCAGACCCCGGCGGTCAGCGTCGAAGGCGCCGAACTCTGCCTGGCCGGCCTGGGCTTCGCCGACCGTCGGATCACCCTGCTCAAGGGCCTGCCGGCCCGGGGCGGCGCTGCTCTGGCGGCCAATGCCGACGTGGATTTCACCTTTGGCGAGAAGCCCCCCTTCGTGGGCTTCGCCGGTGACGGCGTCATCCTGCCCCGGGAGGAATCCGACGGGGTGGGGATCGAGACGATCAATGTCACCCGCCTGGAGATCGAGGTCTGGCGTGTGGCCGACCGCAACCTGGTGCGCACCTCCGTGAGCGCGCCCGATCCCACCGCCGAGGGGGAGTGGCCGTCGGACTACGGCTATGACAGCCCCAATGACGAAGGCGCGCGGGTCTGGAAGGGTCAGGTGGCCGTCCAGGGCGAACCCGGACAACGCGCCGTCACCGTCTTTCCCCTGGGCGCCGTCCTGCGCGACATGAAGCCCGGCGGCTATGTGATCAAGGCCCGCGACGCTTCGGGCGGTCGCGCCCTTTCCGCTGATGGCGACTACGACCCCAATCCCCCCGCCCAGGCCCGCCGGTGGATCATCTTCACCGACATGGCGCTCAGCGCCTATCAGGGGGTGGAGGCCACCGATGTGGTGGTCCGCTCCCTGGCCAACGCGCGAACCCTGTCCGGAATCCGCGTGGCCCTGGTGGCGGCCAATGGCGAGGATCTGGGCGAGGCGCGCACGGACGGACAGGGCCGGGCGCGGTTCGCCGCCGCCCTGACCCGCGGCGAAGGCGCCCTGCGGCCCAAGATGCTGATGGCCTATGGCGCCCAGGGGGACCTGGCGGTCCTGGACCTGGACCGCACGCCGGTAGACCTCTCGCGCCTGGGCGTCGGGGGGCGGATCGCCGCCGCCCCGGCCGAGGGCCGCCGGGCCAGCGAGGTGGTGGACGGCTATCTCTATGCCGACCGCGGCGTCTATCGTCCCGGCGAGACCGTGCGCCTGAACGCCCTGCTGCGCGACCGCGAGGCCCGGGCGGTGAAGGACCGCAAGGGCGCCATCGTCATCCGCCGCCCCTCCGGCGTGGAGTTCCGCCGCTTCGCCTTCGACGGCACGCCGCTGGGCTCGGCCGCCGCCGATGTGGCCCTGCCCCGCAGCGCGCCCCGCGGGCGATGGCGCGCCACCCTGGAGCTTGAGGGTCTCAGCGAGCCGGCCGGCGAGGTCGCCTTCTCGGTGGAGGACTTCGCTCCCCAACGTCTGGCCGTGAGCCTGACGGGCGAGGAAACCCGCCCCCTGCAGGCCGGCCAGGGCCGCGACCTGCAACTGTCGGCGCGGTTCCTCTATGGGGCCCCGGGCGCCGGCCTCCAGGCCGAGGGCGAGGCCCGCCTGCGGGTGGATTCCAACCCCTTCCCGGCGTTCGAAGCCTATCAGTGGGGGGACCAGCGCGAGCCCTTCGCCGAGACCTTCGTGGATCTCGGCCGGACGGTGACCGACGGCGAGGGCCGGGCCGTGATCGTCCTGCCCGCCCAGGCCGAGGGCGTGGCCCAGCCCCTGGTGGCCGCCGCCACGGTGAGCGTGTTCGAACCGGGCGGCCGTCCGGTCCGCGAATCCGTGGAGCTGAAGGTGCGCCCCCAGGCGACCTATCTGGGGGTCAAGGTCGACCAGACTGAAAGCCGCGGCCAGGGCGATCCCACCGTCAATCTCGACCTCATCGCCGTGAACGCCCAGGGCCAGAGGATCGCTGCCAGCGCGGCCCAATGGCGGCTGATCTCGGAGAACTGGGACTATGACTGGTTCCAGCAGGACGGTCGCTGGCAGTGGCGGCGGACCAGCCGCGACGCCCTGATCGACCAGGGCCGGGTGGACATCGCCGCGGGCCAGCCCGCCCGCCTGTCCCGCCGGCTGGGCTGGGGGGACTACCGGCTGGAGCTCTGGACCGCCGAGGGCGCGCGCAGCGTCATCCGCTTCAGCGCCGGCTGGGGCGCCCCGGCCCAGGACGCCGAGGCGCCGGACATCGTCCGCGTCAGCGCCGGCGAGCGCAGCTACGCCCAGGGCGACACCGTCGAGATCGCCATCCGTCCGCCCTATGCCGGCGAGGTCCAGGTGGCCGTCGCCACCGATCGGGTGCTGGACTTCCGCACCCTCACCGTGGGCCAGAACGGCGGCACGGTCCGGTTCCAGACCAACGCATCCTGGGGCGGCGGGGCCTATGTGATGGTCACCGTCGTGCAGCCCCGCGATCCGGTGCGCACCCCCAAGCCGCGTCGGGCCCTGGGGCTTGTCTATGTTCCCCTGGAGCCGGCCGGCCGCAAGCTGGAGGTGGCCCTGGGCGCGCCGGAAAAGGCGCCGGCCCGCGACACCCTGTCGGTGCCGGTCCAGGTGCGCGGCGCAGGCATCGGTCAGCGCACCCGGGTCACCCTGGCGGCGGTGGACGAGGGCATTCTGCGTCTGACGCGCTTTTCCAGCCCCGATCCGGTGGCCTGGTACTTTGGCAAACGCGCGCTCGGCGTGGACTATCGCGACGACTATGGGCGGCTGCTCGATCCCAATCTCGGTGCGCCGGCCAATGTGAATTTCGGCGGCGATGAGATCGGCGGCGAAGGCCTGACCGTGACCCCCATCCGCACCGTGGCCCTGTGGTCGGGTGTGGTGGAGACCGGCCGCGACGGGCGGGCGACCATCACCCTGCCGGCCCCGGACTTCAACGGCGAGCTGCGGCTCATGGCCGTGGCCTGGACCGACGACGCCGTGGGTTCGGCCAGCCAGCCGCTGGTGGTGCGCGATCCGGTGGTGGCGGAACTGGCCCTGCCCCGCTTCCTGGCGCCTGGCGACACGGCCTTCGCCACCCTGGAGCTGCACAATATCGAGGGCCGGGTGGGCCAGTATGTGGCCGAGTTGACCGCCAAGGGGGGTCTGCTGGCGCCCTTCCGCAAGGCGTTCGAGCTGGTGCTGGGCCAGCGCCTGGCCGAGCGCGTGCCCCTGGAGGCGCCGCGCGCCGCCGGGATCGGCGAGGTGGGGCTGAAGGTCTCAGGCCCCGGCTTCAGCCGCGAGCAGACCTATCCCCTCCAGACCCGTCTGGGCTGGGGGCCGGTCACGCGAACCACCGTGGCGCTGCAGGCGCCGGGGACCACCTTCACGCCGGGCCCCGAACTCCTGGCGGGGCTGGCCGCCGGCGACGCCACCCTGCAGGTGAGCTATTCGCCCTTCCGCGGCTTTGATCCCGGCCCCATCGCCGTCTCCCTGCTGCGCTATCCTTATGGCTGCACCGAACAGCTGGTCTCGGCCGCCTATCCCCTCCTCTATGCCGCGCAGGTCACAGACGACCCCCGGGCGCGGCGCTCCAACGCAGGCCTGAACCAGGCGGTCACCCGCCTGCTGGACCGCCAGACCCTGGACGGCGCGTTCGGCATGTGGCGGGTGGGCGACGGCGAGGCCGATCCCTGGCTGGGCGCCTATGTCACCGACTTCCTGGTGGAGGCGCGGCAGGCCGGCGCGCCGGTGCCCCAGGCCGCCCTGGACCGGGCGCTCAGCGCCATGCGGCAGGTCTCGCGGCCGGTGGGCTGGGCCAGCGTGTCCTACCGCATGGACTATCCTTCCTGGTGGGCGGGCTCTCCGGAGGCGTCCGAACGGGCCACCGAGGCCATGCGTCGCCGAGCCTCGGCCTACGCCCTCTATGTGCTGGCCAAGGCCGGCCAGGGGGATCTGGCGCGGCTGCGCTGGTGGCACGACGTGCAGATGAAGACCGAAGCCTCTCCCCTGGCCAAGGCGCAGGTGGGGGCGGGTCTGGCCCTGATGGGCGACCGGGCGCGGGCGCGCTCGGCCTTCCGTCAGGCGGTGCGCGCCCTGGGCTATCGTGAGGAGAGCGACTGGTATCAGAGCCCCCTGCGGGACCTGGCCGCCGTCATCGCCCTGGCCCATGAGGCCGGCGAGGTGGAGACGGCGCGCGAACTGGAGGGCCGGCTGGAGAATTCCGTCACCGATCCCCAGGCGCTGAACACCCAGGAACAGGCCCGGCTGCTGCAGGCGGCCAACGCCATGATCGCCGCGGCCGGCCCCCTGCGCATCGCGGCGGCCGGCGCCATTCCCCTGACCGGGGTCGGCGGCGCCCCGCGCTGGGCGGTGGGCAAGCTGGCGGAGTCCCGGTTCACCAACCAGGGGCAGGGTGCGGTGTGGCGCACCGTCACCGTCACCGGCGCTCCGGTCGCCGCACCGCCCGCGGCCAGCGCCGGGCTGAGCCTGCAGAAGCGTCTGGTCTCCCTGTCGGGGGCGCCGGTGAACCCCGCGAGCCTGAGCCAGGGCGACCGGGTGATCGTGGTGGTGTCCGGCCGCAGCCAGCAGGCCCGCGCCACGGCCCTGGTGGTGGATGATCCCCTGCCGGCGGGCTTCGAGATCGAGACCGTGCTGGGTCCCGACGACGCGCAGGCCGGACCGTTCCGCTTCCTGGGCGAGCTGTCCCCCGCCGACGTGCAGGAGGCCCGCGACGACCGCTATGTGGCCGCCCTCGACCTGCCGGGACGGCGGGACTTCGCCTTCGCCTATGTGGCCAGGGCCGTCACGCCCGGGGACTTCCTGCTGCCCGGCGCCGAGGCGCGAGACATGTACCGGCCGCAGATCAACGCCCGCACCGCCGCTGGCCGGGCGGTGATCGCCGCAGGACCGTGATTCCGGGCCGCCGCCTCGCCTGGCCGCCCTGGCGGACGGGACCTCGGGACGAAGGCGAGCTTCGCCCGGGGCGAGCGGCCCGGATGGTCCCGCGCCTGACCGCGGCCCTTGTGGCGCTCATGGGCGTCCAGGCCGCGGCCGCCGTCCTGGACCTCGCCTTTCCCCCCAACCTCGCCCGGGGGCAGGAGGCCTCGCCGGTGGTGCTGGACCGCCGGGGCGCGTGGCTGCGCGCCCTGCCGGTGGAGGATGGCCGGTGGCGGATCCGGGCCGATCTGAGCCGCACCGATCCAGCCTTTCTGGACGCGCTGGTGGCCATTGAGGACGCCCGCTTCTGGGGCCACCCCGGCGTAGATCCCCTGGCCGTGATCCGGGCCAGCGCCCAGGCCGTGGCGCAGGGCGAGGCCTCCTCCGGCGCATCGACCCTGACCATGCAGACCGCCCGCCTGCTGGAGCCCCGGCCGCGCACCCTGGCCGCCAAGCTGGTGGAGATGGTCCGGGCGGTGCAGATCGAAGCCCGTCTCTCCAAGTCCGACATCCTGGCGCTCTATCTGACCCTGGCGCCCTATGGCGGTAATCTGGAGGGGGTGCGGGCCGCCAGCCTCTCCTATTTCGGCCAGGAGCCCTCGAGCCTGACGCCGGGCCAGCAGGCCCTGCTCATCGCCCTGCCCCAGGCGCCGGAGGCCCGCCGCCCCGACCGGCGCCCCCGCGCCGCGGCCGCGGCCCGGGAAGAAGTGCTGCGCAAGATGGTGCGCAAGCGCCTGCTCAGCCCACAGGACGCCCGCGAGGCGGCCCTGGACCCCCTGCCCGACCGGGCGCCCTTCCCCGCCCTGGCCTGGCACGCGGCCGGCGAATTGGCCCGGCAGGCGCGCGAGGATCAGGCCTCTGTGGTGAGCACCCTGGACGCCGGCCTTCAGGCCAGGCTCGAGCCGCTGGTCGCCCGCGCCGCCCAGGCCCAGGGGGTCCAGGCCAGCGCGGCGGTCATGGTGGTGGAGCTGGACGGCCGGGCGGTGCGCGCCTCGGTGGGGTCGCCCGGCCTTGAGCGGGCCGGGGGTTGGATCGACATGACCCGGGCCGTGCGATCCCCGGGCTCGGCGCTCAAGCCCTTCATCTACGCCCTGGCCTTCGAAGGGGGTCTGGCCGCCCCCGACACCCGCATGGCCGACGCGCCCCGCCGCTTCGCCGACTACCAGCCGGAGAATTTCGACCGGGTCTTCCACGATCAGGTCACCGCCCGCGAGGCGCTGATCCACTCCCTGAACGTGCCGGCGGTGGACACCCTGGCGCGACTGGGGCCGGCGGCGTTCGAAGCCCGCCTGCAGAACGCCGGCGTGCGGCTGGTGCGCCCGCGCGCGGAGGTGAGGGACCCGGGCCTGGCCATCGCCTTGGGCGGCGTGGGGCTTTCCCTTCGGGACCTGGCGGTGCTCTACGCCGCCCTGGGCGACGGCGGCCTGGCCAAGCCGCTGGCCTGGACCGAGGCCGGCGCCGAAGACGTGCGCCGGTCCGGCGGCGTCCGGCTGGTGAGCCCTGAGGCCGCCGAGCAGGTGGTGGCCATCCTGCGCGAAACCCCGCCGCCGGCCGGCGTCGCGCCGGCCGCCCTGGCCCGGGGGCGCCCCCTGATGGCCTATAAGACGGGCACCTCCTACGGCTTTCGCGACGCGGTGGCCGCCGGCGTGGTGGGCCGCCATGTGATCGTGGTCTGGAGCGGTCGGGCCGACGGCGGCGCGCGGGGCGGTCTGACCGGCCGGGACGCCGCCCTGCCGCTGCTGTTCGAGACCGCCGAGCTATTGCAGGCCCCGCCTGCCGCGCCCCAGCCGCTCGCCCCGCGCGATGCGCCGCGGGCCTTGCAGACCACCGGCGGGGGCGAGGCGGGCGCCGGCGCGGGACCGCGGCTGATCTTTCCCCCGGACGGGGCGGTGATCCAGCTGGACAGTTTCGGCCCCGCCGGACGCGGCCTGGTGCTGGCGGCCGGGGGGGAGGGCTTGAGCTGGTATGTGGGCGGCGCGCCCCTGGCCGCCGACCCGCTGAACGGCCAGGTGATCTGGCGGCCCGCCAGCCCCGGCTTCTACGAGATCAGGGTGGTGGATCAGTCCGGTCAGGCCGCCCGGGCCAAGGTGCGCCTGCGCTGAGGCGCGGCCTCAGTCCTGGTCGTAGAGGCGGGCCAGATCGTCTTGCCCGCTGACCGTGACGTTCATGTCGTTCACCAGGCCGTTGGCCAGGGAATAGACCCAGCCATGCACGCTCAGGGACTGGCCGCGCTTCCAGGCCTCGCGGACGAAGACGTCGGAGGCGACATTGCGCACCTGGCGGATGACGTTCAGTTCGCACAGGCGGTCATGGCGCTCATGGGTGTCGGTCATGGCCTCCAGCTCGGCCCGATGGGCGGCGTAGACTTCCCGGATGGGGTGCAGCCAGTGGTCCACCAGGCCCCGCCGCTGGCCGTCCACCGCGGCGGTGACGCCGCCGCAGCCATAGTGACCCACCACCATGATGTGCTTCACCTTCAGCACGTCCACGGCGAACTGCAGAACCGAGAGGTAATTGGCGTCCTGGGGCGGGGCCAGGTTGGCGACATTGCGGTGGACGAACAGCTCGCCCGGATCGAGGCCGACGATCTCATTGGCGGGCACGCGGCTGTCGGCGCAGCCGATCCACAGATATTCCGGGCTCTGCTGGTCCACCAGCCGGCGGAAGAAGCTGGGATCGACGGCGAGCTTGCCTTCCGCCCAGGCGCGGTTGTTCGCCTTCAGTTGATCGAGCATCGGGGGTCCTCGGTGAACGGAGGCCGGCACGCCCGCCCCCAAAATGGCGCGAGCGCGGCGGGCAAGGTCATGCGGCCGGGGCGTCGGCCTGGCGGTCGGGATGGGCGGCCTGGAAGGCCGGGTGGGCGCGGGCGGTCTCCACCGCGGCCCGCACGGCCGGATAGGGACCAAGATCGACCCCGAAGCGGTCGGCCGAATAGGCCTGGGGCACGAGGCAGCAATCGGCCAGGGTCGGGGTGGCGCCATAGGCGTAGCCCTGGCCGTGCCGAGCCACCATGGGCTCCAGGGCGGCGAACCCCTCGGCCATCCAGCGGCTGATCCAGGCCTGACGGCCCGCCTCGTCCACGCCAAGCGCGGTCAGTTGCTGCAGCACGCGCAGATTGTTGAGGGGATGGATGTCGCAGGCGATCACGCCGGCCATGGCCCGCACCGCCTGGCGTCCGGCGGGATCGACCGGCAGGATCGGCGGCTCCGGGCAGGCTTCCTCCAGCCACTCCAGGATCGACAGGCTCTGGCTCATGGCCTGCTCGCCATGCACCAGAAGCGGGGTCAGACCCTGGGGATTGCGCCGCAGATATTCCTCGTGCCGCTGGTCGCCGGCGGCGAGGTTCACCGGCGCGTAGTCATAAGCCAGGCCCTTGAGCGCCAGGCCGATACGCACCCGATAGGGCGCGGTGGCCCGCCAGTAGCCATAGAAGGTGAGCTCGGTCATGGTCAGGCCACCGAAAAGGCCAGTTCGCCGACCCCCTCGACGCCGCCCTCGACCCGGTCGCCGCGGGACACCGGGCCAACCCCTTCGGGGGTGCCGGTGAAGATCAGGTCGCCGGCGTCCAGCCGCCAAAGGCGCGAGGCCTGGGCGATGATCTCGGCCACGTTCCAGATCATGTCGGAAACCACCGCCTGCTGGCGGATCTCGCCGTTCACCTTGGCCCAGATCGCGCCCTGGGGCGCAGGCCCCGCCCAGCGGCGCAGGGCCGAGATGGGGGCCGAGGCGTCGAAGGCCTTGGAGGCGTCCCAGGGATGGCCCTTGGCCTTGGCCGCGGCCTGCAGATCGCGGCGCGTCAGGTCGAAGCCGACGCCATAGCCGAAGACGAGGTCCAGGGCCTTGTCAGGCGAGAGATCAGACCCCCCGCCCCCTAGGGCGACCACGAGCTCCACTTCGTGGTGCAGGTCTTCGGTCTGGCCGGGATAGGGAACCGCCCCGCCCGGGGGCACGACGGCGTCGGCGGGCTTGGCGAAGAAGAAGGGCGGCTCGCGATCGTCGCCGCCCATCTCCCGGCGGTGCGCCGCATAGTTGCGGCCGACGCACAGGATACGGCGCACGGGGAAGGCGGCGCTTTCGCCCAGGACCGGAACCTGGGGGCGCGGCGGCGGAGCGAAGGCGTAGTCGGTCATGGCCAAGGCCGTACTCCCCCCCGCCCGCAATGAAAAGGCCCCCGCAGCTCTGCGGGGGCCTTCCAGGAATCAGCCAGGCGCGGGCGCTCAGTTGGCGCGATCGATCTGGTCGCGCAGGGCGCGAGCCCGGTCCAGATGCTGCTGGATCGCCGGCGCGGTGGCGGCGGCGAAGGCCTGCAGTTCCGGACGATCGCCGTCATTGGCGTAGCGCTGCATGAGGTTCAGGGCGCGCTGATGGGCGTCCACCTGGGCCTCCATATATTCCTTGTCGAAGTCCCCGGCGGAGGCCTCGCGCAGTTCGTTCAGCTCCCCGGTCATGTCTTCGTCCAGGGTGGTGGGGGCGGTGAGACCGGCGCCGGCCGAGCCGATGGCGGTCTGCAGGTCGCGGGTGGTGCGACGGTGGGCCTCGATCATTTCCTGGGCGAAGGCGCGAACCTGCGGGTTCTGGGTGCGCTCCAGGGCGAGTTCCGAGGACTGGATCTCGAACAGGTCGTTCTGGGCGGCCAAGCGCACGAAGTCCGGGGCGGAGGCTTCGTCGGCCGGGGTCGGCAGGGTCGCGGCGGGATTGGCGTCGGGGGTGACCGATTCTGCGGGCGCCGTGGCGGTGTCATTGGCAGGCTGGCCGCAGGCGGCGAGCGTGAGGGCAGCGACGGCGGCGCCGGCGATCAGCAGATGACGGGTCATGGTAACTCCTAGGCGATTGACTTCCGTGACGCGCATCTGGTCGATGCGGACCGCCCTACAACTCACGCGACCGTGATCCGTTCCGCCCGCCAAGGAGCCCCCCGATGAGCCAGGACGCCGCCCCAGGACCCCTTTCCGGCCTGCGCGTCATCGAGATGGGCACCCTGATCGCAGGCCCGTTCTGCGGTCAGATCCTTGGGGATTTCGGGGCCGAAGTGATCAAGCTGGAAGATCCCCGGACAGGCGATCCCATGCGCCAATGGGGCCGCAGCCTGCCCCAGGGCCTGTCGCCCTGGTGGCCCGTGATCGGCCGCAACAAGAAGTCGGTGGGCCTGGACCTGCGCCAGGCCGAGGGCCAGGACCTGGCGCGGCGCCTGATCGCCACGGCCGATGTGGTGATCGAGAACTTCCGCCCCGGCTCCATGGAGAAGTGGGGGCTCGGCTATGAGCGCCTGTCGGCGGACAATCCGGGCCTGATCATGGCCCGGGTGTCGGGGTTCGGCCAGACCGGCCCCCTGTCCCACCGCGCCGGCTACGGCCTGATCGGCGAAGCCATGGGCGGCCTGCGCCACATCACCGGCGAGCCGGACCGTCCGCCGGCCCGGGCGGGCATTTCCATCGGCGACAGCCTGGCGGCCATGCATGCGGCGCTGGGCGTCACCATGGCGCTGGAAGCGCGCCGCAAGACCGGACGGGGCCAGGTGATCGATGCGGCCCTCTATGAAAGCGTCCTGGCGGTGATGGAGAACCTGATCACCGAGTATGATCTGACCGGCTATGTCCGCGAACGTTCCGGCTCGGTCCTGCCAGGCATCGCGCCGTCCAACGTCTATCCCTGCGCCGGCGGCGAGATGATCCTGATCGGCGGCAATGGGGATACGGTCTTCGCCCGCCTTTGCGAGGCCATGGGACAGCCCGACCTGGCCCGGGACCCGCGCTTTTCCACCCATGCCGCCCGCGGGGCGAGGCAGGGGGAGTTGGACGAGCTGATCGGCGCCTGGACCGCGACCTTCGCCCTGGACGACCTGCTCAGGCTTCTGGAGGAGAAGGGGGTGCCGTCCGGGCGCATCTTCCGGGCGCCCGACATGCTGGAGGACCCCCAGTACAAGGCGCGTGAGGCGATCGTGTCCCTGGACCATCCCGTGTTCGGGACGGTGAAGATGCAGAACGCCTTCCCCAAGCTGTCGGCCACGCCGGGCAAGGTCCGCTGGCCCGGCCCCGACCTGGGCGCCCATACCGACGAGGTGCTGTCGGGCCTGCTCGGCCTGTCGCAGGATCAGATCTCAGGCCTGCGGGCCAAGGGCGTGGTCTGAGACGTCAGCCGGCCGGGCGAAGCAGCTCGGCCACGGCGGCGGTGACCTGGCTGACGTCATAGGGTTTGCGGATCACCGGGGCGTCGAAGCCGCTCGGCGCGCCGCCGGTGTCGCCATAGCCCGTGGCGAAGACGAAGGGCACGCCTCGAGCGGCCAGTATGTCGGCCACCGGCAGGACCGAGAGGCCGTTGAGATTGGCGTCCAGGACCGCGGCGTCCAAAGGCTGGTCCAGCAGATTCAGCGCCTCTTCCAGCTCATAGGCCGGCCCCAGCACCTCGGCGCCGGCTTCCGACAGCCCCGTCTCCAGCTCCATGGCCAGCAGGGCGGCGTCCTCGACGATCAGGATGCGCGCGCCGGCGAGATTCGCCCCGGCGGCCGAGGACGGTTGCGACTCGCTGGCCGCCCGGGCGGGCGCCTCGGGGAGGACTTCGGGCCGGGGGGCCAGGGCCGACGGGCCGGCCTCGAGCCTGGCC
>NZ_DAIMHV010000011.1:22111-41081 GCF_036723115.1 Phenylobacterium sp. | reverse complement strand
TGGACGTGGTGGTGATCGACACCGCCCACGGCCACAACGCCGACGTGGCCCGCGCCGTGGGCCGGGTGAAGGCCCAGTCCAATCGCGTCCAGGTCATCGCGGGCAATGTGGCCACCTATGAGGGCGCGCGCGCCCTGATCGACGCCGGCGCCGATGCGGTGAAGGTGGGCATCGGTCCAGGCTCCATCTGCACCACCCGCGTGGTGGCCGGCGTGGGCGTGCCCCAGTTGACCGCCGTGCTGGATGCGGTTCGCGCAGCGCAGGGCAGCGACGTGCCGGTGATCGCCGACGGCGGGATCAAGTACTCCGGCGACCTGGCCAAGGCCCTGGCGGCCGGAGCCCAGGCGGCCATGATGGGCTCGGTCTTCGCCGGTTGCGACGAGGCGCCGGGCGAGGTCTTCCTCTACCAGGGCCGGTCCTACAAGGCCTATCGGGGGATGGGCTCGCTGGCGGCCATGTCGCGGGGCTCCGCCGACCGCTACTTCCAGAAGGAAGTGTCGGATTCGCTGAAGCTCGTGCCCGAAGGGATCGAGGGCCAGGTGCCCTATAAGGGTCCCATCGCGCCCATCGTCCACCAGATGGTCGGCGGCCTGCGGGCGGCCATGGGCTATGTGGGCGCGGCCAATCTGGCGGACTTCAGCCAGCGGGCGCGGTTCATCCGCATCACCAATGCGGGCCTGCGCGAGAGCCATGTCCATGACGTGATGATCACCCGCGAGGCGCCCAACTATCCGAGCGGGATCTGAGCCCATGCAGATGGCCCTGGAACTTCAACTCCTGGCCGGGGCGGTCCTCATCGGCCTGGTCCAGCTGGGCTGGGCGGCGGCCGCGGCCCGCGCCCAGCAGGGCCTGAAGTGGGGCGCCGGCGCCCGGGACGAGCCGCGCCCCCTCGCAGGGGTGGCGGCCCGCCTGGACCGGGCGCTGAAGAACTTCCTGGAGACCTTCCCGCTTTTCGCCGTCCTGGTGATCGTCGCCTATCTCGGCGGGAAGCTGGGCGAGCTGACCCTATGGGGCAGCGTGCTCTATGTGGGGGCGCGAGCCCTCTATGCGCCGCTCTACGCCACAGGGGTCCCGGTGGTGCGCAGCCTGGTCTGGTTCGCCTCGCTGGTGGGCCTGGGTCTCATCCTGACGGCGATCTTCCTATGAGGCGCAGCTTTGCGTGACGGCGGACGCCTGGCCGCGGCCATTGAAGTTCTGGACGAGATTGAAACGCGTCACCGTCCCGTGCGCCTGGCCTTGAAGGCCTGGGGCGACCGGTCCCGTTTCGCCGGCGCCAAGGACCGCGCCTGGGTGTCGGGCCTGGTGCTGGATGTCCTGCGCAAGCGACGCTCCCTGGCCTGGCGGATGGGCGCCGAGGGTCCCCGGGCGGCGGCCCTGGCCGCCCTGGCCTTCGAATGGCGCTGGCCTGTGGAGAAGATCGCCGAGACCGCCGGCGAAGAACCCCATGGCCCCGGCCCCTTGACGGAAGCGGAGTGGTCGGCCCTGCGCGCCCCGCAGGATTTGGACGACGCCTCAGCGCCGGTTCGCGGCGACTATGCCGACTGGCTGGATGAGAGCTTCGCCCGCGCCTTCGGCGAGCGCCGGGCGGAGGAGGGCGCCGCGCTCGCCCGCCGGGCCCCTGTCGATCTGCGGGTGAACCGGCTGAAGAGCGACCCCACCCGGGCGCTGAAGGCTCTGGCCTCCCTCGATCCCCAACCCGCCGGGCGTCTGGCGGACGCCATTCGCCTGGCTGCGCCCGATCCGACCCGGCGCGGCGGCGCGGTGGAGACCATACCGGCCTTCTCCAAGGGCTGGTTTGAAGTGCAGGACCTCGGCTCGCAGATCGCTGCGGCCTGCGCCGGCGAGGTGGCGGGCAAGCAGGTGCTCGACCTCTGCGCCGGAGGCGGCGGCAAGACGCTGGCCCTGGCCGCGGCCATGGGAAACACCGGCCAGATCTACGCCTACGACTCCGACGCCCGTCGCCTCACCGACACCATCCGCCGCGGCGACCGCGCCGGGGTGCGCAACCTGCAGGTCCGGTCGCCGGTGGATCCTGATCCCCTCAAGGGGCTGGAGGGCCGGATGGACGTGGTCTTCATCGACGCCCCCTGCACGGGCTCCGGCTCCTGGCGGCGACACCCTGACACCAAATGGCGCCTGACCCCTGAGGCCCTGGCGAAGCGGACTGTGGATCAGGACACGGTGCTCGACGCCGGCGCGGCCTTCGCCAAGGTCGGGGGCCGGCTGGTCTATGTCACCTGCTCGGTGCTTCCGGAGGAGGACGAAGACCGCGTGGCCGCCTTCCTGGCCCGCACGGGCGGGACGTTCGCCGTGCGACCCGCCACCACCGATCCGGAACTCACCCCATTCCTGACGGCGCAAGGCTATCTGCGTCTGACCCCGGCCTCGGCCGACACCGACGGATTCTTCGTCGCCGTGCTGGAGCGCGCGCGATGACCCCCCAAAACCCCCCGCAAGGCCCGCTTTCATGACCGAAATCCTCGAGCCCAATCACGAACGCGTCCTGATCGTCGATTTCGGCAGCCAGGTGACCCAGCTGATCGCGCGCCGCCTGCGCGAGAGCGGCGTCTATTGCGAGATCCATCCCTTCGACAAGGTCGAGGATATGCTGGACGCGTTTGCGCCGAAGGCGGTGATCCTGTCCGGCGGCCCGGCCAGCGCCCATGAGGACGAGAGCCCCAAGGTGACGCCCAAGGTGTTCGAACTAGGCGTGCCGGTCCTGGGCATCTGCTATGGCGAAATGCACATGTGCGCCCATCTGGGCGGGGCGGTGGAGAGCGGCCACCACCGCGAGTTCGGGCGCGCCGAGATTCTGATCGAGCGGGAAAGCCCGCTCCTGGACGGCTTCGGCGGCGTCGGCGCCAAAGAGACCGTCTGGATGAGCCACGGCGACAAGATCACCGCCATCCCCGAGGGCTTCCACGTGGTGGCGGCCTCCGAGGGCTCGCCCTACGCCGTCATCGCCGACGAGGGGCGCCGGTTCTACGGAATCCAGTTCCATCCGGAGGTGGCCCACACCCCCCGCGGCGCCCTGATGCTGCGCAACTTCACCCACAAGATCGCCGGCCTGTCCGGCGACTGGACCATGAAGGCCTTCCGCCAGGAGATGGTGGAGCGCATCCGCGAACAGGTGGGCGACGGCAAGGTGATCTGCGGCCTGTCAGGCGGGGTGGATTCCTCGGTGGCGGCCGTCCTGATCCACGAGGCCATCGGTGATCAGCTGACCTGCGTGTTCGTCGACACCGGGCTGTTGCGCCTGAACGAGGCCGAGCAGGTCGTGACCATGTTCCGTGACCACTACAACATCCCGCTGATCCACGTTGATGCGTCGAAGGACTTCCTGGGCGATCTCGACGGCGTCTCCGATCCCGAGACCAAGCGCAAGACCATCGGCCGCCTGTTCGTCGACGTGTTCGACCGCGAGGCCGGCAAGATCGAGGGGGCGGAATTTCTCGCCCAGGGCACGCTCTATCCCGACGTGATCGAGAGCGTTTCGGCCCGCGGCGGCCCCTCCGCCGTCATCAAGAGCCACCACAATGTGGGCGGCCTGCCGGACTATATGAAACTCAAGCTGGTGGAGCCCCTGCGCGAGCTCTTCAAGGACGAGGTCCGGGCGCTGGGCGTGGAACTCGGCCTGCCGCCGGCCTTCGTGGGCCGCCATCCCTTCCCGGGGCCGGGCCTGGCCATCCGCATCCCCGGTGAAATCACCCCGGAGAAGGTGGCGGTCCTGCAGCAGGCCGACGCCATCTATCTGGATGAGATTCGCAAGGCCGGCCTCTACGACTCCATCTGGCAGGCCTTCGCCGTCCTGCTGCCGGTGAAGACCGTGGGCGTCATGGGCGACGCACGCACCTATGAAAACGTCTGCGCCCTGCGCGCCGTCACCTCCACGGACGGCATGACCGCGGACTTCTTCGAATTCCCCTGGGAGGTCCTGGGCCGCGCCGCCACCCGCATCATCAACGAGGTCCGCGGCGTCAACCGGGTCGTCTATGACGTGACGTCCAAGCCGCCGGGGACGATCGAGTGGGAGTAAAGGCGGCTAAATCTGGCGGGCGTGCTTGAGCGCCCGCGCCAGCAGGATCATGGCCGCCGGGAAGGTAAGGAGCCACAGCGCGCCCACATAGATCAGGTCGGGCCAGGCCAGCTGGCCGATCAGGGCCGGGGCGAGCAGGCCGTTGGCCACGAGGCTGATCTGCAGCCAGCGGCGGCCCGGGAAGGCCGGGGCGAGCAGGAGGGTGGCGAGGCTCATATAGGTATAACCCAGCAGATCGACGGCGGTGGCCGGCATGCCCGGCGTACAGCAGGCGGCCAGACCCACCACAGCGCCTGTCCCGGCGAGGTCGTGCGGGATGATAGAGCCCAGCTGAACCACATAAACCTGGCTGACATCGGCGGCGTAGAGGATGGACAGCGCCAGGGCCGACAGGCTCCAGACCTGACGTTCGCCCGGGGTGGCGGTATGCGCGGCCGCCATGGCCAGGACGAACAGCGGAGCCAGCGCCAGGGACGGCGCGAAGATCAGGATCCGGTCCCACGGGTCTGTGAGGACGCCCGCCACCTGCATCAGCTGAGGTACGCCATAGGCGATGGCGGCTCCCGCCGAAGCGCCCGCCATCCAGGTCCCGAACCGCGCCATCGTCCGCCTCCGCGATGACGAACAGTCCTTCAAGGTGGCCCAGTCCGCATTGAGCAGCATCAAAGAACGGCGGTCACATCCGCTCGCCAGGGAGTTGGCTGGCCTGACAGACCCAATCGACGAGCCTTGCCTCGTCGATGGCCTCGCCTTCATGGAGGTGCAGGTATCGGGTCTCGGCCGTCTTGGAGCTCACGGGGGGCTGAGGCCTGAGGCTTGTCCCGCGAAAGAATGCGACCTTCACATAGCGATTGAAACAATGCAGGCTGAGGAACCAGCCCTCGTCGCTGGCTCCATAGAGTGGGGAGTTCCACTTCACCGCTTTGCGCACCTCGGGCACAGCACCGCTGATCAGGGCGTCAAGCCGCTCAATAATCTCACGCTTCCAGCCCGGCGTAGCGGCGATAAAGGCCCTCACGGGCTCCTCGCCATAGCCTTTGGGGATTTGCGGATTACCGCCCGAGAGAAGCTTCGGTCGTTGGGTCAATTCGCCTCTCGCATAGCGCCATCCCTCCTGGCCCCGAGATAGGGCAGGGCGAAGAGATAGACCCCAGTGATCAGCAGGGGGATCAGGGGAACGAGGGCGAGGAAACCCACCCACATGATCTGCGCCCCGCTGAACATCACGGCGATGTTGGCGAGAACGGCCAGGGTGAAGGCCAGTGACAGCCATCGATGCAGTTTGCGGACGAACAGATTGAGGGTCATGCCTGCGGTTCCTCGTGCAGGAGTTGTTCCAGTCGATCGAGGAACCGCGGCCAACCGGCCGTCGCTCCCATCAGATAGCGCGGCTGGTCCCGGCGGAATCCGGTCTGCTCCATCCGCAGCCGCACGCCGCCCAGGATGGGGGTCAGGGTCCAGGTGACGACGGTGTCGAGCACGCCGTCCCCCCAACTGTAGCTGAGCGTGCGGCCGGGTTCGATCTCCAGCACCTCGCACGCCACCTCGCCCCAGTCGGCGGTGAAGGCGAACTTGCGCCCCAGGCTTGGCGCGAAGTCCGTGGCCATCAGCCACTCAGCCAGCAGGGCGGGCTCGGTCAGGGCGCGCCAGACGCGCGCCGGCGGATGGTTCAGATCGCGCTCCAGCACCACGGAGCGGAGTTGCGGGTTTGGCGCGGTCATTGGTCCATCCGGGACAGGAGGCTGTCCAGAGCGTCGAGACGCGAGGTCCAGAAGCCGGTCATCTGAACCGTCCAGTCCGTGAGGGGGGCGAGCGCCTCGGGACGGGCCTGATAGTGGGTCTGCCGCCCGGCCTGACGGTCGCTCACCAGACCGGCGGCCTTGAGCTGGGCGAGGTGTTTCGACACCGCCGGCTGGGAGACGCCTGCCTCCGAGGTGAGGGCGCCCACGGTCTGCTCTCCCCCACGACACAGATGTTCGAACAGGCCGCGCCGGGTAGGGTCGGCCAGGGCGCGGAGAATGGGGGAGGGATCAGGCGCGATCAAAGTCATAACTCGATGATTATGAGTAACTCATAATCAGTCGGTTATGGAACGGTCAAGGGGGCTCGGTCGCCTAGAACCGGCCCTCTGTCCGGCTGACGCCGATCGTGGCGCTGCCGCACTCGCCGATGCGATGGGTGACCACGCCGCCCACCTCGCGGTAGCCGCGGGTGCCGATCCCGGCCCAGACCTCGCCGGTAGGACGGCGCGGACCGCCGGCGCACCGGGTTGATCGGGCCGTATCACGCGTCTCGGGAACGCTTCGACCCTCAAGAATCCCCCGCGCCCATTCGCCGTGGGCCTGGGCGTCGGGACGGGGAAGCTGAGCGACAGGGGAACTGAGATCCACCGGCGAGTCCTGGGCGGCCGGCGGCGGCGCGCCAGTCTGGGCGGTAGCGATGGGCAGGTCCTGGGCCAGGGCCGGCGCGCCCGCCAACAGGGCCGCCAATCCTGCGATCAGGACGGCTGTGTGATGGCGGTGTCTGGAAAGGCGGAGAACCATTAGGGCAATCTCGCCCTCGACCTTGTCCTTATGAGGGCGGAAGCTGGGCCGTCTGGCCGCCGGTGATCGGTTGGCGGCCGGCTGGGAGAGGGCTATGTCGAGCGCCATCCCGCCGCGAACCTTGCGCCCCGTTCGGAGCTGATCACGATGGCCGTCCACCTCTATGGCATCCGCAACTGCGACACGATGAAGAAGGCGCGGACCTGGCTCGACGCCCAGGGCGTCGATTACGTGTTCCACGACTACAAGGTTGAAGGGGCGGACGCCGCCTGGCTTCGCGGCCTGGTTGACAAGGTCGGCTGGGAGGCGGTGCTGAACCGCGCCGGGACGACCTTTCGCAAGCTCCCGGAGGCCGAGCGCTCCGGCCTCGACGCGGAGAAGGCCATCGCCCTGATGGTCGCTCAGCCCTCAATGATCAAGCGTCCGGTGCTGGTGGCGGGCGAGGAGATCCGGCTGGGCTTCAAGCCCGATGTCTATGGGGCGCTCTTCAAGGGCTGAACGACAAGGAGCGCCGGCCCTGCGGCCGACGCTCCTCGCATTCGAGCAGATCCTGTCGCCTAGAAGGACAGGCGCAGGCCCACCCGGAAGGTGCGGCCCAGCACGTCGTAGAGCGTGCGGTTGGTTTGCAGATAGGCCACGGTGTTTTCCGCCCCCAGGCTGGCCGGGTTGGCCGTTAGGGCGGGGTCGGTGTTGAACAGGTTCTTGATCGAGATGTAGGCCTCGCCGGACGCGCCGGAGTCGCCCAGGTCGAAGCCGTAGGTGGCCGAGACGTCGAAATAGAGCGCCCCGTCGATGTGGTTGTCGTTGATGGTGTAGTAGGGCGCCGTCAGGGTCGGGCAGGCCGACTGACACTCGGTATAGGCGTTGCTGATCACCCCGTCGCTCACCCCCCTGGCGGTGAGGTTAAAGCTCCAGGGATCGATCTTGTAGAAGGCCGAGACCCGATACACCCAGTCCGGGGTGGAGCTGACATTGGAGCCGGCCAGGTTGATGGCGGTCACCCCGTCGTCGGTGATGTTCTCCAGATAGTTGGTGGCCTGGGCGCGGATGCTGAAGTCGCCCGGCGCGCCGGGAATGAAGGTGTCCAGCGAGCCGCGGTAGGAGGCTTCGATGTCCAGACCCTTGGCCTTCAGGCTGTTCAGATTGTCATAGAAGAGATCGATGACGCTGAGCGCACCATTGGTGAACTTCAGCTGGCTGCAGTAGCGCTGGACATTGTTGATATAGCAGTAGTCGGCCACCTGCTGGGCGGTGACGAAGCTGATCACCCCTTCGACCTGAATGTCGTAATAGTCGATGGAGGCGGCGAAGCCGGGCAGGAAGCGCGGCTCGACCACCATGCCGACGCCGAAGCCGTCGGCGACTTCGGGGGCCACATTGGGATTGCCCTGGAGGTTCTGAACGAAGGGCGTCGAGACCCCGGCGATGGAGACCGAATTGCTTCGCGCCGTGCCGGTGTCGAACAGTTCGCTCATGTTCGCCGCCCGGATATCCCGAGAGGCGGAGCCGCGGAACTTCAGGTCCGGAATGGGCGAATAGGTGAGGCCGGCCTTCCAGGTGGTGACGCCGCCGGACGTGCTGTAGCGGGTGTAACGGACGGCGCCGTTGAAATCGAGGCCGTCAAAAATCGGCACCAGGGCTTCGACATAACCTTCGGTCACGTCGTATTCGCCGGTGGTGACTTTGTAGTTTCCGTACTTCCAGCCGTCACGATACTGCGGATCCACCGAGCCGGACATCTGCTCCTTGCGGTACTCCCCGCCGAAGGCGATGTCGATGGGGCCGGCCCAGCCGGGCAGGTCGGTGGCGAAGTTCACCGCAGCCACGTCCTGGGTGAACTCTTGCAGGCGCAGCGGCTCGCCGAGCACATAGTCGAGCGCCGCCTGGCTCGCGACCCCGATGCCGAAGCGGTTCAGCGGCACGCAGCCATTGGTGGGATTGGTCAGGGTCGAGCGACAGACGATCTGGCCGGTGGCGGGATTGACCACCGCATCGGTGGCCAGCGCCAGGCGGGCGGTGTTCCAGGTGGCGGTCAGTTCCTCGCGGGTCTTGGTCACGCCGTGCTGGTAGTAGGCGTCCCAGCTGAAGTCGCGGCCAAGGGCGGAGAAGTCTCCGTCGGCGCCCACCACATAGCGCTCGGTCTCGCGCACGTTCTGGCTGCCCGACCAGGGAATGTCGGCGTTGGACGTGCCCATCACGAAGGAGGTGAGGCCAAGCGCGGTCATCTGGGACCGCACCGACGCGGGCAGGAAGGCGTTGTCCGAGCGGATGGTGATGCCCGTGTGGGTCGGCTGGATGTAGTAGCTCAGGCCTTCATACTTGGCGTAGGAGGCCTGGCCGAACACCGAAAGCGACGGGCTCACCTCATAGCTCACCCGAGCGAAGTAGCTGTCGCGGCTCTCGTCGGGCAGGAGGGAGTTGGTCCCGTTCATGCCGGAGGATGTGTATTCCCAGTCGCCGCCGACCATCCACTGGCCGGAAACCTGGCCGTAGGCGAGCTGGCTGACCTGGCCGTTGACCCCGAAATAAGTGCCCCGCAGGGGACCGGCCGTGATCAGGCCGCCCGGCGTGTAGGCCGAGATGCCCACCTGGTCGGCCACGATGTAGAAGGGCGCGCCGGCCGCGGTGTTGGGATTGCGGATGGCGAAATGGCCGCCCTTGTTCCAGTCGCGGCTGACCCCGTGGATCCCCGTCTGGCTGACGGTTTCGGCGCTGAGCAGGATATGGCCGCGGCCATCGGCGAAGGCCGAGCCGGCCGTGAAGTTATACTTCCAGTTTTCGCCGTCTTCGTAAGTTGTTTCACCGTATTCGGCCGTCATCTTCAGGCCGGTATAGGTCTTGTCCAGGATGAAGTTGACCACCCCGCCGACGGCGTCGGAGCCATAGGCCGAGGAGGCGCCGCCAGTCACCACTTCCACGCGGCTGATCAGCGACTGTGGGAAGGTGTTGGTGTCCACCTGGCCGGTGGCGGCCGACACCACGGAGCGCTGACCGTCGAACAGCACGAGGGTCCGCCCCGTGCCAAGCGCCCGCAGGTTCAGGGCGCTGATGCCGGCCGCGCCGTTGCTGAGCGATCCGGAGGAGTTGGAGGCCGTGGCCGAGCCGGCGACCGAGGGCAGGGTGTTGACGAAATCGGCGATGTTGGCCGGAGCGGCGGCCTGAATCTCCTCAACCCCAAGGACGTTGACGGGGGTTGGGGCGTCATAGCCGTCGCGCACGATGCGCGAGCCGGTGACGACCACTTCCTGAAGTTCACTGCTCGCGGTGGACTGGGCCAATGCCGGGGCCGCGGAGGCGGCGAGGGCCGCAGCGCTCACGGTGCAGAAGATGCGACGGCGGAGATGAGAGACGGGCTTGTTCATGTTCTGACGTTTCTGAAGTCTGGACCCACTGGCGACCGGGCGAGCCGAACCGGCCGCCGCATCAGGCGACGGGGTCCGACCGTCGGAAGCGGTCTGGATCGGGTGTTTCGGGGAGGAGCGGCGCCTTCGCGCCCTACGGTCTGGCTAGGCGGGCCTAGTCAGGGCGACAGCCAGGGAAAGGGTCGCCAGGCGCGTCGGTCGCGCGCCAGCTGGAAAGAATGGCTTCGGAATGTTCGACCACACATGGAGACTGCCCCCAGTTTGATGTCCAATGCGTCGAGTTTCGGCGATCCTCGCGCAGCTCTTCTCGAACTGCCCCCTTCGAACGCCTAACTTGCTATAACAGCGTAGTTTCAATTCCACCCTTGCCGGCGCCCAATTGAGGGGTCTCTTATGAAAAAAGAGAAAGTGCCGCCGAATTGCGCAACGAAAAAGGGAACTCATGTCGAAATTCGAACATGTTGGCCTCGACGCGATTGATTTCCAAATATTGAAGGAGCTGTCGGCCGATGGTCGGATTTCCGATGTCTTGCTGGCCGAGAAAATCAGCCTGTCGAGCACGGCGGTGGCCCGCAGACGAAAGATATTGGAAGATAGGGGGGCGGTGCGGAGTTACTCCGCGGACCTGAACCTGCCAATGCTGGGGTTCAGCGTGGTGGTATTCGTCGCGATCGAACTTAGCTCTCAGGCCGAAGGCGTTCTGAATGAATTTGAACGCGAAGTGGTCAAGTGTCCTTCGGTATCCTACTGCGGGTTCGTATCCGGTGATACCGACTTCCTCATCATGCTCAACGTCGAGTCATTTGAGGACTATGACCGGGTTTACCGGCGGGAACTTTCAAAGCTTCCCCATGTGTCCAGGATCCGAAGCAGCTTCGTGATCCGCGAGGTGACCCACCGCACCACGCCGCCCATCGTGTTCGAGGATGTGGACAGCGGACGCTGAACGGGCCGGCGCCCTGCGCAAGGGGATACGCAGGGCGCCGCTTGGGACTACTTCTTCGCCGGAAGGTTGGGGTAGGCGATCCCAAGTTGGTCGAGATAGGTCGCGTAGCGGGTCGGGTCGTAATAGAGCGGCTCCATCTTGGGCCGCATGCGCGCCATGATGTCCTCGTTCAGGTGGATGGCCGGCATGTCGGTGGGGGCCAGGACCGGATCATACTTCTGGTCGCGGAGTTGGACGTTCTGGAAGTAGTCCTTGGCCTCGGCCACCAGGCTGGGCGTGGTGGCGATGTCCAGGATGGTCATGGCGACGGCCTTGGCCCCCACCACGACGCCCTTGTGGGCGATCGGCGTCGCCATGGCGATGGCGGCGGTCACGTGGTGGCCGATGGTGTTGGGAATGTTGGACGGGAAGCGCACCGTGATGGTGGGCACATTCCACATGATGTCGCCGATGTCATCGGATCCCCCGCCCATGGAGGCGCCGCGGTTCTCCGGTGTGGACAGGTCCCCGACCGTGGTCGCCAGCGGTTCGATGCGAAGATGGTTGGCTTCCTGCACCGCCCGGGCGAAGGCCTGATCGGCCTCCGTCCATTCCGGCATGCCGACGGCGCGGATATTGGCGTAGGCGGCTTCGGCCAGGGGCTTGTTGCCGTAGTTGGGGGCGGCGTAGCCCAGGACCTTGCGCTCCACCTGGGTGTCGGTGGCCATGGCGGCGGCTTCGGAGATCCGGTTGCCGATCTCGTACAGGCCGCGGATGCTGGAGAATTCCTGCTCCCGGAAATAGTACCAGACGCTGGCCTTCCCGGGGACGATGTTGGGCTGACCGCCGCCATCGGTGATCACATAGTGGGAGCGCTGGGTCACCGGCAGGTGCTCCCGCCGCATGTTCCAGGCCATGTTCATCAGTTCCACCGCGTCGAGCGCGCTGCGCCCGGCCCAGGGCGCGCCGGCGGCGTGAGAGGTCTTGCCGGTGAAGGTGTATTCCACCGACACCATGCCGTTGTTGCCCATCGGCCCCCAACCTGTGCCCAGGTCGCGGCTCACATGGGTGAAGATGCTGGCGTCCACGTCCTTGAACATGCCGGCGCGGACGAAGAAGGCCTTGGTGGCCAGCAGTTCTTCGGCCACCCCGGGCCAGATCATCAGGGTTCCGGGGATGTTGTTCTGCTCCATCACCTCCTTGGCGGCCAGGGCGGCGACGACGATGAGCGGCATGCCGGAATTGTGGCCCTCCCCGTGGCCGGGCGCGCCCTCGATTTGCGGCTTGATTTCGGGTGAGCCGGGCACCTGGGACAGGCCCAGAAGCGCGTCGATATCGCTGCCGAGCGCGATCTTCGGGCCGCCGGAGCCCCAGGTGGCGGTCCAGGCCGTGGGGATGCCCGCGACGCCGCGCTCGATCTTGAACCCGTTCTGCTCAAGAATGCCGGTGATGTAGGCCGAGGTGCGATGCTCCTGGAAACCTGGCTCGGCGAAGCTGTAGATGGAATCGACCATCTCCTGAACCAGCTTGGTCCGGGCTTCGACGCCAGCGGCGGCGGCGGCCTTCATCTCTGGCGGCGCCTCGGCCTGAGCGGCCATGGGCGCCCAAAGCGCGGTGGCGAGCAGAAGTGCGGCCAGTGTTTTCGTGCGGCGTGCGGCGGTGATCATATTCCCCCAGTCCTTCGGTCCCTGGATCCCTGCGCTGGCCGATACGGCAGGATGAGCCGCGAGGCCGATGCGCTCTTTGAGCGAGTTGAGCGCAGGAATTCCAACTGAAAGCCTGCCAAAAGTTGGAAAAGCAGCAGGCAATGGCAGGCGAGCACACAAAAAACGGCGTGTAAACGCGCGGCCGGCCTAGGTCGGCGCAATTCGTTCCCGCACGGACCCGATGACGAAAAAATACGCGACTGCGGGACGCAGTCGCGCAGACCCCGTGCGCCTGCCCGACCGCTGATTCATGACCAAGATTTCATGCCCTGGCTTGCATCTGTCTTGGCGCGTGCGCGCCCCTTATGATCTGACGGGGCGCCAACGGGCCCCAAAGGAGAGGAAGAACCTCATGGACGTCGCCATCGCCGGGATCATCTCCGGCGTCATGCACACCCTCGTCATCTTCAGCGCTGTGGTGGCCATCGTCGTCATTCCGCGCTGGCTGAAGGCGAAGGAGCGCGAGAACCTGCACCGCACCATCCAGGCGGCCTACGACAAGGGCCAGCAGTTGCCGCCGGAGCTGATCGCGGCCCTGACGCAGGATGTGAAGGTCAAGCCCAAGCCGTCGCCGGAACGCGACCTGCGCACGGGCATCATCTGGCTGGGCGTCGCCGTTGGTCTCGCGGCCTTCGGTTGGGCCGTCGGGTTCGAGGAGCCGGACGCCACCTACATCTTCCTGGGCATCGCCGCCTTCCCGGGCTTTATCGGCCTGGCCTTTGTGATCATGTCTTTCATCGGCCGGGGCCGCGACTGACGACGCGCGTATCGGGGCAGGCCCATGACGGGCGTTCAAAGACATCGGCACAGTAGTCTGCACGACGTGGAACTGGCGCAGCTTTCAGCCGGAGGTGACCGAGCGGCCTTCGGCGAGCTCGTGCGCCGGCACGGGGCGTCCGTGCGCGCCCTGATGCGCCGCATGGGGGCGGCGGTGTCTGAGGCCGACGACCTGGCCCAGGACGCCTTCATCCTGGCCTTTCAATCCATCGCCGACTTCCGCGGGGAGGGGGCGTTCGAGGGCTGGATCAAGAAGATCGCCGCGCGCCTGTGCAGCCGCAGGCTCCAGCGCGACCGCCGGCTCCGCGCCCTGCTGGAATCGGCGGCTGACGATCCGCCTGCGCCTGGCCCGGCCGACGCCGCGGCCAGGCTTGATCTCGACGAGGCCCTGAAACGGCTGGGGGAGGCTGAGCGCATCTGCGTCAGCCTCTGCTATGGGGCCGGCCTGACCCATAGCGAGGCCGCCGACGCCTTGAACCTGCCCCTCGGAACGGTCAAATCCCACGTGAAGCGGGGTCTCGACCGGATGAAGCTGCAGCTCTCCATCCAGGAGTTGGACCGGCAAGGGAGGCGCGGCGATGTCTGAGGTGGAGTTTGACCGCGCCCTGGAGCGGATGTTCCGCGAAACGCCCCCAATTTCGGACAACGAGGTCTTCGTCGCGCGGGTGGCCCGCCGGCTGGAGCGGGGCTGGGCCGCCCGGCGGATGCTCATCGGCGCAGCAGGCCTGGTGGGCGGAGTCATCGGCGCCAGCCAGCTGATCATGTCCAACCTGCTGGGTCGGGCGGAGTTCACCGGGGCGGACTCGACCCGGATCGTCACCTCCAGCGTGCGCCAACTCGCCCCGCAGCTGGACTGGCTGTTCAGTCGGCCTGCGGGCGTCGAAACCATCTGGGTGGCCGCGGGCCTGGCGCTGCTGGCGCTGGGCTTCGCTGTGACCCGCATCATCGAGGAGCTCTGACCCTGTCCGCTCAACGCCAGGAGACGGTCCGCCGCCTTACCGCCCCGGACATCGCCGCTCGCAAGGGCCAGACGCCCGTCGTCTGCCTCACCGCCTACACCGCGCCCATGGCCGAGCTGCTGGACGAGGCCTGCGACCTGCTGCTCGTGGGCGATTCGGTGGGGATGGTGGTGCATGGCCTCCCCAACACGGTGGGCGTGACCCTGGATATGATGATCCTGCATGGCCAGGCCGTCATGCGCGGCTCGCGGCGGGCCATGGTGGTGGTCGACATGCCCTTCGGCTCCTACGAGGGCTCTCCGGAGGAAGCCTACGCCAATGCGGCCCGGGTGATGAAGGAGACCGGCGCCCAGGCGGTGAAGGTCGAGGCGGGGTCGGCGGTGGTGGACACCATCGACTTCCTGGTGCGGCGCGGCATTCCGGTGATGGGACATGTCGGGTTGCGGCCGCAGGCGGTGCTGGTGGACGGCGGTTTCCGCGCCAAGGGCAAGGGCGAGGACGAACGGGCCCGCATCCTGGCCGAGGCCAAGGCCACGGCGGAGGCCGGAGCCTTTTCCCTGGTGGTGGAGGGCGTGGCTGAAGGCCTTGCCCGCGAGATCACCGAGGCGGTCCAGGTCCCCACCATCGGCATCGGCGCCTCCGCCGGCTGCGACGGGCAGATCCTGGTGACCGACGACATGCTGGGCCTGTTCGACTGGACGCCGAAGTTCGTGCGCCGTTACGCCGATCTGCGCGGGGAGATCAGCCAGGCGGTTCAGGCCTATGCCGAGGATGTGAGGGCGAGGCGTTTTCCCGGACCTGGGGAAACCTATTTCGCCAAGGCCGGATAGGGCGCGAACCTGATGGGGACGGTCATCAGAGCCGCCGTTGCGGCGCGGCGGCTTGCGCTATAGGTTCGCCGCCTCTTTCGTCGCCTGAGCGCGGAGTTCCCATTCGTGACTGACGTTTTTGAAGAGGTCGAGGAGCAGCTTCGCGCCGACCGCTACAAGACGCTCGCCCTTCGCGCCCTGCCTTATGTGCTCGGAGCCCTTGTGCTGGCCCTGGCCATCGCCCTGGGAACCTGGGGCTGGACGAGTTGGCGCAGCGGCAAGATCGCCGAGGCGTCCGAGCTCTACGATCAGGGCATCGCCGCCGTGCAGGAAGACAACCTGCCCCGCGCCACCGAACTGTTCACCCAGGTGGCGGACCTGTCCCCTGACGGCTACGGAGCCCTGGCCCTGATGCAGCTGGGCGGGCTGAAGCTGTCCGAGGACGATGTCCCCGGCGCCGTGGCCCTGTTCGACCAGGCCGCCGAACGGGCCCCGGACGAGGTGATCGGCGACGCCGCCCGCCTCAAATCCGCCTTGGCCCTGCTGGATACGGCGTCGCTGGATGACATGAAGGCGAGGCTGCAGCCCTTGACGCAGGAAGGTCGCCCCTACCGCGCCCAGGCGCTGGAGGCCCTGGCCTTCGCCCGCATCATGGGGGGCGAGATGGACGAGGCGCGCGCCGACTTCGGGGTGATCGCGCTGATGCCTGGCGCTTCGGACCTGTCGCGGCGCCGCGCCCAGGCCGCCCGCGCGCTTATCGAATCCGGTTCGGCGCAGGTCCTGCCCGAGGCCGTCAAGGCGGCCATGGCCCTGGACCAAGCCGCCCCCGCCACTGACGACGCGGCCGCCCCGGCGCCGCAACAGCAAGGTTCCGCCGCCCAATGATGACTTCCCGCCTTCCGCTGGTCGCCCTTCTCCTGGCCGGCTCGGTCGCCATCAGCGGTTGCTCGACCATCAACCGCCTCAATCCGTTTGACCGCGATGACGGCCCGCAGGAGATCGCGGGCGAGGGCGAGCGCATCTCCATCATCGCCTTCGACCAGACGATTGAGCCCTCCGAGCTCCTGCGCGGCGCGGACTTCTTCCTGCCCACGCCCTACAGCCGCGCGGCCTGGCCCCTGCCGGGCGGCTCGCCGGAACAGTCGGTGGAGCACGTCGAAGGGTCGGTCGGCCTGAACGTCGCCTGGCGTCGGGGCTTCGGCCAGGGTTCGGGCCGCGGCCATCATGTGACGGCGCCGCCGGTGATCGCCGACGGCAAGGTTTTCGTCATGGACGGCTCGGCCCAGGTGTCGGCCATCGACGCCCGGTCGGGCCAGGTTGTCTGGTCCCGCGACCTTCAACCGCCCCGGCGCGATGAGCGTGAGGGCTTCGGCGGGGGCGTGGCCTATTCGGCCGGCAAGCTCTATGTCACCTCAGGCTACCGGTTCGTGGCCCGGCTGGACGCCGCCTCCGGCGCCGAAGAGTGGCGTCGGGCCACCGAGCAGCCGATCCATGCGGCGCCGACCGTGACCGCCGGCCGCGTCATGGCGGTGACCATCGACAACACCCTGCTGACCTTCGAAACCGCCACCGGGATTCCCAGCTGGACCTATCAGGCGCTCTCGGAGCCCGCGCGCATCCTCGGGGCCTCCAGCCCGGCGGTGTCGGGCGACACCGTGGTGGCCTCGTTCAGCTCCGGCGAACTGGTGGCCCTGCGGGCGGCCAACGGCAACGATCTGTGGAGCGAGGGTCTTTCGCGGGCGAGCCGCACCAACGCCCTGTCCGAAATCCGCGACATTGTCGGTCGACCGGTGATCTACCGGGGCGACGTGTTCGCCGCCAGCCACTCGGGCGCCTTCTCGGCCATCGATCTGCGCACGGGCGCGGCGCGCTGGACCCTGCCGGTGGTGGCGATCACCACCCCCTGGCCCGCGGGCGACGTGGTCTATGTGGTGTCCAAGTCGGGCGAACTCATCTGCGTCTCGCGGGAGACCGGTCAGGTCTACTGGATCCGCGACCTCAATGAGGGGGTTTCGGCGCGCAAGACGGGCGGCTTCTTCGGTATCGGCGGCCAGCCGGCGGCCAAGCCGATCTGGACCAGCCCCCTGCTGGTCTCCAACAAGCTCGTCCTGGGCTCGTCTGAGGGCCAGCTGGCCGTCGTGGACGCCAAGACCGGTGCGGTGGAGCGTCGCCAGAGCGTCGGCTCCGCCGTCCTGATCGACCCCATCGCCGTGGATGGGACCATCTATGTGGTCACTGATTCGGCGCAGCTGCTGGCGTTGCGCTAAGGCTGACTGTTTCGTCCGACCGGACGTATTTTCTCGGGCCCCTTCAGCCTTGCCGGCTGGAGGGGCCTGTTCTGTTCGCCTCTCCCCAGGACGGGACAGACGTGACAGGATTCAACTCGACTCCGCCCGGTCGGCCCCCGCCGTCCCGGGTCCTATGCCGCGCCAGGGAGCGCCATGCCGCTTAAGATCGCCATTGTCGGCCGCCCGAACGTAGGCAAGTCGACCCTGTTCAACCGCCTTGCGGGTCGCAAGCTGGCCATCGTCGATGACCAGCCGGGCGTGACCCGCGACCGCCGCTTCGCCACGGGCCGCCTGGGCGACATCGATCTCGAGCTGATCGACACCGCCGGCTTTGAGGACGTCACAGACGAGAGCCTGGAGGCGCGTATGCGCCGCCAGACCGAACTGGCCATCGCCGAGGCCGACCTCGCCCTGTTCGTCATGGACTCCCGCGAAGGCGTCGCGCCCCTGGACGAGGTGTTCGGTGAAATCCTGCGCCGCAGCAGCAAGCCCGTCATCCTGATCGCCAACAAGGCCGAGGGACGGCAGGGCGAGGCCGGCACGATGGACGCCTTCCGCCTGGGCTTTGGGGAGCCGGTGCCCCTTTCGGCGGAGCACGGCGAAGGCATGGCCGACCTCTATGCCGCCGTTCTGGCCGCGGTCCCTTCGGCCGGCGAGGACGAGGAAGAGGAACTGGGCGACAAGCCTGTGCGTCTGGCCATTGTCGGGCGCCCCAACGCCGGCAAGTCCACCCTGGTGAACCGCCTGATCGGCGAGGATCGCCTGCTCACGGGGCCCGAGGCCGGCATCACCCGCGACGCCATTCCCGTGGACTGGACCTGGGACGATCGCGCTGTGCGGCTGGTGGACACCGCAGGCCTGCGCCGCAAGGCCAAGGTGCAGGAGAAACTCGAGCGGCTTTCCACCCAGGACACCATCCGCGCCATCACCTTTGCCGAGGTGGTCCTGCTGGTGATGGACGCCACCCACCCCCTGGAAATCCAGGACCTGCAGATCGCCGACCTGGTGGAGCGCGAGGGCCGCGCCTTGGTCTTCGTCCTGGCCAAATGGGATCTGGTGGAGGATCCCCAGGTCCGGCTCAAGGAGCTGCAGGAAGAGGTGTCGCGCAAGCTGCCTCAGGTTCGGGGCGCGCCCATGATCGCCCTGTCGGCCGAGACGGGCCGCAACCTGGACCGGCTGATGCCTGCAGTCTTCAAGGCCCATGCGGACTGGTCGACCAAGGTGAAGACCCGCGACCTGAACGACTGGCTGGCCATGGCCGTGCAGCGTCACCCGCCGCCGTCGGTGAATGGTCGTCGCGTCAAACCCAAGTACATCGCTCAGACCAAGGCGAGACCCCCCACCTTCGTGCTGTTCGCCAGCCGCGCCAGCCAGCTGCCTGACAGCTACAGGCGCTATCTGATCCACTCGATCCGCGAGAGCTTCGACCTGCCGGGGGTTCCCGTGCGGCTGACCGTCAAATCCGGCTCAAACCCTTATGCGGATGGCGAAGGGGGTGGCCGAGGCCCCGCCAAGACGGCCCCGCGCAAGGCCAAGCCGTCCGCCAAATCTCCGGCCAAGCCATC
>NZ_DAIMHV010000011.1:0-22011 GCF_036723115.1 Phenylobacterium sp. | reverse complement strand
CGGGCAAGAAGGCGCCGGCCAAGAGCGCCGGGCCGGCGACGCGGGCCAGGCCCGCCGCCAAGGGGCGGCCGGTCAGTGGGCGGGGGAAGCCTGCGCGGCCTTCCACTCGGCGAAGCTGAACACCTTCACGGGCGGGGTCAGCTCCGCCTGCGCCAGTTCGACGACCATCGGCCCGATCTCGGCGGGATCGGGCAGGGACTGGGGATCTTCGCCCGGCATGGCCTCGGCGCGCATCTTGGTGCGCATGGCCGACGGATCGATCAGGGCGGCGCGCACCGTGGTGTTCTCCAGCTCATCGCCCCAGGTGCGGACCAGGTGTTCGGCGCCGGCCTTGGTGGCGCCATAGGCCCCCCAGAACGCCTTGGGGCGGGCCACCCGACCCGTGGTGAACACCAGGGCGCGGCCCTGAGGCGCGGCTTTGAGCAGGCGTTCGGTACCCCTCAGCAGCCGGAACACGGCGGTGAGGTTCAGGGCGACCGCCTTGTCCCAGGTCTTCAGATCGATGTGCGAGACCGGGCTCAGTCCCCCCAGCATGGCCGCGGCGTGGACCAGAAGGTCCAGGCGCCCATAGCGTTCGTGGATGGCGAGGCCGAGCTGATCGATGGCGCCGCCATCGGCCAGGTCCATAGGGACCAGGGTGGGTCGCAGGCCGCCGGCGGCGCGGATGGCGTCGTCCAGATCCTCCAGCCCGCCTTGAGTCCGGGCGGTGGCCACCACCTGGGCCCCGGCGGCGGCCAGGGCCAGGGCGCATTCACGGCCGATGCCGCGGCTGGCGCCGGTGACGAGGACGATCTGTCCGGCCAGGGGACCGGCGGCGGAGGGGGCGGGCTGAACTGTCATGGGGCGCTGTCTAGACGGTCTGGAGGGGGCTGTCCGCTCGCTTTGCATAGTGCGAGGCGATGGCGGCGCAGGCCATGAGTTGGAACTGGTGATAGAGCATGATGGGCAGCAGGACGAAGCCGACGGTGGAGACCGGGAAAAGCACCGCGGCCATGGGCGCCCCGGCCGCAAGGCTCTTGTTGCTGCCGCCGAAGAGGACGGTGATCTCGTCCTCGGTGGAGAACTTCATCCTGCGGCTGATCCATACGGTCCAGGCCGTTGAGAGGGCCAGCAGGACCAGACACACCAGGGTCAGGCGCAGCAGATCGACGAAGGACACCTGGCTCCAGATGCCCACGGCCACGGCGCCCGAGAAGGCGTTGTAGACCACCAGAAGGATCGAGCCCCGGTCCACCAGGCTCGCCTGTTTGGCGTGGCGCTGAATGAAGCCGCCGACCCACCGGCGCAGGGCCTGGCCGGCCAGGAACGGGGCCAGCAGTTGCAGCAGGATCGCCTCGAAGGCGCCCCAGGACAGGCCGCCCCCCTGGGCGCTGAGCAGGACGCCCACCAGAAGGGGCGTGATCAGCACCCCCAGCAGGTTCGAGGCCGAGGCGCCGCAGACTGCGGCCGCCACATTGCCGCGGGCGATGGCGGTGAAGCCTACGGCCGACTGGATGGTCGATGGCAGGCAGCCCAGATAGATCAGGCCCGGCGCCAGGGCCGCCGGCACGATCCACGGGGGCAGGGCCGAAGCCGCCAGGCCTGTGAGCGGGAAGAGGGCGAAGGTGGTCAGAAGCACCACCAGGTGCAGCCGCCAGTGACCGATCCCGGCCGCCACCGCCTGGGGCGACAGCTTGGCGCCGTGAAGGAAGAAGACGAGGCCGACCCCGATCTTGGTGGCGACCGCCACCACGTCCGCGGCCTGTCCCCGGGCCGGCAGCAGCGAGGCGATCACCACGGTGGCCAGGATGGCCAGGATGTAGGGGTCGATCCGCAGGCGGGCGAGCAGCCCTCGCAGACCCCCGCTCACGCGTCGACCAGGAAGGTCAGCTGGCGTTCGTCAGCCTCGTTGCGGCCCTCGGCGATCTCGCGATCCAGGAGCCGGGTGGGGTAGTCGCCGGTGAAATAGTGGTCGGTGAACTGGGGCGCGGCCGGGTCGCGCGGCGGCGATTCCATGGCCCAGTAGAGGCCGTCCACCGAGAGGAAGCCCAGGCTGTCGACTTCCAGCAGGCGGGCCATCTCCTCCAGGCTCTTATTGGCCGCCAGCAGCTGCTCGCGCTGGGGCATGTCGATGCCGTAGAAGTCCGGCCACATGATCGGCGGCGAGCCGGAGCGCAGATGCACCTCCTTGGCGCCGGCCTCCCGGACCATCCGCACCACGCGCAGGGAGTTGGTCCCGCGGACGATGGAGTCGTCGATCAGCATGACCCGTTTGCCCGCCAGCACGGCGCGGTTGGGCGACAGCTTCATGCGCACGCCCAGCTCCCGGGCGCCCTGGGTGGGCTGGATGAAGGTGCGGCCCACATAGTGGTTGCGCATGATGCCCATCTCATAGGGCGTGCCGGTTTCCTGGGCGTAGCCCAGGGCGGCGGGGACGCCGGAGTCGGGGACCGGGACCACCACGTCGCAGGGGGCGGCGCTTTCCTGGGCCAGGCGACGGCCCATGCGCTTGCGCACCTCATAGACCGATCGCCCGTTCACGACCGAATCCGGGCGGGCGAAATAGACGTACTCGAAAATGCAGGGCCTGGCCCGTTCAGCGGGGAAGGGGCGCAGGCTTTCCACGCCCGAATGATCGATGACCACCATCTCGCCGTGCTCGATGTCGCGCACGAACCGCGCGCCGACCATGTCCAGCGCGCAGGTTTCGGAGGCCAGCACATAGTTGCCGTCCAACTGGCCCAGGACCAGGGGGCGGATGCCCAGGGGATCGCGCACCCCGATCAGCTTCTTGTTGGTCAGGGACACGAGCGCATAGCCGCCCTCGATCTTCGACAGGGCCTCAATGAAGCGGTCGGTGATCTTGCCCTTCCGCGAGCGGGCTACGAGGTGAAGGATCACCTCGGAATCCGAGGTCGACTGGAAGATGGCGCCGTCGGCCACCAGTTGCTGGCGCAGGGTCAGGAAGTTGGTGAGGTTGCCGTTGTGCGCCAGGGCGATCCCGCCGCTCTCGAGGTCGGCGAACATGGGCTGGACGTTGCGGATGAAGCTGCCGCCGGCGGTGGAGTAGCGGGTGTGGCCGATGGCCGCCGCGCCGGGCAGGCGCTTGCTCAGGTCGCCGTCGCCGAAGGCCTCGCCCACGCGGCCCATATGGCGCTCGGTGTGGAAGCGCTGGCCGTCGAAGCTGGCGATGCCGCAGGCCTCCTGGCCGCGGTGCTGCAGGGCGTGCAGACCCAGCGCCGTCAGGCCTGCCGCCTGATCGACGCCGAAGACGCCGAAGACGCCGCATTCCAGCCGGAGGCTGTCGTCATCCGGATCGCGCGGAGGGGGGGACCATGCGTCGGAAACGGGGCTCATCGGGATTTCTCCACAAGCTCGTCGATGTCGGTGCGTGCGCGCTCGTCATAGCCTTCTTCCGAAGGCGGATCACCTGCGCCGTTCCGCACAGCTTCGGAGATCACCGGTCGTAACCTATCGGCCACATCCAGCCCCTTGGGCGCGAAGGTGCGAAGGACTTCGCCGGACGTCTCTGCGAGGGGGTAGAGCCTGGCTTCGGCCACCCATTGCGGCATGGTTTCCGGCGTGGTGGCGGCCTGCAGGCCAAGGCTGAAGGCGCCCAGGACGACAAGCGAGCGGATCAGTCCGAAGGCCGCGCCCATGGAACGGTCCAGCAGGCCCAGCACGCCGGCCGACTGCACCTGGCGCGACAGATGAGCCCCCAACAGGCGCAGGGCGATATAGACGGCGATGAACACCGCCAGGACGGCCGCGACATTGGCCATCCAGGCTGTCTCAATGATTTCGCGGGCGAGCGGGCCGGAGAATCGCAGGCCCCACAGCGCGACCGCAGCCGCCGCCAGCAGGGCCAGGACGGTGATCATCTCGCGCACCGCGCCGCGGAAAAAGCCGACACAGGCTGAAATGGCCAGCAGGCTCAAGGCCAGAATGTCGAACAGGGTCAACGGGAAGAACCCCAGTCGCCATCCCCGATGCGCCGGACGGCGTCGGCCAGCCGGGCGGCGCCGCGAACCTGGAGCAGTCCGCCCCCGTCGGCTTCAGCGGGGGCCAGGGCCTGACCGAAGCCGAGCTTGGCGGCCTCCTTCAGGCGGCCGTCCATGCGGCTGACCTGGCGGATATCTCCGGAAAGACTGATTTCGCCGAACACGACGCAATCCTGCGGCAATGCGATATCGAGAGCAGATGAGGCGAGCGCCGCCGCGGCGGCCAGATCGGCGGCCGGTTCGGTCACCCGAAGCCCGCCAGCGACGTTCAGATAGACGTCCCGATCGCCAAATCCAAGTCCACAGCGGGATTCCAGAACGGCCAGCACCATGGCCAGGCGGCCGGAATCCCAGCCCACCACCGCCCGCCGGGGCGTGCCATAGGCGCTGGGGGCCACCAGGGCCTGTATCTCCACCAGAACGGGGCGTGAGCCCTCGATGCCGGCGAACACCGCCGCGCCCGCCGCCCGTTCGCCGGAAGTGTTGAGGAACAGGGCCGAGGGGTTGACCACCTCGATCAGGCCCGCATCGGCCATCTCGAAGACCCCGATCTCATCGGTGGCGCCAAAGCGGTTCTTCACCCCCCGCAGAATGCGGAACGGATAGCCGCGTTCCCCCTCGAAGGTGAGGACCGCGTCCACCATGTGCTCGATCACCCGGGGCCCGGCGATGGCGCCTTCCTTCGTCACGTGGCCCACCAGGATCACGGCCACGCCGCGCTTCTTGGCCAGACGCACCAGTTCACCGGCCGCCGCCCTGACCTGCGTCACCGAACCGGGAGCGGCCTCATGGGCGTCGCTCCACATGGTCTGGATGGAATCGATGACCACCAGGTCGAAGGCGTCGCGCTTCAATCCCTCCAGAATCACCCGCAGGGAGGTTTCGGCCGCCAGGCTCACGGGCGCCTGGGCCAGTCCCATGCGCTGGGCCCGGCCGCGGACCTGGTCCACCGCCTCCTCGCCGGAGATATAGGCGCAGCGGACCCCGCGCCGGGCCGCATGGCCCATCACCTGCATCAGCAGGGTCGACTTGCCCACTCCGGGGTCGCCGCCCAGCAGCAGGGCTGAGCCGGGCACGACCCCGCCGCCGCACACGCGATCGAACTCGGCGACGCCGGTCTGGATGCGCGGGGGCGCGGGCGTCTCGGCCGCCAGGGTCTCGAAGGCCAGACTGCGACCGGCGCGGGTTCCCCGGGCGGGGGCCAGCCCCCCGGGCGGCCGGGTCTGGACTTCTTCCACCAGGCTGTTCCAGGCCCCGCAGGCCGGGCACTGGCCGGCCCACTTGGCCTGAACCGCGCCGCACGACTGGCAGACATGGACAGAACCGTCCTTGGCCAAGTGATCCTCCTGATTCGTCCCGGGGCCTCAGTCTATCGGCGCCTGCGTCAGTTCCGGTCGGCGGATCAGGCCTGGCCGCGATAAACCTGTTCGGCGCGGCCGCCCAGGCGCACCAGACATTCGTGCGCGATGCTGCCGGCGGCCGCCGCGAGCTCGTCCAGCAGGGCGTGGGGACCGAGCAACTCGACCATCTGGCCCGGATGGGCCGGACTGTCGCCCAGATCGATCACGGTCATGTCCATGTCGATGATGTAGATGCGCCGGGGGGCGCCGTCGAACCAGGCCCGCGCCTCGCGCCGCGCCGCCCGGATCACCCCGTCCCCGTAGCCGGCGCCCACCACCGCCAGCCGGGTGTGGCGGTCGGCCAGGATGGTCGTGCCGTAGCCTATGGGGTCTCCGGCCGCGACCCGGCGGATGTCGATAATGGGCGCTTCCAGGGTGGCCACGGCGCTCAGCCGGGGATCGGGCGTCTCGCGCGGGCCGCCGCCGAAGAGGGAGACGCCGGGCCGAACCATGTCGAACCGGTAGTCGGGACCCAGAAAGGCGCCGGCCGAGGCGCCCAGGCTCGCCCGCATGGCCGGGAGCTTGGCGCGGGCGTGACGGAAGGCCGCCAGCTGGGCGGGGTTGCGCGGGTGATCAGGATCGGCGGCCGAGCCCAGGTGGCTCATCAGCAGGTCGAGATCGAGGCCGGCCAGCCGGTCGGGACTGTCGATGACGGCGTCCAGGGCCTGGATCGGCAGCCCCTGGCGGTTCATGCCGGTGTCCACATGCAGGCCGCAGGTGAGCGGCGCGCCCGTCTGGCGGGCGAAGCCGCTGGCCTCCGACATCTGGGCCAGACTGCTGAGCACAGGGATCAGGCCCGCCGCCTTCAGCCGGGGACCGGCGCCGGGGGTGAAGCCGTCGAGGACGAAGATCTCAGCGGTTCGCTCAGCCAGCGCCGCGCGAAGCGCCTCGCCTTCGGTGAGGCGGGCGACGAAGAAGCTGCGGGCGCCTTCGCGCCAGAGCCGCCCAGCCAGCGGAGCTGCGCCCAGGCCGTAGCCGTCGGCCTTGAGCACGGGGGCCACCGCCGCGCCCTGCGCCTCCGAGGCGATGGCGTGGTAGTTCCGCGCCAGGGCGTCGAGATCGATGGTCAGCCGGGCGCGAGGGGGCAGGGGCATGCGGCTCCCTTGGACCGGCAAGGCTTGCGAGGCAAGTCCCGGACGGGGCGGGACCTGCCAGTGGGGCCAAGACGGCTCAATGGGGATCGTAGCGGCCGTCGCGGGCCAGGTTGCCGAACTTGGTGAGGTCTTCGTTGAACGAGAGCTTCACCGTGCCGATGGGGCCGTGGCGCTGTTTGCCGATGATGACCTCGGCCATGCCGCGGACGAGGTCCATCTGCTCCTGCCACTTGAAGTGCTCCTCGGTGCCCTCGCGCGGTTCGGATCGGCCGAGATAGTAGCTCTCCCGATAGATGAACATGACCATGTCGGCGTCCTGCTCGATGGAGCCGGACTCGCGAAGATCGGAGAGCTGGGGACGCTTGTCCTCGCGGCTTTCCACCTGACGGGACAGCTGCGACAGCGCGATGACCGGGACGGCCAGTTCCTTGGCCAGGGCCTTCAGCCCCTGGGTGATGGCGCTCACCTCCTGCACGCGGTTGTCGCTGCCGCCGGGCCCCAGCGTAATGAGCTGGAGATAGTCGACAACGATCAGATCAAGACCCGTGGTGCGCTTCAGGCGCCGGGCGCGGGCGGTGAGCTTGGCCAGGGACAGGCCGCCGGTGGCGTCGATATAGAGCGGCGCTTCCTGGATCTCGAGGGCGGCGTCGCGGATCCGTCCGAACTCCATGGCGTCGATCTCGCCCTTGCGCAGTCGGTCGCCCGAAACCCCCGAGACCTCGGCCAGCAGGCGCATGGCCAGCTGCTCGGCCGACATTTCCAGCGAGAAGAAGGCTACGACCCCACCGCTCACCGTCTTGCGCGTGCCGTCCGGGCGCGGCTCCCAGGCATAGTTGCGGGCCACGTCGAAGGCGACGTTACAGGCCAGCGAGGTTTTCCCCATGGAGGGGCGGGCTGCGAGGATCACCAGGTCGGACGGGTGCAGCCCGCCGATCTTCTGGTCCAGATCGATGAGGCCGGTGGAGATCCCCGCCAGGCCCCCGTCCCGCGCATGGGCCTCGGCGGCCATGGCCACCGCCCCGTGCAGGGCCTCGGCGAAGGGGACGAAGCCCTGGCTGACCCCGCCGGTTTCGGCCAGGGCGTAGAGCTGCTGTTCGGCGGCCTCGATCTGATCGCGGGCCGAGGCCTCGGCGTCGCTGCCCTGGGCCGTGGTGGCGATCTCCTGGCCGATGCGGATCAGGTCCCGTCGCAGGGCCAGGTCATAGACGGCGCGGGCATAGTCGGGCGCATGGGTGGATGGCGGCGCGCGGTCCACGAGGTCGGCGAGATAGCGCAGACCGCCCAGTTCCTCGAAAGCCGGGTCGCGCAGGAACTGCTCGGCCAGCAGGATGGGTTCGGCCAGCTGGCCCTTGCGGATGGCGGTCTCGATGGCGGTGAACAGCCGGCCGTGGAAGGGCTCGAAGAAATGCCGGCCCTGAAGATTATCCCCCAGCCGCTCGAAGACCGCATTGTCATAGAGCAGGGCGCCCAGCAGGCCCTGTTCGGCCTGGATATTGGCCGGAGCATGGGGGAGGGGTGTTGTGTCGTCCTGCGGCATCCGCAGATCGAGAGCCGGTACGATCGCCATGGCCTGCTGATAGCTTAAGAGATCGTTCCAAGCTTGCCGACCCATCGCCGCACCTGTGGACAGGCGCCCCCAAGCCTGGGGGCAAACGAAAACGGGCGGACCTGTCAGGCCCGCCCGTCTCGCTCAGCAGGGACTGTCGGCGACTACCAGCGCACGCTCACCCGGCCATAGACAAACCGGCCGTTGAACCCGAAGGGCGAGAACGACGAGAAGGGCGCCGCGCTCGTGGTGTTCAGGTTGGGCGCGATCTGGCGGGGATAGACGTCGAACAGATTGTCGGCGCCCACGGCCACGGTGACGCCGCGGGGGAAGGAGTAGCGGCCTTCCAGGTCCACCACGCCCCGGGTTCCGGTTTCGGTGTCGGCGCTGCCGTCGGCCAGGGTGCCGGGCGAGAGGACCGAACCGTACATGGTGGTGCGCAGGGTGGCGCCCCAGGCCTCGCGGCTCCAGTCGCCCTGCAGGGTCAGCTTCTGCTTCGGCACGCCTTCTTCGAAGCGCAGCGTCGCCTGGCGACCGAACAGGCTGGTGGGGGTCGGCAGGATGGTCGAGCCCGAGACCGGGGTCCGGGTCACCTCGAACTGATTGATGTTCCCCGCCGCGGTCAGGTCGAAGACGCCGGCGTCATCGACGATGCGATAGCGGGCGACCACGTCCACCCCGGTGGTTTCGGTGTCCACGCCGTTGACGAAGAAGCGGGCGGCCGTGGCGCCGAAGGGCGCCAGCAGGTCATAGATCACCCGGGCGTTGGTGCCCGGCGCGGCCGTGGCGCTCCCCTGGAAGGTCTCCGACAGAACGATCCGGTCTTCCACCTCGATGCGATAGGCGTCGATGGTGAGCTCGAAAGCGCCCTGACGATAGACCACGCCCAGGGAGTAGTTGCGCGAGGTTTCCGGGTCGAGCGGACGGCCGCCAAGGGCCGCACCCACCGAGCTCACCGAGGGATAGGTGCCGGTCTCGAACGGAACCCCGTTGATATAGAGGATCGAGGTGGCGGTGTAGTACTGTTGCTGCAGGCTGGGCGCGCGGAAGCCCGTCGAGGCCGCGCCGCGGAGGGCGAAGGCGGGGCTGAAGTCATAGCGCGCCGACAGCTTGCCCGAGGTGTTCGAGCCGAAGTCGGAATAGTCCTCGTAGCGCACCGCCGCCGAGGCGGAGAACTTCTCGGTCACCTGGCCTTCCAGGTCGAGATAGACGCCCACCGCATCGCGGTCGACATCCACTTCATTGGACGGCGTGAAGCCGGTGAAGCCCCGCGAACCGAAGGACACCGTGGTGATCGGGCCGCGGTTGTACGAGGTGGGCTCGCCGCGGTTGATCTCGAAGTTCTCGGTGCGGGCCTGCAGGCCGAAGGCCAGGTTCAGCGGGCCGGCCAGACCCAGGTCAAGGCCGCGGCTGAAATCGGCCGTGAACACCGTCTGGCTGTATTCCAGCCCGCCGGCCTGGAACGAGGTCTGAGATGCGGCCCCGTAGGACGGGTTGATGGTGTCGCGGACGCCGAAATTGATGTCGTTCTTGCCGTAGACCACGTTCAGGTCGGCATTGAAGCCGGCGATCTGGCCGCGCAGGCCAACACCGGCGCTCACGTCGGTGGTGTCGGTGGCGAGCTTGGGAATGTAACCGTTGGGATAGACCGCGGGCACGTTCTGGCTGGCGTCGGTGGGCAGGCGGTAGGTGGCGGCGCTCGAGGCGTCGCGCTGCTGGGCGCCGAACCAGCCATAGGCGGTCCACACGTCGCCCAGGGGCTTGCCGGCGTTGGCGTAGAAGGACACGTCTTCCACATCGGCGTCGCCGAAGCGCGAGGTGATGCGGTTGGGGGTCACCCGCCGGTCGATATCGCTGCGGTTGGTGTTGGCCCGGTCGCGATACTCCGCCGACAGGGTCAGGAAGCCGTCGGCGCCCAGGGGCAGGCCCTGCCAGCCGGACACAGTGGTGGTGGCGCCGTCGGAGATGTTGTCGTTGCGGCCGTAGAAGCCGTCGAAGCTGGTCTGATACTGGCCGTAGGTCACCGAGAGACCGCCGCCGCTGGCGGCTTCGCGCAGGCGCAGGTTGACCACCCCGGCGATGGCGTCGGAGCCGTACTGCGCGGCCGCGCCATCACGCAGCACTTCGATACGGTCGAGCGCGGTCGACGGGATAGCGTTCAGATCGACGGCGGCCGAACCGCGGCCCACCGAGCCGTTGGTGTTCAGCAGGGCCGACACGTGCCGGCGGGTGCCGTTCACCAGAACCAGCGTCTGGTCTGGCCCCTGGCCGCGCAGGGTGGCCGGGCGGACCGCGTCAGTGCCGTCGGTGTTGGACGGGCGCGGGAAGGAAATGGACGGGACCGTGGTGGCCAGGGCGGTGGCCAGCTCGGTGGTGCCGCGCTGCTGCAGGGCCTGGGTGGTGACGACGTCCACGGGCGCCAGGGTGTCGAGGCGGCTGCGGCCAGTGGTCCGGGTGCCGGTGACGACGAGTTCTTCGACCTCCGACGCGCCCGGCGCCGTCTGCGCCACGGCGGCGGTGGAGGTCAGGGCGACCGCGGAGGCGGCCGCCAGAAGCAGAGTGGTGTAACGCATGAAATTTCCCCGTGTGGGAGACCGGCGGCGCCGGTCCCGGATCCTTGGTCCTTGGCCCTGGGCCTTAGCTAAGGAGTCTTCGGGAAATTCCATATGACATTTCCGCAACAGCTCGCCGCAGACTTGCCACAATAAGAAAACGGCCCGAAGCGCGAAACTTCGGGCCGTCATCAGAGCGTTCGTCGTCCAGACGATCAGGCCTCGGCGTAGTCGCCTTCGATCTGACCAGCGCCGCCTTCAAGAAGATCGGCGGCGGCTTCTTCGGCCGCGGCGCGCTCTTCTTCGAATTGCGAGGCGATGACGTTCTCGCCGCGGGCCTGACGTTCGGCTTCGTCCTGGCTGCGGGCGATATTGAGGGTCACGGTGACCACCACTTCAGCGTGGAGGCGCACCTTCACCTCGTGCAGACCCAGCGTCTTGATCGGCTTGTCCAGCACGACCATGGCGCGCTCGACCTTGCCGCCTTCGGCGTTGATGGCGTCAGCCACATCGCGACCGGAGACCGAACCATAGAGCTGGCCGCTCTCGCCGGCCTGACGGATCAGGATGTAGCTGGTCTCATCCAGGCCTTCGCCGGTCTTGGCGGCCGCGGCGCGCGCCTCGGCGTTGCGCGCCTCGATCTGGGCCCGCTGGGCCTCAAAGACCTTCATGTTCGCCGTTGTGGCGCGGAGCGCCTTCTGGCGGGGCAGGAGGAAGTTACGGGCGTAGCCGTCCTTCACGGTGACCACGTCGCCCAGGCCGCCACGGCCTTCGACGCGTTCGAGCAGAATAACCTTCATCGGTTCGGCTCCCTTACTTCACGACGTAGGGAAGAAGGGCGAGGAAGCGGGCGCGCTTGATGGCGCGGGCCAGCTCACGCTGCTTCTTGGCCGAGACGGCGGTGATGCGCGAAGGCACGATCTTGCCGCGTTCGGAGACGTAGCGCTGCAGCAGCTTGACGTCCTTGTAGTCGATCTTCGGAGCGTTGGCGCCGGAGAACGGGCAGACCTTGCGGCGGCGGAAGAAGGGACGACGCGGCGCAGCGGCGGCGCCAGCGGCGGGCGTGGTGTTGGTGTCCGACATGATTGGATCTCCCCTCAGACGTCGTCGCGGCGGCCTTCGCCTTCACGGCGAGGCTCACGGTCACGGTCGCGGCGCGCGAGCACCGGCGACAGTTCGAGGTCGAGTTCCTCGACGCGCACGGTCATGTAGCGCAGGACGTCTTCGTTGATGGACAGCTGGCGCTCCATCTCCTTGACGACCTCGGGCTTCGCATCGATGGCCAGCAGGGAATAGTGGCCCTTGCGGTTCTTCTTGATGCGGTAGGTGAGGTTGCGGAGGCCCCAGTACTCGATCTTGGCCACGGACCCGCCGTTGTCCTCGATCATCGCCTTGAGCTGGTCGTTCAGGGCTTCGGCCTGTTGCGGCGAGATATCCTGCCGCGAAATGACCACGTGTTCGTAAAGCGCCATTGTTCCTCTTCCGTTGTGGAAGGCGGCGCGACCGGCGGCGGAAGTCCGCCGGGCGACGATGGCTCTCAGGCGCGGCGGCCGAGCTTATCCCGACCTGTTCGCGTTCCGGCTTGAGACCGCCTTCCGTGAAGAGGCGGGCCAATAAGGCAAAACGCCGTCCGGAGCAAGGCCGGACGGCGAATCGGGCCTAGCGCTGGGCCGACTTCCAGGCCTTGACGGCGCCCAGGGTCTCCTTGACGTGGTCGTCGGGGGACATGGCGCTGTAGGCGTGGACCACCTTGCCGTTGGGGGCGATCACATAGGAGGTGCGGCTGGACCAGCCCGGCCGGACGGCCATGGTCGCCTCATACTGCTTGGCGATCTTCGCTCCCGGATCCCCGGCCACCGGGAATTTGCCGGCGCACTTCTCGGTGTCGGCGGAGAAGGCCTGCAGCTTGTCCAGATTGCCCGCGGTCACGCCGATCACGGTGGCGCCGTTGGCCTTGAACTCATCCACAGCCTCAGCGAACAGCCGCGCCTCCAGATTGCAGCCGGCGGTGTCTGCGGCGGGGAAGAAATACACCACCACCGGACCCTTCTTGCGGGCTTCAGCCAAGGAGAACTCCGTCGCCTTGCCGGCCAGGTAGGCCGGGGCCTTGAAATCCGGCGCCACCGCGCCGGGGGCCAACGCCGCCAGGGCGGGCGCGCCGAAGGCCGCGGCGATGGCGACGGCGGGCAGGGTGGTGGGAAGTAGGCTGGAGAAGCGGGACATGGGCGGCTCCTGGGGCGGCTCTCTGAGCGGTTGACCTGGACTATACGTAGGCGCTCACGGCTTGTCTTCGCATGGCTGCGCACAGGGAGCCCGCCAATCAAAAATTAATCGACCGGCGTTACATCTGGCCTGTGGTGGCGGAGAGTCATCAGGGAGGAAGCGCATGTCTTCCGTAATGTCATCGTACCGGCGGACCGCGTCGGACCATTTCGAGCCGCAGGATCATTCCGATCCGGCCGCCCAGCGCAGGCTTCGCGGGCAGCTGGAGCAGATCGACTACACGGCCTTCATCTCCAATCGCGAGGTGGTGAGCCAGAGGGTGGGTCGCCTCGACGCCGCGCGATTCCAGCGGCTGGCCGTGGCCACAGCCCATGCCCGGGCCGCCTGGGTGGCCGAGGCCCTCAACCTCGGCGGCGCCGCCCATCCGCCCAGCCCCGCGGAGATCGCGCGTCTGGCCGAACTTCGGGCCGGGTTTGAAGAGCTCAGCGCCGCCTATGAAGCTCTGCGCCGCATGGTGGAGCGGGGCTACATCGCCTATTCGCCGCCGAACGAGGCCTGAGCGTCAGGCCGACGGCGCGGGCCGGCCCAGCCAGTCGGCGAGAACCGGCAAGACCTGCTGGGCGGGGGCGAAGCCGCGGGTGACCACGCCGAACTGACCATTCTCGTCAGGGCCGCCCACCAGGGTGGGAAAGCCGGTGACCCCCGCCTTCTGGGAAATGGCGTAGTCGGCCCAGGTCTCCTGCTTGGCTTCCTCGCTGTTCCAGATGGCGCTGAAGGCGTCGAGGTCGGCGCCCGGCACCACCTCGGAGAGGATGTCGCACAGGACAGCCAGCTGGGTCACGTCCCGGCCGCCCACATAGAAGGCCTCGTGGATCGCGCCCAGAAACTGTAGCGCCAGGTCCGGGCGCTCGCGCCGCACCACCACCACAGCACGCGCCGCGGGGTCGGTGTCATAGATGAATCCCTCGGCGGCCATGGCCTCGGCGTTGAACGGCTGACCCGAGGCTTCGAACACCTCGGTCCAGTGCCCACGCAGGCTCGTCTTGGCCGCCTCGGTCATCGGTTCGGTGGAGCCCGGCCGCAGGCCACCCATGACCAGCCGTATGGGCAGGGTCTCGCCGAAGGCCGCGCGAATGGACGCGACCACGGGCCAGAAGCCGTAGCACCACGAGCACATGGGGTCGGCGAAATAGACCAGGTGGCGGTCGTCCATAAGCAAAATCCTGAACTTGGAACGGTCGGCCAAGTGTGGCCCACGCCGTGGCGCCCGTCACCCCGCGCATCGGGCCTGCTTGCCGGGGGTGGGCATATATCCTAACCCTCGCGGCCGGAATCGAGCGTTCAGAGCCTTCGCCGCAACGCAGGCGGGGCCACTTTGGGAGCATCAGGTCATGAGCCTCGCCTTCATCTTCCCCGGCCAGGGCAGCCAGGCGCTCGGCATGGGCGTCGATCTCGCCGAGGCCTTCGCCCCGGCCCGCGAGGTCTTCCAGGAGGTGGACGACGCCCTGGGCCAGAATCTGTTCGCGCTGATGCGCGAAGGCCCCGAAGGCGACCTGACGCTGACGGAAAACGCCCAGCCGGCGCTCATGGCCGTGAGCCTGGCCGTGGCGCGGACCCTGGAGAAAGCGTTCGGCGTGGGGGTCGAGCGGGCCGCCTTCGTGGCCGGTCACAGCCTGGGAGAATACTCCGCCCTGGCGGCGGCGGGCGCGATCAGCCTGGCCGACACGGCGCGGCTGCTGAAGCTGCGGGGCCAAGCCATGCAGCGGGCGGTCCCGGTGGGCGAGGGGGCCATGGCCTCCCTGATCGGGCCCAAGTCGGACGTGGCCCTGGCCGAGACCGCGGCCGCGGCGGGGGCGGAGATCGGCGTCTGCGTGGTGGCCAACGACAACAACCAGGGCAATGTGGTCATCTCCGGCGGCAAGGCCGCTGTGGACCGGGCCATTGAGAAGGCCAAGGAGCTCGGCGCCCGCGCCATCCCCCTGAATGTCTCGGCGCCCTTTCACTGCCCGCTGATGCAGCCCGCCGCCGACGAGATGGCCCAGGCCCTGGCCAGCGCGACGATCATCGCGCCCAGAACCCCGCTGGTGGCCAACATCACCGCCCGCCCCGTGCACGACCCCGAGGAGATCCGCCGCCTGCTGGTCGAGCAGGTCACAGGCCGCGTGCGCTGGCGCGAGAGCATGGAGTGGCTGGCCGGTCCTGGCGGCGTCACGCGTTTCGCTGAGGCCGGCTCGGGCAAGGTGCTGTCGGGGATGGCCAAGCGGATCGCGCCCGACGCCGAGGCGACGCCCCTGAACACCCCGGCCGACCTGGAAGCCTTCGCCTCCTCGCTCTGAGGCGAGTCCTGGTCACCAATCCGCACAACCGCCGCAGGAGGCGATCTGATGTTTGATCTTTCCGGAAAGACGGCCCTCGTCACCGGCGCCACGGGCGGCATCGGGGCCGCCCTGGCCCAGGCGCTCCATGCCCAGGGCGCTCATGTGGTCCTCTCGGGCACCCGTCAGGCCGTGCTTGAGGACCTGGCCGGGCGTCTGGGGCGACGCGTCAGCGTGGCCGCCGCCAATCTGGCCGACGCCGACTCGGTGGACGGCCTCGTCGCCCAGGCCGAGGCCGCGGCGGGATCGCCCCTCGACATCCTGGTGGCCAATGCGGGCATCACCCGCGACGGCCTGCTCATGCGCATGAAGGATGAGGACTGGGACGCGGTGATCCGCGTGAATCTCGAATCCTATTTCCGTCTCGCGCGGGCCGCGATGAAGGGCATGATGAAGCGCAGGCATGGGCGAATCATCGGCATCACCTCTGTCGTGGGCGTGATGGGCAATCCCGGCCAGACCAACTATGCGGCCTCCAAGGCCGGCATGATCGGCTTCTCCAAGGCGCTGGCCCAGGAGGTCGCCAGCCGTGGCATCACGGTCAATTGCATCGCCCCCGGCTTCATCGAAAGCCCGATGACCGAGGCCCTGAACGAGGCGCAGAAGACGCAGATTCTCTCGACAATTCCGGCCGGGCGGCTGGGATCGGGCGAGGAGATCGCCGCGGCCTGCGTGTATCTGGCCAGCCAGGAAGCCGCCTACGTCACCGGTCAGACCCTGCACGTCAACGGCGGCATGGCGATGATCTGACGGGCCTCAAGCTGGGCTGGGCTGGCTGCTGGCCTCCCTCAGAAGAACATGCTAGGCCGCACGCCGATTGAGGCGGCCCGGGATGTCCGGAGCCCGGCAAGAGGTCTCAAACCCGACACCGCCAAGCGGTTGACAAGCTGTCTCCCGTCGCGGATGCATCAGTTGAAATTAGAGGGACTAAAAGCGAATGTCCGACATTCTGGAACGCGTGCGCAAGATCGTCATCGAGCACCTCGACGCCGATCCGGAGAAGGTCACCGAGAAGGCCAGCTTCATCGACGACCTGGGCGCCGACAGCCTCGACAATGTCGAGCTGGTGATGGCCTTCGAAGAAGAATTCGATATCGAGATCCCGGACGACGCCGCTGAGCATATCCAGACGGTCGGCGACGCCGTGAAGTTCATTCAGGAGCGTCTGGGCGCCTGACGCCTGCGCGTTCCGCCCGACGTCCACATCACAGCCGCCGCGTCCCTTAGGCCCTGCGCCATAGAGGCGCGGCGGTTTTCATTTGGGGGACCGGCGGGGGAGTAGAGCCGCCATGTCCAACGCCACCAACACCCGTCGCGTCGTCGTCACCGGCATCGGCCTCGTCACGCCCCTGGGCAGCGGCGTCGATGTCACCTGGAAGGCCATACTGGCCGGAAAGTCCGGGGCCGGAAACATCACCACCTTCGACGCCAGCCAGTACGCCTGCAATGTGGCCTGCGAAGTGCCGCGGGTGGACGGACGCGGCGGCGGCGGCCCGGATGTCGAGGGCGCCTTCGATCCGGACGCCGTTCTGGCGCCGAAGGACCAGCGGCGGATCGACGACTTCATCCTCTATGCCATCGCCGCGGCCGACGAGGCGGTGAAGGATTCCGGCTGGGCGCCGGAGGACGACGAAGGGCGCGAACGCACCGGCGTGATCATCGGCTCAGGGATCGGCGGCCTGGCGACCATCGAAAAGACCAGCGTCGAGCTGCACGAAAAGGGGCCGCGCCGGATCAGCCCCTTCTTCATTCCATCAGCCCTGATCAATCTGGCGTCCGGACAGGTCTCCATCCGCCATGGCTTCAAGGGGCCCAACCACTCCGTGGTCACCGCCTGCGCCACCGGCGCCCACGCCGTGGGCGACGCCGCGCGCCTCATCAAGTATGGCGACGCCGATGTGATGGTGGCCGGCGGGGCTGAGGCGGCCATCTGTCCGGTGGGCATCGCCGGCTTCATCGCCTGCCGCGCCATGTCCACCGGCTTCAACGACGATCCCACCCGGGCCAGCCGTCCCTATGACAAGGACCGCGACGGCTTCGTCATGGGCGAGGGCGCCGGCGTCCTGGTGCTGGAGGAGTACGAGCACGCCAAGGCGCGCGGGGCCAAGATCTACGCCGAGGTGGCCGGCTACGGCCTGGCGGGCGACGCCTACCACATCACCGCGCCGGCCGAGGACGGCGACGGCGGCTTCCGCGCCATGAAGGCGGCCATCAAGGACGCTGGCATCGATCCATCCGACATCGACTACATCAACGCCCACGGCACCTCGACCCCCCTGGGCGACGAGATCGAACTGGGCGCCGTGGAGCGCCTGCTGGGCGATGCGGCGTCCAAGGTGACCATGTCCTCCACCAAGTCGGCCACCGGCCACCTGCTGGGCGCGGCAGGGGCGATCGAGGCGGCCTTCACCTGCCTGGCCATCCGCGATCAGGTGGCGCCGCCCACGATCAATCTTGAGAACCCGTCGGTGGAGACCGCCCTGGATCTGGCGCCCAACGCCGCCAAGCCCCGGCCGATCAAGGTCGCCCTCTCCAACAGCTTCGGCTTCGGCGGCACCAACGCCTCGGTCGTCTTCAAACAAGTCTGATCATGGCCCGCGCGCCCCGTTCCCGCCCGGCCCGGAAGGGGGCGTCGCCCTTGCGCCGCCTCCTGGTGACCCTGGGCAGCGCGGCCCTGACCTTCCTGCTGGTCATCGCCCTGGCCGGGGGTTGGGCCCTGTGGATGTTCCGGGGGCCTGGCCCGGACCATGAGGCTGAGACGCGCAACGTCATGTTGCGCCGGGGGGCGGGCCTGCCCGAGATCGCCAGCACCCTGGAGGGCGCAGGCGTGATTTCATCGGCGCCGCTCTTCCTGGCGGCGGCCCAGATCACAGGGGCCGCGCGGGAGCTGAAGGCGGGGGAATATGAGTTTCCACGCCGGGCCTCCATGGCTCGGGTGTTGGACGACATCCGGGCCGGCCGGGTCGTCCGTCATTTCGTCACCATCCCCGAGGGCCTGACATCGGAGATGGTGGCCGAGATCCTGGCCGAACACCCGCTGCTGACCGGCGTGGCGCCCGCTCCGCCTGAGGGCGTGGTCCTGCCGGAGACCTATCAGATCGAGCGCGGCGAGGACCGGGCCGTCGTCCTGCAACGCATGATGCAGGCCCATGACGAGGTTCTGGCCATGCTGTGGGCCCGGCGCCAGCCTGGCCTGCCGGTGCGCACGCCGGAAGAAGCGGTGATCCTGGCCTCGATCGTCGAAAAGGAAACCGGCGTCGCCAGCGAGAGGCCGCAGGTGGCCTCGGTTTTCGTCAACCGGCTGCGGCGCGGCATGCGTCTCGAGAGCGATCCGACCATCATCTATGGCCTGACCAAGGGGCGCCCCCTGGGCCGGGGCATCCGGATGTCCGAGCTCACCCGCGCCACGCCCTACAACACCTACACCATCGATGGTCTGCCCCCGACGCCGATCTGCAACCCCGGCCGAGCGGCCCTGGCCGCCGTGCTCGATCCACCCGAGACCGACTATCTGTTCTTCGTGGCCGATGGGTCGGGGGGGCACGCCTTCGCCCCGACCTATGACGAGCATCGGCGCAATGTGGAACGTTGGCGCGCCCTTGAGCGTGCACGCTCCGGTCAAGCCGCGGCGCCTGCCGCAGCGGACTCCGCCACGCCCGCCGAGCCGTAGAGTCGAAACAGCCAGGACGGAGATCAGCAGTGCCCTTTTCGGGAATGACCGGCTTTGGCCGGGCCGACGGCGCATTGGGCGATTGGACCTGGGCGGTGGAGGCGCGATCGGTCAATGGCCGCAATCTGGAGGTTCGCTTCCGCGGCCCGCCGGGTCTCGACGCCCTTGACCGCGCCGCCCGAGAGGGGGCTCAGGCTCGATTCCAGCGCGGGCAGGTCACGGTCGGCCTTCAGGCGCGACGGGTGGAAAACCAGGCGCCTCTGCGGGTCAACCGGCAGCAGGCCGAACTCTATCTGTCCGCTGGCGCCGGCTGGATCGCCGAGGGTCGCGTCGCGGCCCCGACCCTGGATGGCCTGTTGTCCCTGCGCGGCGTGATCGAAACCCCGGAGGGCGAGGCGGATCCCGAGGCCCAGGCGCAGCTGGAGGCGGCCATGACCGCCAGCCTCCATCAGGCGCTTGATCAGCTGAAGGCCGCGCGCGAGGGCGAGGGCGCGGCCCTGCGCGGCGTGCTGGGGGGCATTCTTGACGAGATCGCCGCCTTGGCCGCTGAGGCCCAGGCCGCCGCCACCGGCCAGCCGGGGGTCATCAAGGCGCGGTTCGAGCGCCGGCTGCGCGAGCTCGCGGGGGCTCTGCCGGGCCTGGAGGACCGCATCATCCAGGAGGCCGCCGCCCTGGCCGTGAAGGCCGATGTGCGCGAGGAGCTCGACCGCCTGGCCGGTCACGTCCAGGCCGCCCGCATCCTGACGGAGGGGGACGGGCCCGCCGGCCGTCGCCTGGACTTCCTCACCCAGGAATTCATGCGCGAGGCCAACACCCTCTGCGCCAAGGCCGCCGTGCCAGAGCTGACGACCATTGGTCTGCAGCTCAAGGCGACCATCGAACAGCTGCGCGAGCAGGTGCAGAATGTGGAATAGAGCCGCCGTTCCGGCCCGGTCAGGATCCCGACGCCCATGAATTCCCCCCTCGTTCCCCGGCGGGGCCTGATGCTCCTGATCTCCAGCCCCTCCGGCGCGGGCAAGACCTCGCTCTCGCGCCGGCTGGTGGCCGACCACCCCGATCTCGAGCTGTCAGTCTCGGCGACCACGCGCGATCCTCGGCCCGGCGAGGAAGACGGGCGGGAGTATCATTTCGTCGATCGGGCCACCTTCGATCGGATGGTGGCCGAGGACGCCTTTCTGGAATGGGCCAATGTCCACGAGCATCGCTACGGCAGTCCGCAGGCTGCAGTGATGAACGCCCTGGGCTCAGGCCGCGACGTGCTGTTCGACATCGACTGGCAGGGCGCCGAGCAGATCGCCCGCAAGGCGCCAAACGACGTGGTCCGGGTCTTCATCCTGCCCCCCAGCATGGCCGAGCTGTCGCGCCGGCTGCACGCCCGCGCCCAGGACCGCGAGGACGTGATCCAGCGGCGCCTGGGCCGGGCCTACGGAGAGATCGAGCGGGCCGTCGACTATGACTATGTCATCGTCAACGATGACTACGACCGGGCCTTCGCCGAGCTGGCTCACATCTATCACGCCGAACGCCTGAAGCGGACGCGCAACCCCGGCCTGGTCCCCTTCGTCCAGGGCCTGCTCGACGAGCGGCTCTAGGCGCCCGGAGGGGCCGCCGCGGGCGCCCCGGCGAGAAGGCCCTCGTGCATGCCGCGCATATCCCAGCCCGTAGGAGCCTGGAACAGGCGCAGGTCGAACTCCGGCAGCACGGCCAGGAAATGGTCGAACAGGTCCGACTGGATCGCCTCATAGGCGTCCCAGACCACTGTGTTGGCGAAGCAGTAGACTTCCAGGGGCAGTCCCTCGGGCGTGGGGTCACGCTGGCGGACCATCATGGTCTTGTCCTTGGCGACGCCGGGGTGAGCCTTCAGATAGGCCTGCATATAGGCGCGGAAGGTGCCGACATTGGTTAGCTTGCGGGTGTTCACCCCGTCACGCCCGGCCCGGATGAAGGACTCGTTCCAGGCCTGAAGCTCCTTGGCCTTGCCGTCCAGATAGAGGTCCAGCAGCACGAACCGCCGCAGCCGCGTGATCTCGTCCTGGGTGAGGAACCGGATGGAGGTCTGGTCCAGCAGGATCGAACGCATGATCCGCCGGCCGCCGGACTCCTGCATGCCCCGCCAGTTGACGAACGATTCGTTGATCAGCCGCCAGGTGGGGATGGTGGTGATGGTCTTGTCGAAGTTCTGGATCTTCACCGTGTGCAGGGCGAGATCGATGACGTCCCCGTTGGCGTTGAGCTGGGGCATCTCGATCCAGTCGCCGACGCGGATCATGTCGTTGCTGGTCAGCTGGACCGAGGCCACCAGGGACAGGATCGTGTCCTTGAACACCAGCAGCAGGACCGCCGCCATGGCCCCAAGGCCCGAGATCAGCAGAAGGGGCGAGCGATCCAGAAGGGTGGCCACCACCAGGATGGCGGCCGCCGCATAGAGGATGATCTTCCCCACCTGGATGTAGCCCTTGATGGGGCGGGCGCGGGCCTCCGGCCGCTTGGAATAGACCGCATTGACGAGGTTCAGCCCCCCGGCGATGGCCAGGATCACCGTCAGGATCATGAAGGCTGCGGCGACGTTTCGGATCACCGTCTGCGCCTCGACCGGCAGATGCGGCGTGGCGACGATCCCCTGATAGATGACGATGGCCGGCGCCACATTGGCCAGACGCGCGATGACCTCGCGGAACAGGGCGTCGGCCTCATCCTTCAGGGAAAGGCTGAGCGCCTTGCGGACGATCCGCAGCAGGACGTGCTGGGTCAGCCAGTTGACCGCCGCGGCCAGGGTGACCAGGAGGGCGAGGCCGAGCAGGGTCTGGAGATGAGGGTAGGCGCTGAGGCCCGAAAGGCCGTCTTCAAGATCGATCATGCCGCCTCCTAACCCCTAAGGGCCCCCGGGGGCAAACGACCGGCGATATGCCTCAGACGCTGTCCCGGCGCAGAAGCCATGCCTGGGCGAGGGCGGTGAATTCGGCCAGATCCAGGGTCTCGGCCCGCCGCTGCGGGTCGACACCCGCGGCTTCACACAGGGCTTCGCCGCCCAGGGCCTTGAGGCTTGAACGCAGCATCTTGCGTCGCTGGCCAAAGGCCGCCTGGGTCACAGCCTCCAGGGCGGCGAGGTCGCGCGGGGCAGGGGGTTGGTTACGCAGATCCAGCCGGACGACGGCGGAGTCCACCTTGGGG
>NZ_DAIMHV010000010.1:0-43344 GCF_036723115.1 Phenylobacterium sp. | reverse complement strand
TTGGTCTGGAAGGCGATCTCGTCGATCACGCCGATGATCTGGCCGATCTGCTTGGAGGAGCGATCGATCTCGCCCATGGCCGAGACGGCCCGTTCCACGACCCCGCTGGAACGCTCGGCCTCCTCGCGCGCCTCGCTGGCCTTGCCGGAAGCCTCCCGCGCCCCTGCTGCGGCCTTCCGCACGCTCTCGGTCAGCTCATGCAGCGCTGCGGCGGTCTGCTCCAGGCTGGCCGCCTGCTGTTCGGTGCGCCGCGACAGGTCGTCCGAGGCGGAGGAAATCTCATCGGCGCCGGAGCGTATGCCGCCGGCAGCCTCGGCCACGCCGCGCATGGCTTCAGCCAGACGAACCACCGCCTCGTTGAAGTCTTCCTTCACCGCGTCGAACTGAGGCGAAAGCTGTGCGTCGAGCCTGCGGGCCAGGTCCCCCTGGGCCAGGTGGCGCAGAGCCTCGGTCAGGGCGTTCATGGCGCTGGCCTGTTCGGCCTCCGCCGCAGCGCGCAGGGCTTCGGCCTTCTGACGCTCGGCCTCAAGCGCCTCGAGATAGATGGAAATGGCCAGGTCCATGTCCAGCAGGGTCGCCTTGACCAGCACGCCGATGGACTGGGCCATGTCCTCGGGCCTGGTGCGCTGCTTGAAGCTCGGCCACTGCCGGGCCACCGCGGCGGTGATAAGTTGTTCCAGCACCAGGGCGTAGCCGCCGATGTACCACTGCGGGTTCAGTCCCAGCCGCGCGTGCGTCTCGCCGATCTTGCGGACCCCGTGGGCGTAGTCGTCGCCGAAGCGCCCCTCGGCGATGATCTTCCAGTGGTCAGCCTGACGGCTCTGGGCGCCGGTCATATGGCGCTCGTCGCTGAAGAAGCGTGAGACGTCGGGAGTCTGGCGGACCTTGGCGTAGAAAACGTCGAGGGCCGGGCCGACAGCCTGAGCCAGAAACGACTTCATCTGCCTCAGGCGCTCAGATGCGGCGGCGTCAAGACCGATGAAGTCGAGGCGTTCCCGGAGATTGTGAGCCGAAGTCGTCATGGAGAGCGTTTCCGAACCGGTTTTTGGGCTGCCTGGCGCAGGCCCATCGGGTCGGTCGGCATTGAGCACTTCTATCTCCTGGACAGCCCTAACCACTTCCTAACAACGACGTTCGGTGAATGGGCTCACCCTGCGACGGGTTGCCGCACGGCCGGCAGAGCGACCGTGCGGCTGCGACGTCACTGGAAGCGCCAGGTCAGGCCGAGGCCCCACATGCGCGGCGCGCCGGCGATGAAGGTCGGCAGGCCGAGCGAATCCCCGGTATTGCCCGCATCGATGATGTAGGTTTCATCGGTCAGGTTGTTGACGAAGGCCTCGATCGACAGGGGGAGGCTGTGGGGCCGCCAGGAGGCGCGCAGGTTCACGAGGCCATAGCCGTCCTGAACCTCATCCTGGATGTTGTCGGCCACGAAGACGCTGGGCGGCTGCTGGAACCGGGCCAGGTCGTTGTTGTCGTCGAAGAAGGTCTTCGACCGCCAGGTGTAGGTGGGCCGCAGGGACGCCCGGCCGCCCAGCAGATCGAAGCTCCAGTTCGCCCCCAGGCTCGCCATGTGGTCGGGCGCAAGGCGGAAGCTGTTGCCGTCATAGGCGCCGCCGTCGAACCGAGCGTGGCTGTAGGCGTAGGTGCCATAGAGGTTCAGGCCCGCCACCGGCGACCAGTCGGCCTGGCCTTCGAACCCGTAAGCCTTGGCCTTGCCGGCATTGGTGGTGACGAACAGGGTGCCCTGCTGCTCCACCGTCTGGAAGTTGTCGTAGTCGTAGTAGTAGATCGAGCCGTCCACCCGCAGCCGGCCGCCCAGGGCCGCCTTCACGCCGAGTTCGTAGGAGTCCACCGTCTCGGCCTCGACCTCGGTGAACCGGTTGGCCCCCTCGGGGCTCGCCGGGCCGGCGGCGGCCAGGACCTCGGGCCGGCGGCCGCGGGCATAGGCGGCATAGAGGTTGGCCTCCGGCGACAGCGCATAGCGACCCACCACGCGCCAGGTGAAGCCGTCGCTTTGCAGGTCCCGCTCCGTCAGGCCGCCATTGCCGGCCGTGGGCTGGAAGGTGAGACCGAACAGCGGCAGGGCGCTGGCGGGGATCTGCTGCACCGTGTTCAGGGAAAGCGCGCCCAGAATGGCCTGGGCCTGGGCCAGGCCCTGAGGCGTCCCGGAGGCGGCGAGGCCGGCCGCGCCGATCACCCCGCCCAGCACGCTGCGCCCGCCCACGACCCGCGAAGAGAAGCCCGTGGTCTTGTCGTCATGGGTGTAGCGCAGGCCGGCCGAGAGTTCGAAGCGGTCGGTGACGTCGAAGGTGACGTCGCCGAACACGTCATAGGAGGTCAGCTCGCTGCTGTTGGTCGCCTCTTCCACATGGTTTGAGCGCAGATTGGCCGCGATCGCGGCGGCCTGCGCCGAGCTCAGCAGGATGCGTCCGCCGCTCTGCTGGGCCACCAGGCCCTGGATCAGCGCGCCCGTGAAAGCCGTGGAGCCGAACACCGCCGCCGGCGCGGGCGTCGTCGCCGGCAGGCCAAGCCCCGTAGCGCCAGCGTTCAACTGGCCGGCCAGCACAGCCAGGCCCATGCGCTCGTCGAACTGCAGGGGCAGACGCTGGCGGCCGTCCTCCCGGAAGACGCCGGCGCCCACAAAGCCGCGCATCCGGCCGCCATTGTCGAAGTTCAGGCGCAGTTCCTGGCTGAACTGCTCGCCCACGGCGTCGTTCAGACCGGTCAGAATGGGCAGCGACAGGCCGTCCGGATCATAGACCTCCTGGGACTCGAAGCGACGGGCCGCGCTGATGGAATTGAGCGTCAGCACATCGTTGAGCGCGATGGCGGCGATCCCGGTGACGCCCCAGACCGTGCGATCCACCCCAAGCGACATGCCGCCCTGGAAATTGGCCGGCGCAGCAAGGGCCGCGGCGTCCCAGGGGTCACGAGAGGCCAGCACCTGGCCCGTGGCGGGATTGGTCGGAGAGAATCCGCCGGACTTGAACGAGGTGCCCGACGGCTTGTCTTCCTGATAGTTGACGATGAAGTCGAAGTTCACCCGCTCGGACGGGTTCAGCTTGAACGCCAGGCGGGCCGCAGCGGTGTCCACCGACTGGAAGTCCTCGCCGCCCAGGGCGTTCGTCACATAGCCGTCCCGCTGCCGGATGCGCCCGGAGAAGCGGATCGCCGCGGCGTCGGTCATGGACAGGTTCAGCGCACCTTCGGCCATGCGGTAGCCGTAGTCCCCGGCCTCGGCGGTGAAGTAGCCGTTGGTCTGGCCCGGCTGGGCCTTGCGCTGGATGAGGTTCACCCCGCCGATCAGGGCGCCGCGGCCGAACAGGGTCGATTGCGGCCCCTTGGCCACCTCCACCCGCTCCAGGTCGAACAGCTCCACATAGGAGCCTTGCGCCTTGGAGATGGAGACTCCGTCCTGGAAGACCGAGACCCGCGGCTCGGCGGTGGTGTCGGTGGAGTCAGAGGTGATGCCGCGCATCACAAAGCCCGGATTGTTGGGCGACTGGTCCTGCACCAGGAAGCCCGGCGTATAGGCCGACAGGACGGCGAAGTCCTGCACCCCCAGTTCGACGAGGCGTTCGCCGCTGAAGGCGGTCAGGGCGACCGGCACGTCCAGCGCCTGCTGCTCCCGCTTCTGGGCGGTGACGACGATTTCCTCGATCAGGACACTGTCCTGGGCCTGGGCGGCGCCGGCGATGGCGAGCAGGCTCGCAGCGGCGAGCAGCCGCGCGGCGTAACGGTTCATCTCTATCCCCATGGTCTTTGCGAGTTCGGTGAATCGCGATGGGAGGATCGCGCTCAAGCTCGCCGTGCCCGCCTTGCGCGACAGCTCTGTGAACATGCCGGGGCTTGGCGAGACCGCGGCGACGGGACGTCGCAATTGTGGCGCCCGCGCCTCACCTGGCCGGCCGTCGTGACGCCTGCCGAGCCCGCTCGACGAACCCCGTTACGAAAAGGTCTTGCGCAGACGCAGAAAGACCGCCCGGCCGTAGTCCAGGTCCCGCACCTCCGTCACCGCCACAGGGGCCACCGATCGCGGACCGGAATGGATTTCACGGATCCGGCGCACATGGCGCTCGGTCAGGTTCTGGACCTCCAGCCGCAGGATCAGGTCCGCCGCCAGCTTCCGCTCGCCAAAGACCGTGACCCACACGCCCTGCTTGCGTGTCTCCACTTCCGACAGGCGATAGGACCGCTCGCGGTAGCCGCCCAGCACGTCCACGCCCCAGTTTCCCCGCCAGGCCGGCAGATCGTGGGTCAGATGCATCTCCCACTCCACGGGACGCAGGGCGGAGATTTCGCGCGCCGCGCCGGTGGCGGGGTCGCGAACCTCGGAATCGCGCACCGTCACCTGGCCGCGCCACTGGGCGCCCGTCAGGCCGAACCGCTCGAGGGGCAGCGTCAGGTTGAGGATGAACTCGTCGCGCCGGCCCGCGCCGATATTGCCCGGGGCGTCGGCCACCGCCCGGCCGCCGACGAAGATGGGGGCGCGGTCGATCACGTCGCTCAGCTCGGCATGGCGGTAGGTGGCGACCAGCACCGCCCCCCAGGCCAGCCTCTGATCAAAGGCCAGCTCGCTCACCCAGGCCTGCTGAGGCGACAGGTCGGGATTGCCCGCCAGCACCGCCCCGGTGCTCACCGCCGAAGAGGAGGCCACGAAGTCGTCGAAGTTGAGCTGGCCCACTTCGCGCTCCAACCGCAGCCGCAGCTGTCGCCCGCCGCCCAGGGTCCAGGCGCCGGCGAGGCGGGGCTTGGTGAAGGCCAGGGACTTCTCGAGCCGGACGTCGCCCTCCGCCGAGATCGAGGACGCCTCGTGGCGCAGGCCCGCCTCCAGGCTGAGGTCGGCGCGGGGCCGCCAACTCACATTGGCGAAGGCCTCGCCGCGGGCCTCCTCCACCTCCACATCGGCGGCCGGAAGGGCGACCGTCGCCCCGTTGAGGGTGAAGGCCGTCTGGCTCTCCAGGCGGTTCAGCGCGGCTTCGGCGCCCGTCTCCACAGACCAGAGGGGTCCGAAGGACCGCTTGATCGTCAGGCGGCCCACGCTTTCGGAGACTCGCTTGTCCAGGTCGAAATCCCGCCGCACGCCGGGCGCCTCGAAGTCCGCCCGGGTTTCCAGGTCGTTCCATTGCTGAAACGCCACGGCCTCCAGCGAAGTGGCCGGTCCCAGCGGCCGGGCGAAGCGTCCGCCCAGTTCCCGCTGGAGGCGGACATTGGTGTAGTACTCGTACTCCCGGCCGCCGCCGCGGATACGGTCGGTGATCTCCCCGCTCGCCGGCGTGCGCATATACGCCCCGTTGAGACGCAGCCGCCCCCCGGCCAGGGGGGTTTCGAAGGCGCCGGTGGTCCAGGCCCGCAAGCCGCCCCCCTCGCCTTCCACGTCGGCGATCGAAATCACCGCGCCGCCGGGTCCCGTCCGCCGGCGCACCCCGTCCCCGAGGGAATCGTCGGGTCCCTTGCCATAGACGAGCGACACCTCCACCCGCCGGCCGTCCCATTCGGCCTGACTTTCGGCCCGCAGGCTGTTCAGCACCCGGCCGTCGTCGATGAGGTGGGTGGAGACCATGACCGCGCCTCGGACCCCGCCCGTGCGGGCGCGGACCACATTGGCGATCACCGAGCGCCCCTGCATGTCGATGCCGGGCGCTCCGCCCCGAATGAGCTCAATGCGCGCCACCGATGCGGCCGGGATGCGCTTGAGCAGTTCGTCGAGGGCGTCGTTCTTGGAGACGGGCGGCTGGCCGTCGATCAGCACGTTGCCGCCAGACCCGGCGAGGCCACGGACGGCCGCCCCCTTGTCGAAGGTAAAGCCCGGCAGCCGAAGCACCATGTCATAGGCCGTGTCGGGCGCGGCCTCGGCGAAGAAGCTGGGCGGATAGGCGATCACGCCCGTGGCGGCCGGCTCCGGCGCCTCGATGGCAGGCGCGGCCAGCGCCGGCCCTGCGGCCAGCCAGAACGTAATCATGCCCCTCCCCGGAGACTGTCTTATGATTTTCTGACAGCTTGGCCGGAAAGGGGGGCGAGGGCCAGGGGGTGATCAGGCCTCGATTTCGAAAAAGGCCCGCTCGCCGCCCTCGCTGTGGGCCACCATGATGATGCGCAGGTCCGAGCCCTCCGCCAGCTTCAGGGTCAGGCGTCCCTGCCGGAACGCATCGCGAAGCAGATCGGCGGGGCCGGTCAGTTCACCCTTGCCCATCCGCATCTTTTCATCGCTGCGAAACTCGTAGCCCACCTTCTCGATGACGCCCGGATAGATCACCAGTCCGTCGTCGGCCGTCGTGCGCGAGAGTTTCATGCTGATCTGATCTCCGGGGTCGAGGGTGTGTCGGCGGGGGCATGGACGAGTTCATCGGCCAGATTGTTGTCGTGGCCGCTCAGGATCGCGCACAGCGCCAGAAGGGGCTCGGCTCGCCAGAAGGCCTGGCGGGAGACGCGATCGTCGAAACTCATCACAAATCCATGCGCGGCGAGCGAAAGGCCCGGCCTGCGGTGGAAGAACGCCTGAGGATCACAAGGGTTGCGAACCCTGCGCCTCACACCCTGCCCGTGACGGGCAGCAAGGCGCCGGTGATGGCCCGGGCCTTGTCGGAGGCCAAGAACAGCATGGCCTCGGCCAGATCGGCCGGCGCCACCCAGTTCGCGGGATCGGCGTCGGGCATATCCGCCCGGTTAGCCGGAGTGTCGATGATAGAGGGCAGGACCGCATTGACGGTTATGCCCTCGGCCTTGAGTTCCTCGGCCAGGCTCTCGGTGAGGCGATGGACGCCGGCCTTGGCCGCGGCATAGGCGCCCATGCCGCTCGCGGCCTTCACCGCCCCCGCCGCGCCTACATTGACGATGCGTCCCGCGGCGCTGCGACGGAGCCAGGGCAAGGCCGCCCGGCTGGCGTTGGCCGCAGTCTTCACATTCATGGCGAAGAGCATGTCCCAGACCGCCGGCGCCCCGTCCTCAAGGGTCTGCCAGCGGAATCCTCCGGCGATGTTGAGCAGGGCGTCCAGACGGCCAAAGCGGGCGCCGACAGCCTCAAAGGCCGCGCCGGCCTGTTCCGGATCGGCCAGATCGACGCCGGTCAGGACCAGGGCGTCGACGCCGCAGGCCTCCACCAGGCTGTCGGGCGGGACGGTGTTGAAATCGATCAGCGCCAGACGGGCGCCCTGGGCGGCGGCGGCCGTGGCGACCACCTCCCCCAGGACCCCGAATGCGCCGGTGACGGCGACGATACGAGGGTTCATGCGCCCCCTTGTATCAGAGGCGCTCGACGATCGTCACGTTGGCCATGCCGCCGCCTTCGCACATGGTCTGCAGGCCCCACTTCTTGTTGCGGGCCTTGAGCGCATGCACGAGGGTCGTCATCAGCTTGGTGCCTGAGGCGCCCAGGGGGTGGCCCAGCGCGATGGCCCCGCCGTTGACGTTCAGACGCTCCGGATCGGCGCCCGTGGCCTGGAGCCAGGCGGTGGGGACCGACGCGAAGGCCTCATTGACCTCGAACAGATCGATGTCGTCGATCTTCATGCCGGCGCGCTCCAGGGCCCGCTGGGTGGCGGGCAGCGGGGCTTCCAGCATGATCACCGGGTCGTGGCCCAGCACCGACAGGTGATGGATGCGCGCCAGGGGGGTCAGGCCCATTTCCTTCAGCGCCTTTTCCGAAACGATCATCACGCCCGAGGCGCCGTCGCAGATCTGGCTGGAGGTGGCCGCGGTGATCGCACCGCCCTCGGCCAGCAGCTTCACGCCGCGGATGCCGTCCAGGCTGGCGTCGAAGCGGATGCCCTCATCGACGGTGTGCTCGCTCTCGACGCCGTTCTCGTCCTTGATCGTCAGCGGGACGATCTCGTCCTTGAAAGCGCCGGCCTGGGTGGCGGCGATGGCGCGCTGGTGGCTGTGATAGGCGTACTCGTCCAGCTGATCCTTGGTCAGGCCATACTTCTTGGCCATCATCTCCGCGCCCATGAACTGGGAGAACTGGATGTTGGGATAGCGCTCTTCCATGCGCGGGCTCTTGTACTGGCCCATGCCGGCCTTGGCCGCGAGCGCCGCCGACGAGCCCATGGGCACGCGGGTCATGCTCTCGACGCCGGCGGCGATCACCACGTCCTGGGTGCCGCTCATCACCGCCTGGGCGGCGAACTGCAGCGCCTGTTGAGAGGAGCCGCACTGCCGGTCGATGGAGGTGCCCGGAACGCTCTCCGGCAGCTTGGAGGCCATGACCGCGTTGCGCGCCACATTGATGGCCTGTTCGCCGACCTGCATGACGCAGCCCATGACCACATCCTCGACCCGCGCCGGATCGACGCCGGTGCGATCCACCAGGTCGTTGAGCACGACCGCGCCCAGATCGACCGGATGCCAGTCCTTCAGTTTGCCGCCCTTGCGGCCGCCGGCCGTGCGCGTGGCCGCCACGATATAGGCTTCGCCCATTGTTCCGCTCCCTTGCGAAAGCGCGCCTCCCACGGCGCGTCAGGAACACTCTAGGGAGGCGCCGCGAGGTAAGCCAACGGGGTCGTTTCAGCCAAGCTGACCCACGTGGGGGCCGCCGGACTGCGCCCCCTTAAGGGTTCGTCCCGGCCACCGGCAGGGTCACGCCCGGCTGGGCGGGGTCCAGGCGGAAGGTGGCCGGCAGGATCCGCTCATGCGGCTGCTGAAGCTTGAGCGCCTTGGCCCCGCGCGCGACGATCAGCTTGCCCAGATTGGCGGGGCCCAGGCCCTCGGCCAGGCGCGGTCGCAGGCCCGCGCGCCGACGCAGGACGCCGTTGGCGTAGATCACATTGGCGCGGACCAGGGCCGGCGGCGTCATGAACTCCATGGACAGGGAGACATTCAGCATCGGACCGTTCTCGATCCGGTGGGGGGCGTTCTGGGCCCAGGTGACCATTCGGCCGGGCGTCAGCTCCACCATCTGCGCGCCCTGGTCCCAGGCCGGCTGATAGGGAAACTGCTCGGCGCTCTCCCGCAGGACGATCTTCTCCAGGTCCTCTTCGCCCACATAGGGATCGGCAGGGGGATAGACCCAGACCCGCTTGACCCCGCGCACCTGCCACAGGGACACCAGCGGGACATCCAGGTGATAGGACACATGGGCCTTGGCCGATGAGATCAGCAGACCCACGTCGCGCTTGAAGGTCTTCAGGCCCGGGACCTGAGCTTCTTTTTCAGCGAAGACCTCGTCGGCCAGATCGGCATAGGGCGCCAGGTAGCGATTGGCCTCGCGCAGGTTCAGCCAGATGCGGCCGGCCTTGGCCGCGACCAGCAGGTCTTGGCCCGACAGGTCATCGGCCTGGCCTTTGCGCCAGCTGGACCAGTCGCTGGGATCCTCGCTCATGGTGAAGACCCCGAGCCTGGACCTCGGATAGGCCTCCAGGGCCTCGGCCAGACCCTCGTCGCTGAACAGGGGGCGGGTGTGGAGGTCGTGATCGAAGGTCAGGGTTTCGCGGCCAAAGGCCCTGGCCTTCTCCGCCGTCCAGTCGCGAATGATCATGGCGTTCTTGCTCTCGTCAGGCGGCGCTTCGGCCGTAGAATTCGATCTTGAAGGGACCCCACCACAGGGTCTTGCCCAGGCCGCGGGCGGCGCGGTCCAGGGTGAAGGCGAAGTCCGGCGCGCCCGTCACGCCTTTCCAGGCCGCCAGCAGGCCGAAGACCGCCGCCTGGACGACGCCCTGGCTCATCCAATAGGCCAGCCCGAGATAGGCCGGCGGCTGGGCCGCGGCGCAGGCCGCCGAGGGCCCCTGGCCATAGGCGAAGGCCCGCCGGATCGTGTAGCCGAGGCTCAGCCGCGCCGGGACCGGGTCCTCCCAGACGAAGGCCTCGGCCGCCCAGGCGAAGCGCGCCCCGGCCGCCTTCAACCCCCCGAACAGCAGATCATCTTCGCCCCCGGTGTGATTGCGCACCGCCGAAAAGGGCGCGATGGGGTCAGGCAGGGCCGCCCGCCGCAGCAGGCTGTTGCCGCAGCCGTAGTAGTTCTCGATCAGGCCCGCCTCGTCCGGTCCGAGCCGCGAGAAAAAGGTCTCCAGATAGTCGCGGTGGCGCGTCACCTGCGGCGGCGCCCGGCCGCGTACGGGTCCGAACACCACATCGGCCTGGAGCCGCGCCTGAACCTCCAGCAGGGTCGCCAGCCAGTGTTCGGGCGCCTCCTCGTCGTCGTCCAGGAAGGCGATCAGATCGCCGGACGCCTGCGCCATGGCGGCGTTGCGGGCATTGGCGACGCCCGGTTCGGGTTCGTGGACATAGTGGACGGGAAAGGGCGCCTGGGCGGCCAGTTCGGCGGCCAGGGGCGCCGCCGACGGGGTGCGATCGTTGTCCACCACCACCAGCTCGAGCCGATCGGCCGCCACGCCCTGCTGGCGCAGAATCGACTGCGCCGCCACGGCGAGCCCTTGCGGACGCCGCTGGGTGGGAATGATCACGCTGATGGTCGCCTTCGACACCGGCCGCCCCCGTTCCTCAAGCCTCTGAGCGGCGCGCCCGGCTGGCGACCGCGCTCGCCAGACCGCGCACGCGGCCGCTGAGCGTGAGTTCTACGGTGGAGATGGTTTCGAAACGGCGCCTCGCCCGCTGGACCAGGCGGCCGCCGCCCGCCTCGGCCAGGCGCCAGGCGCCCTCGCCCATTCGCGCGCGAAGGCCCCGTACGCCGGCGGCCGCCACCGTCCCGGACCAGATTTCCCGCCGGCTCAGGGCGAAGGGCGCCTTGTAGTGTTCATGTCCGGGCCCGAGGTCATAGGTTCGCAGGCCCAGTCCCGGCATGGCCGCGATGGCAGCCAGCAGGAAGAGCTGGCCCGGCGACCACGGGTGCATGTTTGGATTGGTGGAGGCGATCCAGGGGTGGAAGATCCCGCCGTGCCGGACGCCGAACTGACCGGCCAGCAGCTGGTCGCCCGCATAGAGGCCGATCAGCAGGCCCCGCAATTCGCCTGCCGGCTCGGAGAAGAGCCGCCACAGCAGCTGGTTCACCCAGGCCGGCGCCAGGAAGTCCTGCAGGCCGCTGCGCGCCAGCTGGTCGCGCTTCCAGGCGAGGACCTGCTCCAGGGCGCGAGGGTCCTGGTCGGGCGCGACGAGGCGGGGCGGTCCCACCTCCCGCTCCAGCTTGTGCTCCAGGCGCCGGAAGTTTTTGAAGCGCTTGGGGCTGGCCGACCGGAGCGCCTCCAGATAGGCCGGGGCGTCATCGCCGATGTCGATCACATAGGCGGGCTGGCCCGCAAGGCCGTGAGTCGCGGCCTCGACCGCCGGGCCGACCAGCCCGCTGAAGCGGTAGGCGGAAATGTCGGCCAGCGACAGGGCCGAGGCCAGGTCCATCGGCCGGGCCGCGACCAGGCCATGATAGTCCGACAGGGGCGCACCGATGGGTCGGGCCAGTCCGCCGGGGCGGCGCATGTGCGGAAGAAAGGCGACAGGCGCCGCGCCCTGCCGCCAGATGGCCACGGCCGCGTCGGGACGGGACGCCCCCACCGCGCGGGCGAAGTCCGGCCCCAGGAGCGGCGAGGCTGTGTCTGGATGGGACGCGCAGAGGTCGCGCCACACCGCCGCATCGGCGGCGTCCAGGGCGCTGGGGTGCAGAATTTCGGTCGTCAGCATAGGGGTCGCATCTCCGCCGTCCCGGAGCGGGAACGACGGGGATCAACCCTTCAAGTCTCAGGCCGTTCTGGACATGGAAAACGCTTCCTTAACAATCACTTGCAACCACAAGGCGTCCTGTTCGTCGAAGGCCGCCTTCTGGTCGGAATCCACGTCCAGCACCGCGATCAATCGGTCCGCGGCGTCAAACACCGGGACGACGATTTCGCTCTGCGAGCGGCCGTCGCAGGCGATGTGTCCGGGAAAGGCGTGGACGTCCGGGACCAGCTGGGTCTCGCCCGTGGCCGCCGCCGTCCCGCAGACCCCGCGGCCGAACTTGATCCTCAGACAGCCCAGGGTGCCCTGATAGGGGCCCACCACCAGTTCGTCGTCCTTGTCGGGATCGACCACATAGAAGCCGGTCCAGAAGAAGTGGTCGAAGCTGGCCGCCAGCATGGAGGCCACCGTGGCCATCCGCGCGGTGAGGTTGGGCTCGCCCTCCAGGACGGCTTTGATCTCGTCGGTCAGGGTGCGGTAGCGCTCGGCCTTGTCGGCGGGCAGGATCAGGTCGTTGAAAGCTTCAGCCATGGCTTGCGGTAGTCGGTTTCCCTGGCGGATTGAAGCCCCAAGGGCGGAGTCAGGCGGCCTGCTGCGCCAGGTTGGCCGCGCGCTTGCGCCGGATCAGGGCTTCGAGCCCGCGCACCCGCTTGGCCGCGCCCATAGCGTCGGCCTCATCGGCCTCCAGGATCTGGGACAGGACGTCGAGATGGGCCTCCACCAGTTCTGAGTCGCAATGCTCCATGCCGCCCACCTCGGCGGCATAGGCCAGCAGGGCCGAAGAGGCGCGGTCCAGCATCTTGTCGCGCACCTGCTTGGCCCGAAAGCGGGTGTGCTGCATCACGCGATAGGTCATCTGCAGGGTGGCGCGGTCCACCCCGCCCCGGGCGGCGATGAGCCGGCGCATGGCCTCCAACTCCACGCTGATCGTTTCACGGGCGGCGCGGCGCTCGACCACGTCCACCACCTCTTCGGGGTCGCTGTTGCGGCGCAGGGGGCCGCCGTAGCTGAGCTCGGTGCGCCGGCGCCGGTCGGGGCCGATATAGACGTTGGAGACGACGAAGGGGCGCGGATGGCTCAGCACCAGCTGGATGCGCGACAGAAGCGCCGCAGGCGTGAAGGGCTTCATGACGAACTCATTGACGCCGGCCTGGCGCGCCTCCTCCACCTCGCGGGCGCTTCGGTGGCCGCTCACCATGATGATGGGCACTTCGGGATTGGGCGTCAGGGGGTCAGGTCGCACCGCAGCCAGTCGGACGGCTCGGGTCAGGTCCAGCCCGTCCATGAGCGGCATGCGCCGGTCGGTGAAGATGATCTTCGGGTCGCGGCGGGCGATCTCCTGTCGCGCCGCTAGGCCGTTGGCCGCGGAGAAGACCTGACCCACGCCCGCGGCGCGTAGGACGTCGGTCATCAGGAGCACGGTGTTGGCGTGGTCATCGACCACCAGCACGGACAGGTCGGCAAGGTCGGCCGACCCGAGACTGGTGCTAGGAAGTCGGTCCTGCCTGCTCATGCCCATCCCCTGCGCGGCGCGATCCTCGCAGGGGAGCTTGAAAATGGGGTTTATGGACGCGGTTAATTCAGCCTGCGACGTCCCCCTTAAGAGGGACGCACGCGCTCGCGGAACTCCTCTTCGGTGCGCTCATAGCGCTCGGGATGCTGATACTCCTCGCGGGTGGCCTGTTCGGTGATCGCATCATTTGCCTTGTTGCGCCCGCGATTGCGCATCAGCCCATAGGCGATGGCCAGGGCGATGAAGAGGGCGCCGAGGCCGTAGAGCAGTTCCCAGGAAAGGTCGATCATCGGGTGTCTCCTTTGTCCTGAAACCAACGGGCCGGGGCGGGGCGGGTTCCTACCTTTCGTTGGGCGGCGGCAGGGCGTAGGCCACCAGCGCATCGCCGATGGGCGTCTCCATGAAGTGGTGGCCGCCGGCCATGATCAGCAGGAATTCCCGCCCATCGACCTCATACATCATGGGGTTGGCCTGACCGCCGGCGGGAAGAACGTCCCGCCACAGGGTCTCGCCGGTTTCCAGGTCTATGGCGCGGATCACATTGTCGGTAGTGGCGGCGATGAACAGCACGCCGCCCGCCGTGATCACCGACCCGCCATTGTTCGGCGTGCCGATGGTCAGCGGCAGCATGGACGGGATATTGAACGGGCCGTTGCGCCGGGCCTGGCCCAGGGGGCGGTCCCAGAGGGTTCGGCCGGTGGCCAGGTCGATGGCGCGAATGCCGCCATAGGGGGGCTGCTTGCACATCATCTTGGTGAAGGGCACCCGCCAGCCCGCGTTCAGATCGATCGCGTAGGGGACCTCCTTCTGCGGCACGCCCGCGCTGGGATCGCCGCCGTCGGCCTCCGGCGCGTCGATGGGCAAGAGGCCGCGAGAGCGGGCCTCCTCACGGGTGATCAGCTGGTTGTAATTCGGCATGTCGTTGTAGTTGGCGACGATCACGCCGCGCCGGGGATCGATGGCTACCCCGCCCCAGTCGGAGCCGCCGTTATAACCGGGGTATTGGATCCAGGGGCGGTCCAAGCTGGGCGGAGTGTAGACGCCCTCATAGTTGGCCTGACGGTACTGGATGCGGCACCAGAGCTGGTCGATGGGCGACATGCCCCACATGTCCCGCTCGGTCAGGTCGCGCTTGCGAACGGTGTGGAAGCTGCTGAAGGGCTGGGTCGGCGAAAGATTGTCCGGCTCCACCCCGCCGCGAGGCGCCAGGCGGTCCTCCACCGGAAAGAGCGGCGCGCCCGTGCGGCGGTCTAGGACATAGATGTCCCCCTGCTTGCTGGGCAGGACGATGGCCGGGATCGAACCTTGCGGGGTGGCGATGTCCACCAGACTGCCCTGCCCGCCCAGATCATAGTCCCACACGTCGTAGCGGACAGTCTGGAAGCTCCAGGCCGGCTCGCCCGTGGTCACGTCCAGGGCCACCAGGGCGGTGGAGAACTGGTTGGACTCCGGCCGCCGATCGGCCCCGTAATAGTCCACTGCGGCGTTGCCCATGGGCAGATAGACCAGGCCCAGGGCGTCGTCGCCCGTGGCGGTGGTCCACATGTTGGGGGTGCCGCGGGTGTAGGTCTCGCCCTCTCCCGGCAGCCCCTTCTGGCCCGGCCGGCCCATGTCCCAGGCCCAGAGCATCTCGCCAGTGACGGCGTCATAGCCCCGGATCACGCCGGAGGGCGCATCGCGCCTCTGGCCGTCCAGCACCTGATGGCCGGTGACCACGACCCCGTTCACCAGGGTGGGCGGCGAAGTGACGGCGAAGAAGCCGGGCGTGGAGCGACCGATCCCCTCCAGCAGGCTCACCACCCCGCCGTGGCCGAAGTCAGCGCAGGGTTGGCCGGTCATGGCGTCCACGGCGATGAGCCGGCCATCCAGTGTGCCCTGGATGATCCGCGCCTTGCAGGCGCCGCCCTGGGGCAGATCCGGGGCCTGATGATAGACCACGCCGCGGCAGCTGGCGCTGTAGGGGATGGCGTCGTCGGGCACGCCCGGATCGTGGCGCCAGCGCTCGCGCCCCGTGCCGGCGTCGAGCGAAATCAGGATATTCTTGGCCGAGCAGAGATACAGGCTGTCGCCCACCTTAAGTGGCGTGGTCTGGGCGGAATACTTGCCCTGGGACTGCTCGCTGGGAAGATCGCGGGTGTGATAGGTCCAGACCTTCTGCAGGGTCTTCACGCTGTCGCGGTCGATGCCCGAAAGACGGGTATAACGGGTGGCGCCCTTGTCGCCGCCATAGGCGGGCCAGTCCGACCCCGCCGAGGCCGGCGCGCTTCCGGCGATGACCTTGTCCGCCGCCCCCGTCCCCACGGGCTGGGTCTGGACGTTGATCATGAGCACCCAGACCGCCGCGGCCACCACCGAATAGGCCAGTCCCAGCGGACCCAGCCAGCGCGTGCGGCGGTCTGCGAAGACCGCCTGGGCGGCGAAGAGCACAAGGATCAGCAGGACGGTGGGGGCGATGACGCGCGGCGTCAGGGCCCAGGCGTTGAAGCCTACCTCCCATACGGCCCAGGCCAGGGTGGCCAGATAGACGGCAAGATAAATCCAGACGCCCAGCGGGCTCAGCCGCATCAGGAAGACGCCTGAGGCCACAAGGCCCAGACCCGCCAGCAGATAGTAGGCCGAGCCGCCCAGGGCGAGAAGCCAGACGCCGCCGACGCTCAGCACCGCGCCGATCAGCAGCAAAACCGCCGCCAGCGCCCGCACGCCGAGCCTGGCCCAACGGCCCGTCGATCCATCCGTATTCCGCCCCATGGCCCCGTCCTCCGGTCGCGGGCGCCTGGGCGCCTTCGGGGGCCAACGGGCGAAGGGGGAGAAGCGTTCCGGCCTACCAGTCCACCGCGGCGCGAAGAGTCAGCAGAACCTCGTCCAACGCCGGCGCGCTCAGCCGCTCGATCCGCGCCTGGATCAGATTGCCCGACAGGCGCACGCGGGTGACCGGATGCCAGTTCACCACCAGGCCCTGGGTGGTCATCTCGCCCCCATGGACGGCCTCGTCGCCCAGGTCCACATGGGTCACGCGCAGCCCGGTCTCCACGGCGCCGAAGCCCCCCTGGCCCAGGGGGCGGTCGGGGGTGATCCGGCCGAAGGTTCCGGTCTGGATGTCATAGGGTCGCCCCTCCCCCGTCCAGCGCCAGGCCGCCTGGGCCGACCAGCCGTCATAATCCGGCGCCGAGATGGGCCCGCCATAGTCCACCCGGCCGCCTTCCGCCTGCAGAGTCAGCGGGCCGGCGCCATAGCCGACCTCCAGGCCCCAGAAGGCGGCCTCGCTGGCGATGAAGGCGCCGGTATCGAGCAGGCGCGGGGCGCGGTTGGTCTCGGGCCGCACCCGCAACCAGACGCCCGGACCCCGGTCCGGCATGCGGGCGTGATAGGTGGACACCGCCAGATGCAGCGCCGGGTCCCCGGGCAACAGGTCCCCATGCACCCGCAGGGCCGCCAGGGAGGATTCCTTGCGCTCGGTGTCCAGGTCCGACGCGTCGCGCTCGCCGAACAGGCCTGCGCGCACGCCCCAGGCTTCGCCCCAGGCATGCGCCGCCACCCCCAGCCGCCGGCCCGGCGCGAAGGTGGTGGCGTAGGCCGAGCGTTCGAGGAAGATCGTATGGTTGCTGGAGGTCAGTTCGTCAGCCGAGATTGAAGGCCGCAGATGGCCGGCCACCAGTTCCAGGCCCTCGCTCACCTTGTAACGCAGATAGGCGTCCTGGAGATTGACCGACCCGCCCGCGAAATCGACATCGGCGACATAGCCGAAGCGTTCGCTGACATCGCCCTTCACCCCCAGGCGCAGACGCCGAAGCTGCGTGCCCGTGCTGACCGAGCCCTCGTCATTGTTGAAGACCAGGGCGTCGGCCTGAAGCCTGCCGCGCACGGTGAGCGGCTCGAGCGCCCGATCGGAACTCCGGGCCTGCGGCGCAGGGGCCAGCGCCAGGGAGATGGGCGGCGGCTTTGGTGGTTGGGACTGGGCCGTCGGCAGCGGCGAGGCGTCCGCCTTAGCTTCCAGGCGCTCCAGCCGGGCCTCCAGATCACGGATCTTGGCGGCCTGTGCTTCGATCAGCGCCGCCACCTCCGGGGGAAGCGGCGCCTGGGCCATGACGGGTGTCCCGGCCATGGCGATGATGAGCGCGGACGCCATGGCGGCGGGGGCTTTGGGGGTCGACATTTCCTCCCAATACTGACGAATCCGAAGGTGCGCCACAGCGCTCTGCGGGCCCGGTGAAGATGGCCGGGGAGCGCCTCAGTCGGCGGGATGAACTTCGTGCAGAGCGCGCCACAACTCCCCCCCGGAGAACGCCGCCTCCGCGCCGGGCAGGTGGAGCAGGCCTACCTGCCGCCGCAGGCCAAACCCCTCGAGCCGGGGCCAGGCCGGCGCATCGGCGTCAGCATAGCAGTCGGGCATGACTGTCACGCCCAGCCCCCCGGCCACCAGGGCCAGCACCCGCTCGTCATTGGTGGACCGGTAGGCGAAGCGCGGCCTCACGCCGCGCTCGGTAAAGTAGCGGCTGGTCTGGGGCAGGACCTCGCAATGTCGCCGCACGATCATGGTCTCCGCCCCCAGGGCCTCGCCGGCCACCTCGTCCTGACCCGCGCAGACATGGAACGGCGCCACCGCCAGGCGGTAGCCTTCCTCGAACAGGGGCGTCTGGGAAAGCCGCGTCTCGTCCGAACGGACGAGGGAGACGGCCACGTCCAGCCGGCCGCGCTGGAGGCGCTGGGCCAGGTCCCTCTCGGTCCCCTCCACCAGTTCGATGGCCGCCCCGGCGTGACCCGCAGCGGTGAGCACCCCCTTCAACAGGCGCAGGGGCAGGCTGGAGATCACCCCGATCCGCACCACACGCGGCCCCGACCCCAGGGTTCGGCCCGCCTCCAGGCTGTGGAACTCGCCCTCGATCGCACGGGCATGGTCGAGAAGGCGCGCGCCGGCCTCGGTCAGCTCCACCCGCTTGCTGTTGCGCAGAAAGAGCCGTGCGCCCACGGCCGCCTCCAGCTTGGCGATGCCCGCCGACAGGGTGGGCTGGGTCACATTCACCTGGGCCGCGGCGCGAGAAAAGTTCCCGGCGTCCACCACGGCCAGAAAGTATCGGAGCTGGTAGCGCTCAATCATAGACGTCATCTATGCGATGACAGGCTTAACGACAATTTCCGATGCGTTCGGGGCCGTTCTAGTCTCCACCCTCGCCGTTCGGTCCCAGGAGGAAGACTTGTCCGCCGCCCCCGCCTTCCGACACCAGCTCAGCGAGGCCGCCGAGGCCATTCGCGAGACCACGGCCCGGTTCGCCCAGGCCGAGATCGCGCCCCGCGCGGCGGCCATCGACGCCGAGAACACCTTCCCCCGGGACCTGTGGCCCGCCATGGGGGCGCTCGGCCTGCACGGGATCACCGTCGAGGAAGCGTTCGGCGGCCTGGGTCTGGGCTATCTCGAACATGTGGTGGCCATGGAGGAGGTGAGCCGCGCCTCGGCCTCGGTGGGGCTCTCCTATGGCGCCCACTCCAACCTGTGCGTGAACCAGATCCGTCGCTGGGGGTCGGAGGAACAGAAGCGGCGCTACCTGCCCGGGCTGATCAGCGGCGAGCACGTGGGCGCCCTGGCCATGAGCGAGGCCCAGGCGGGCTCGGACGTGGTGTCCATGCGGCTCAAGGCCGAGCATCGCGGCGATCGCTATGTGCTGAACGGGACCAAGTTCTGGATCACCAACGGGCCGCACGCCGACGTGCTGGTGGTCTATGCCAAGACCGACCCCGAGGCCGGCGGCCGCGGGATGACCGCCTTCCTCATCGAGAAGGGCTTCGCCGGATTCTCCTGCGCCCAGAAGCTGGACAAGATGGGCATGCGCGGCTCCGACACCGGCGAACTGGTGTTCGAGGACTGCGAGGTCCCGGAGGAGAATGTCCTTGGCCCCCTGAACGGCGGCGTGGGCGTGCTGATGAGCGGGCTGGACTATGAGCGCGCCGTCCTGGCCGGCGGCCCCCTGGGCATCATGCAGGCGGCCCTGGACGTCGTGCTGCCCTATGTTCGCGAGCGGCGGCAGTTCGGCGCCCCCATCGGCAGCTTCCAGCTCATGCAGGCCAAGGTGGCCGACATGTATGTCGCCCTGAACGCGGCGAGGTCCTATGTCTATGCTGTGGCCAAGGCCTGCGACGCTGGCCACACCACCCGGTTCGACGCCGCCGGCGCCATTCTCATGGCGTCCGAAAGCGCGGTGAAGGTCACGCTGGAGGCCATCCAGGCCCTGGGCGGCGCGGGCTACACCCGCGACTATCCCGTGGAGCGTCTGCTGCGTGACGCCAAGCTCTATGACATCGGGGCGGGCACCAACGAGATCCGCCGCTTCCTGATCGGTCGGGAGTTGATCGGGGGATGAGCCGGCTCGCCAGCAACATCGATCCCCGGAGCGAGGCCTTCCGGGCCAATGACCAGGTGAACCGCGCCCTGGCCGAGGACCTCCGCGCCCGTCTGGCGAAGGCGGCCCTGGGCGGGCCGGAAGCCTCGCGCCAGCGCCACGCCGCCCGGGGCAAGCTCCTGCCCCGCGAGCGGGTCACCCACCTGCTCGATCCCGGTTCCCCCTTCCTGGAGGTCGGCGCCCTGGCGGCGGACGGGGTCTATGACGACGAGGCGCCGGCGGCCGGCGTCATCGCCGGCATCGGCCGGGTGAGCGGCCGCGAGGTGATGATCCTGGCCAATGACGCCACGGTGAAGGGCGGCGCCTACTTCCCCCTGACCGTGAAGAAGCATCTGCGGGCCCAGGAAATCGCCCTGCAAAACCGCCTGCCCTGCGTCTATCTGGTGGATTCCGGCGGGGCCAACCTGCCCCACCAGGCCGAGGTCTTTCCCGACCGCGACCATTTCGGCCGAATCTTCTTCAACCAGGCCCAGATGAGCGCCGCGGGCATCGCCCAGATCGCCTGCGTCATGGGGTCCTGCACCGCCGGCGGCGCCTATGTGCCTGCCATGTCCGACGAGACGGTGATCGTCCGCGACCAGGGCACCATCTTCCTGGGCGGCCCGCCCCTGGTGAAGGCCGCCACCGGCGAGGTGATCAGCGCCGAAGAACTGGGCGGCGCCGACACCCATGGGCGGCGCTCGGGCGTGGTGGACCATGTGGCGGAGAACGATGTCCACGCCCTGCTGATCGTCCGCGCCATCATCGCCAATCTGAACACCACCAAGTCCGTGGACCTGGCGCTGGCGCCGCCACGGCCGCCGGCCTTCGACCCCCAGGAGCTCTACGGCGTCGTCCCCACCGACGTCCGCGCGCCCTATGACGTGCGCGAGGTGATCGCACGCATCGTGGACGGCTCGGACTTCGACGAGTTCAAGGCCCTCTATGGGACGACCCTGGTCTGCGGCTTCGCCCGCATCTGGGGATTTCCTGTGGCGATCCTGGCCAATAACGGCGTGCTCTTCTCGGAGAGCGCCCTGAAGGGCGCGCACTTCATCGAGCTGGCCTGCCAGAGACGCATCCCCCTGCTCTTCCTGCAGAACATCTCCGGCTTCATGGTGGGCGGCAAGTACGAGGCGGGCGGCATCGCCAAGGATGGCGCCAAGCTGGTGACCGCCGTGGCCTGCGCCCAGGTTCCCAAGCTCACCGTGCTCATCGGCGGGTCCTTCGGGGCCGGGAACTACGGCATGTGCGGCCGGGCCTATTCGCCCCGCTTCCTGTGGACCTGGCCCAACAGCCGCATCAGCGTCATGGGCGGCGAGCAGGCCGCCAGCGTCCTGGCCACCATCCGCCGCGACGGGCTGGAGGCCCGGGGCGAGACCTGGCCCGCGGCGGACGAGGAGGCCTTCAAGGCCCCCATCCGCCAACGCTATGAGGACGAAGGCAGCCCCTATTTCGCCACCGCCCGGCTGTGGGACGACGGGATCATCGACCCGGCCCAGACCCGCGATGTCCTGGGCCTGTCCCTGTCGGCCGCCCTGAACGCGCCTGTGCCCGAGACGCGCTTCGGCGTCTTCCGGATGTGATCCCGATGATCGAGAGCCTGCTGATCGCCAACCGCGGCGAGATCGCCCGCCGCATCATCCGCACCGCCCGGCGGCTGGGGGTGCGGACCATCGCCGTCTATTCCGACGCCGACGCAGGCGCCGCCCATGTGCGCGAGGCCGACGCCGCCGTGCGTCTGGGACCTGCGCCGGCCCGGGAGAGCTATCTGCGGGGCGAGGCCGTCCTGACGGCGGCGAGGGAGACCGGCGCTGCGGCGATCCATCCGGGCTATGGCTTCCTGTCCGAGAACGCCGACTTCGCCGAGGCGGTGATCGCCGCCGGTCTCGTCTGGGTGGGACCGCCGCCGGCCGCCATCCGGGCCATGGGGTTGAAGGATGCAGCCAAGGCGCTGATGCAGACCGCCGGCGTGCCCGTGACGCCCGGCTATCTGGGAGACGACCAGAGCCCCGAGCGGCTGGCGGCGGAGGCCGGCGCCATCGGCTATCCGGTCCTGATCAAGGCCGTCGCCGGCGGCGGGGGCAAGGGGATGCGGCGGGTCGAGCGCCCCGAAGACTTCGCCGCGGCCCTGGAGAGCTGCCGCCGGGAGGCCTTAGCCAGCTTCGGCGACGACAGGGTGCTGCTGGAGACCTATGTGGCGCGCCCCCGCCATATCGAGGTGCAGGTGTTCGCCGACACCCGTGGCCAGGTCGTCCACCTCTTCGAGCGCGACTGCTCGGTCCAGCGCCGCCACCAGAAGGTGATCGAGGAGGCGCCCGCGCCGGGCCTGTCGGAGGCCGCGCGCTCGGCCATCTGCCAGGCCGCGGTGCGCGCCGCCCAGGCGGTGGACTATGTGGGCGCGGGCACCGTGGAGTTTATCGCCGACGCCTCTCAGGGCCTGAGCGCCGAGCGCATCTGGTTCATGGAGATGAACACCCGCCTGCAGGTGGAGCATCCGGTGACCGAGGCGGTGACCGGCCTGGACCTGGTGGAATGGCAGTTGCGGGTGGCCGCCGGAGAGCCCCTGCCACTCAGCCAGGACGAGATCACCCTGACCGGCCACGCCGTGGAGGCGCGCCTCTATGCGGAATCTCCAGCCAGCGACTTCCTCCCCTCCATCGGCCGCCTGTCCCACCTGAGCCTGCCGCGCACGGTGCGGGTGGATGGCGGCGTCGAACAGGGCGACGAGGTCAGTTCCCACTATGATCCGATGATCGCCAAGCTGATCGCCCATGGACCAGATCGCGCCACGGCGATCGGCCGGCTGGCGAAGGCCTGCGCGGAGGTCGAGGTCTGGCCCGTGCGGACCAATGCCGGCTTCCTGACCCGGCTGGTGGAGCATCCGGACTTCGGGGCGGCGCAGCTCGATACGGGCTTTATCGGCGAGCGCCTGGCCGACCTGTTGCCGCCCGAGACCCCGTCCCAGGCCGCCTGGAGTGCGGCCGCGGCCCTGCGGGTCGCCGAGACCGCGCCTGGTCCCACGGCCGATCCCTGGGCGGCGCTGAAGGGCTTCCGACTGGGCGCGTCGGCAAGGCCTGAGGCCCTGCTGGCCTACGGCACGGAGGTGCGCAATGTCGCCGCGCCCGACGAGACCCTGGCCGAGGTCCCGGCAGGGGCGATGGTGGACGGCGCCTTGGTGGTCTTCGAGGCGGGCGAGGCCTATGGCTTCGCCTCGCCTGCGCCCCAGGCCGCCGGCGCGGGCGCCGCGGGGGATGGTCAGGTCCTGGCCCCCATGCCCGGAAAGGTCACAGTCCTTCATGCGCAGGCCGGTCAGGCCCTGGCCAAGGGCGCGGCGATCCTCACCCTGGAGGCCATGAAGATGGAATACACCCTGGTCGCAGCCTTCGACGGCGTGCTGGAGACCCTGAGCGTGGCGGCGGGCGATCAGGTGAGCGAGGGTCAGGTGCTGGCGCGGCTGGGCCAGGCGCTGGCCTGATCAGGTGATGAGCCGCGCCCGTCGGGTGAAGGTCAGGTAGTTCCAGGCCCAGGTGGCGGCCACCGCCAGCCGGTTGCGCGCGCCCACCAGGAAATAGATGTGCGCCAAGCTCCAGAAGGCCCAGGCGGGATAGCCGGTGATCGACCAGCCCCCTCGCCGCACGATGGCCGCCCGGCGCCCGATGGTGGCCAGGTCCCCCTGGTGCCGATAGACGAAGCTCGAGGGCTTCGGGCGGCCGCTGAACTCGGCCTTGAGCCTCGCCCCCACATGGTCGCCCATCTGTTTGGCCGCCGGGGCCAGGCCTGGGGGGCGCTGCCCCCGCGCGTCGCAGGCCGAGGCCAGGTCGCCGATGATGAAGATCTCCGGCCGTCCGGGCAGGGCGAGATCCGGCCCCACGGCGATCCGCCCGGCCTTGTCCCCCTCGATCCCCAGCCAGTCCGCGGCGGGGGAGGCCCGCACCCCGGCCGCCCAGACCACCGCCCCTACCCTGAGGGTGTCTTCGCCGATCTGGATTTCGCCCGCCTTCACCGACTTCACGGCTGCGTCCAGCCTGACCTCCACGCCGCGCCGTTCCAGGGCGCGGGCGGCGTAGCGGCTGAGCGGCTCGGGGAAGCCGCTAAGGATGCGGGGGGCCGCCTCGGCCAGGATGACCCGGGCCTTCTCCGGCGCCACATGACGGAAGTCCCGGGACAGGGCGCCGCGGGCGAGATCGGAAATGGCGCCGGCCATCTCCACCCCGGTGGGGCCGCCCCCCACCACGACAAAGGTGGTGAGCGCCGCCCGCTCGGCCTCGTCCCGGCTCGCCTCGGCGCGCTCGAACGCCCGCAGCAGACGGCTGCGGATGTGGATGGCGTCATTGATCGTCTTCAGGCCGGGCGCATGGGCCGCCCATTCGTCATGGCCGAAATAGTCGTGGCTGGCGCCGGTGGCGACGATCAGCCGATCATAGTTCAGCGTCCCGCCCGACAGCCTCACCTGCCGCGCCTCGGGATCGAGGCCCTCCACCTCGTCCATGAGGATGTCGAGATCGGCCTGGCGTCCCAGGATTTCGCGGATGGGCCAGGCCACGTCGTTGGCGGTCAGCGCCGCCGTGGCCGCCTGATAGAGCAAGGGCTGGAAACAGTGATGGTTCTGGCGGTCCACCAGGGTCACCCGGCAGGGCGCGCCCTTGAGCGCGCGGGCTGCGGCCAGGCCGGCGAATCCGCCGCCCAGGATCACCACCCTCGGCTGTCCTGCTGCTGATCGGCCCATGACCTTGGCAATGGACGGACGAGGATGCGGTTCCACCGCCTGGCGCCGTCGTCGCCTGCGATGACGCGCCGCTCCGCCTCCGGCCGATCGAAGGTGGCGCGGGTCGGCTCTTGAAACTATGTACGCCGATCAACTAGGAATTTTGCAGGCGACGCACGGCGCGCCGCCCCAGCGGAAACGAGATGATCTCCAAGAAGGCGCTCTACGCCATTCGCGCCCTTATGAGTTTGGCGCGGTCCTATCCGAAGGCGATGAACACCGGCGAGATCGTTCTGGCCGACGATCTGCCGCGCAAATTCCTGGAAGCCATTCTCATCGACCTCAAGCGCGCCCGGCTGACCATCAGCGAGCGCGGTCGCGAGGGCGGCCACCGCCTGGCCCGCGCCCCGGATGAGATCAGCCTGGCCGACGTCATCCGCTCCATCGACGGTCCCCTGGCAATGTTGCCCTGCGCCTCGGTGACCAGCTACCGGCCCTGCGACGACTGCCCCGATCCCGACGGCTGCCGCATCCGCATGGCCTTCGCCAAGGGCCGCGACGCCCTGGCCGAAGTGCTGGAGAACACCAGCCTCACCGACCTGGTGGAACGCCCCGAAGCCGCCCCCCTGGGCGTGCTCGCCTGAGCGTCAGCCCCGACGCGCCGCGCCTCAGCCGCCCGCGGCGAAGGTGGTGAAGCGCTCCGGCGCCAGCCGGACCTTCGCCCCGCGCCCGACGCCGTCCGGCAGACGACCGCGGGTCCAGTCGATCTCCAGCACCGAGTCGCCCCGGGCGCATTCGATGCGCGTGGCGGGGCCGCGGGCGATGATCCCGATCACCTCGGCCTCGAACCCCCGACCGTCGGCGGGATTGATCTCCACCTCATGGGGACGGAAGAAGGCGGTCACCTTGCCGTCGACCGCCTCGCCCGCGGGGAAACGGGCGTCGAAGAGGTGCAGTTCGCCGCCGCGGACCTCCCCCTGCCCCGAATTGGCCGCGCCCAGGAAGTCGAAGACGAACGGCGTGGCCGGCGCGGCGTAGATGTCGTTGGGCGCGCCCACCTGCTCGATGCGCCCCTGGTTCAGGATGGCCACCCGGTCGGCCAAATCCATGGCCTCTTCCTGGTCGTGGGTGACGAAGATGGTGGTGACGCCGGTCTCGTCATGCAGCCGCCGCAGCCAGTGGCGCAGGTCGCGACGCACCTTGGCGTCGAGCGCGCCGAACGGCTCGTCCAGCAGCAGCATCCGGGGCTCGATGGCCAGGGCGCGCGCCAGGGCCACCCTTTGGCGCTGGCCGCCGGAAAGCTGGGAGGGATAGCGCCCGCCATAGCCTTCCAACTGAACCAGCCGAAGCAGTTCTTCTGTCCGGCGGCGGATGTCCTCAGCAGAAGGCCGCTCGCCCCGGGGGCGGACCCGCAGGCCGAAGCCGATATTGGCCGCCACGGTCATGTGGCGGAACAGGGCGTAATGCTGGAACACCATGCCGGCCTTGCGCTCGCGAGGGCTCTGGGCCAGCAGGTCGGCGCCGTTGAAGCTCACCTGGCCCTCGGTCGGCTGGATCAGGCCCGCCAGAATGCGCAGGAGCGTGGTCTTCCCCGATCCCGAGGGTCCCAGAAGGGCCAGGAACTCCCGGTCGGCGATCTCCAGATCGACGCCGCGCAGGGCGGCGCTCTGGCCGTAGTCCTTGACGATGTTCTGTACGTGCAAAGGCATGGGTCTGAAGCTCAGTGACGTCGGCTGGCCGAGAGCTCGCCGGCATAGCGCCACTCGAGCCCGGTCTTGATGACGAGGGTGACAATAGCAAGTCCGGCGAGGACCGAGGCGGTGGCGAAGGCGCCCACGAAATTGTACTCGTTGTAGAGGATCTCCACATGCAGCGGCAGGGTGTTGGTCTTGCCGCGGATGTGGCCCGACACCACCGAGACCGCCCCGAATTCGCCCATGGCGCGGGCGTTGCAGAGCAGCACCCCGTAGAGCAGCGCCCATTTGATGTTGGGCAGGGTGACCAACAGGAAGGTCCGCCAGCCGCCGGCGCCGAGCGTGATGGCGGCCTCCTCTTCGTCGGCGCCCTGTTCCTGCATGAGCGGGATCAGTTCGCGCGCCACGAACGGAAGGGTGATGAAGAGCGTCGCCAGCACCAGGCCTGGGACTGCGAACAGAATCCGCAAACCCGCGTCCGTCGCCAGACCCGCAAACCAGCCGCTGGCCCCGAACAGCAGCACCCAGACCAGGCCGGAGACCACCGGAGACACCGAGAACGGCAGGTCGATCAGGGTCAGCAGCAGACCCTTGCCCGGGAAGTTGAACTTGGTCACCGCCCAGGCCGCCGCCACGCCGAAGACGGCGTTCAGGGGCACCGCTATGGCCGCCACCAGCAAGGTCAGCCGGATGGCCGACCAGGTGTCAGGATGGGAGAAGACCTCCAGATAGGCCTCAGGGCCCCGCCGAAAGGCCTCCACGAAGACCATGCCCATGGGCAGCAGGATCAGCACCACCACATAGGCGACGCCCAGGCCGAGCAGGACGGGCGAAGGGCGCCCGAGGGGCTTGTCGGTCATCGGCCGGCTCCGGGCGTAGCGATCACGCGCTGGAGCAGATTGACCCCCAGCAGGATGACGAAGGACAGGGTCAGCATCGCCAGACCCACGGCGGCGGCGCCGGCATAGTCGTACTCTTCCAGGCGCACGATGATCAGCAGGGGTGCGATCTCGGTCCGCAGGGGCAGGTTGCCGGCGATGAAGATGACCGAGCCATACTCGCCGACGGCGCGGGCGAAGGCCAGCGAGACGCCCGTGATGAGCGCCGGGCGCACCGCCGGCAGGACCACCATCCACGTCCTCTGCCAGGCCGAGGCGCCAAGCGTCAGGGCGGCCTCCTCCAGACCGGCCTCAAGGTCCTCCAGCACCGGCTGAACCGCACGGACCACGAAGGGGAAGCCCACGAAGGTCAGGGCGATGATCACGCCCAGGGGGGAATAGGCCGCACGAATGCCCAGTTCGGTCAGCCACTGGCCAATGGGGCCGTTGGGCGCATAGAGGGCGGTCAGCGCAATCCCCGCCACGGCGGTGGGCAGGGCGAAGGGCAGATCGATGATCGCGTCCAGCAGCCGGCGACCCGGGAAGCGGGTGCGCACCAGGATCCAGGCCACCAGCAGGCCCATCACCGCATTGACCGCCGCGGCGATGGCCGAGGCGCCGAAGCTCAGCCGCAGCGCCGCCACCACCCGGGGCGATGAGACGACCTCCCAGACCCCCGCGACGCCCAGTTCCCATGGCCGCAGCAGCAGGGCCGAGAGCGGGATGAGCACGATCAGGCTCAGATAGATGACCGTAAAGCCCAGCGAGAGCTGGAAGCCGGGCAGCACGTGTCGCCGCCGTCGCCGGGCGCCGGCGGCGGCGGTGGGAAGGGCCAGGCTCATCGGGCGGCCGGCTGATAGATTTTGTCGAACACGCCGCCCTCGCTGAAGTGCTTGGCCTGGGCGGCGTCCCAGCCGCCGAAATCGGCGATGGTGGCCAGCTGCAGCTCGGGGAACTTGTCCCGGTTGGCGGCGGCGACCTCGGCGTTGCGCGGGCGGAAGTGGTGCTTGGCGATCAGGGCCTGGGCGTCGGGCTCGTAGAGATGGGACAGATAGGCCTGCGCCAGCTCCAGGGTCCCGCGGCGCTGAGCGATGGCGTCCACGACGGCCACCGGGGGTTCGGCGAGGATCGAGAGGGCTGGCGACACGATCTCTACCGCGCCCTCGCCCAGTTCCTCGATGGCCAGGAAGGCTTCGTTCTCCCAGGCCAGCAGCACATCGCCGATGCCGCGCTGGACGAAGGTGGTGGTGGAGCCCCGGGCGCCGGTGTCGAGCACCGGAACATGACGGAACATCTCGCTCACAAAGGCCTCGGCGCCGCGCTCCCCGCCCCCCTGACTGGCCGCGTAGGCCCATGCTGCGAGGTAATTCCAGCGCGCCCCGCCGGAGGTCTTCGGGTTGGGGGTGATCACCTCCACCCCAGGCTTGAGCAGATCGTTCCAGTCACGGATCTGCTTGGGATTGCCCTTCCGGACCAGGAAAACGATGGTCGAGGTATAGGGGCAGCTGTTGTCCGGAAGGCGCGATTGCCAGTCGCGGGCCAGGAGGCCCCGCTGGGCGATCTGGTCGATATCCGCAGACAGGGCCAGCGTGACCACATCGGCTTCAAGCCCGTCGATGACCGAGCGCGCCTGTTTGCCAGAACCGCCATGAGACTGCTCCATCGTCACGCCGGAGTGACCCTCGCCGCGCCAGAAGGCGTCGAATAACGCATTGTATTCTTTGTAAAACTCCCGCGTGGGATCATAGCTGACATTCAGCAGCGTCTGGGATGCGCCGCCCCGGGGCGCACAGGCCGCCACGGCCAGCGCGGACGCGGCTTGCAGGAAAATACGGCGGTCGAGAAGAGCGGCCATGGGGTGTCTCCGAAAGCTCAAGAGGAGGAAAGCCCCTGTATCCCTATTTGTCCAGTATGTTTTAGCGACTTAACGCTCTTTCTGGGCCGGCGCCCATCGAAGGGGCTGGACATTCCCCTTCTTTTCCCATTTGTTTAATATGGTTTAGGAGGCCAGCATGTTTGCAAGCCGCGCCCGCTACGCCCTTCGCGCCGCCCTGTGGCTCGCCGACCGGTATCCTCGCTTCGCCAGCGCGCACCGGGTCGCAGAGGGCCTGGCCGCCTCGCCGAAGTTCATGGAATCCATCCTGACAGACCTCTCGCACCAAGGCCTGCTGGTCAGTCAGCGCGGCCGCGCGGGCGGCTATCGCCTCGCCAGGCCGCCGGCGTCGGTGTCAGTCCTCGACATTGTGAACGCCAGCGGGGTCCGCCTGTGGAGTCACGAGTGCAGCCCAGACAGCCCTGCCTGCCAGGGATGCGATCGCGTGGCGACCTGCAAGGTCCGCCTCCTGCTGGCCGATTGCCGGGGCGCGCTGGAAGCCTCGCTCGCGGCCCAGACCCTGGACGGGCTCAGGCCGCCTCCGGGCGCAGTCCGCCCGCCGCTCCAGCCCCCTAGCTAAGGCCGAAACGGGTTGAGAAAATCTTGGCCTTTCTATTCTCTACTTTCTTGCTAGATTTTATATGTTTTAGGGAGGGACCCATGTCAGTTTCCATTCGTACTCAGCTCTTCGTCGCCGCTTCGGCTCTCGCCCTTCTGGGCGCCCATGACGTCGCCGCCCAGACCGCGGGCGGCTCCACCAGCGCGGTGAATGTCGAGGAAATCACCGTCACCGCCCGGCGGCGGGTGGAGCTGCTGCAGGATGTGCCCATCCCGGTCACGGTGCTCAGCGCCAGTCAGGTGGCCGACACCGGGACCTTCAACGTCACCCGGCTGAAGGAGATGGTGCCCACCGTTCAGTTTTATTCCACCAACCCCCGAAACTCGGCCATCAACATCCGGGGTCTGGGTTCGCCCTATGGCCTGACCAATGACGGGATCGAGCCGGGCGTCGGCCTCTATATCGACGGGGTCTTCCACGCCCGGCCGGCGGCGGCCACCCTTGACTTCGTCGATGTGGAGCAGATCGAGGTGCTTCGCGGACCGCAGGGCACGCTCTATGGCAAGAACACCACGGCCGGCGCCATCAACGTCACCAGCCGGCGACCGCAGTTCACGCCTCGCACCGATGTGGAAGTCAGCGTCGGCGACCTCAACTTCCAGCAGGTGAAGGCCTCGATCACGGGCCCCCTGTCCGAGCGGATCGCCGCGCGCCTGTCCTTCTCGGGCACCCGCCGAGACGGCGTCCTCTACAACACCGCCACCCAGGACGACCTCAACGACCTCAACAATCTGGGCCTGAAGGGCCAGGTCCTCTTCCTGGTCAATGACAAGCTGGAGGTGATCCTGGCCGGCGACTACACCCGCCAGCGTCCCGAAGGCTACGCCCAGGTCGTGGCCGGCGTCGCCCCCACCCAGCGGGCGGCGAACCGGCGCTATGAAGGCATCGCCGCCGACCTGAACTACCGGCCTCCAAGCTTCGACGCCTTCGACAGGCTCACCGACGCCGATACGCCCCACCGTTCCTATCAGGACGTGGGCGGCGCGGCCCTGACGGTGAACTGGGAGGTGGGACCCGGCGCCCTGACCTCCATCACCGCCTGGCGCTACTGGGACTGGAACCCCTCCAACGACCGGGACTTCCTGGGCCTGCCCATCACCACCATCTCGGCCAATCCCTCCGAACAGCGCCAGTTCTCGCAGGAGCTGCGCTACGCCGGCGACCTGTCGGACCGCCTGAACTTCGTCCTGGGCGCCTTCGTCTTCCGCCAGACCATCGATTCCACCGGTAAGCAGGAGCAGGGTTCGGCGGCGGCGCGGTTCCTGCTGGCGCCGAGCGCCGCAGCCGCCACGCCGGGCCTGCTGAACGGTTACGGCCAGACCTCCGACATCTCCTCCACCTTCCTCAGCGCGGCCTTGTTCGGCCAGGTGGAGTGGTCGGTGACCGACCGCCTGCGGGTCATGCCCGGCCTGCGGCTGAACTACGACGAGAAGGAGGTGGATTATGCCAGCTTCGTCTATGGCGGCCTGCAGACGACGGATGCGGCCCTGATCGCCTTGCAGCGCTCCATCCTCGCGCCGCAGAGCTATGCGGCCAAGACCGACGACACCAACATCTCCGGCCAGATCACCGTAGCCTATGAGGTGTCCGAGGCCGTCAACGCCTACGCCACCTACGCCACCAGCTTCAAATCGGTGGGCCTGAACCTGGGGGGCGTGCCGAACAACGCCGCGGGCGCGCCGGCCCTGGACGCCGCCACGGTGCGGCCCGAGGAAGTGACCCACTACGAGGCCGGTATCAAGACCCAGCCCACCCGGCGGATCACCGCCAACTTCACCGTCTATCAGACGGAAATCAAAGACTTCCAGGCCCAGGTGGTGAACGCCTCGGTCGGCGTTCTGCGCGGCTACCTGGCCAACGCCGACAAGGTCCGCGTGCGCGGGGCGGAGTTCGATGGTCAGGCCCGCATCGGGGACGGCCTCACCCTTTATGCGGCCGCAGCCTATACGGACGCCATCTACGCCGCCTTCACCGACGCGCCCCCGCCGCTGGAACTGACCGGCGGGCCGCAGGTGGTGGACATTTCCGGGTCCCGCCTGCCGGGCGTCTCCAAATGGGCGGGCTCCGTTGGCGGTGAATACTCCGCGCCCGTCGCCCTGGCCGGGCGGGAACTGGAGGCCTTCGCCGGGGTGGACGTCAGCTACCGCTCCGACTTCTCCTCCAGCCCCTCTCCGTCCCAATACCTCAACATCGAGGGCTACAGCCTCACCAACGCCCGCCTGGGCGTTCGCAGCGGGGACGGCTGGTCGGCCTACCTTTGGGCCCGGAACCTGTTCGACGAGAACTATTTCGAACTGCTGTCGGCCGCTCCCGGCGGCTCCGGTCTCTATGTCGGCCTGCCCGGCGACCCCCGGACCTTCGGCCTGACCCTGCGCGCCAGCTTCTGAAGATCCGGCGGGGGCTGAAGGCCCGCCCCCGCCGGCCGCTTGTCCCCCCAGCCGGCTTTCCAGGGTGAACACCCATGTCCCTCGCCTCCACCACCGTCGCCGTCGTTGGCGGCGGCTTCAGCGGCCTGCTCACCGCCCTGCATCTGCTCGCCGATCCGGAAGGCCCGCGGGTGCGCCTGATCGAGCGGGCCGGCGCCTTCGCGCGGGGAGCCGCCTACGCCACCGGCAATCCCCTCCACATCCTCAATGTGCGGGTGGCCAATATGAGCGCCTTTCCCGCCGACCCGTCCCACTTCCAGCACTGGCTGGACCGCCGGCCCGGCTGGCAGGCGCGGAGCGGCTTCGTGACGCGGGGCTGCTACGGGGACTATCTGCAGGATCTGCTGCGCCGGTCGGCCGAGGCGCCGGCCTCCGCCGGCCGCCTGCTGCTGGAGGCCGACGAGGTGGTGGGCCTGCGCCGCGCCGGCCAGGGGTGGCGGCTCTCCATGGCCATGGGCCGGGAGATCGCCGCCGACGCCGTGGTCCTGGCCCTGGGGGTTCTGCCCCCGGCCCTGCCGCCCGGCGCCGAGCCGGGCCTCGAAGGCTCGCCCCGCTACCTGGCCGACCCCTGGCGGGTCGAGGGGCGACTGCCGCCGGGCGACGGGCCGGTTCTCCTGCTCGGCTCGGGCCTCACCATGGTGGATGCGGCCCTCAGCCTGGCCGACAGCGGGCGACGCATGGTGGCCATCTCGCGTCGTGGCCTGCTGCCGCTGCGCCACGCCGAGGGCGATGTCACGCCCTATGGCGCCGCCTATCAGGGCTCTCCAGCCCTTCTGCTTCGCCAGGCTCGGGCGGCGGCCGCCGTGGCGCAGGGCGACTGGCGGGCGGTGATCGACGGATTGCGCCCCCGGGTGTCCGACATCTGGCGCGACTGGAGCCCGGCGGCGCGGCGCCGGTTCCTGCGCCACCTGCGTCCCTGGTGGGAGGCCGGTCGCCACCGCATGGCGCCTTCGGTGGGCCGGCGGGTGGAGGACCTGATGCGCAGCGGCCAGCTGAGCCTGCAGGCCGGACGCACTGTGGCCATCGCCGCCACCCCGGCCCAGGTCCACGTCACCTGGCGCCCTCGGGGCGAAGACCTCACCCGCACCCGCGCCTTCGACGCCCTTATCAACTGCACCGGGCCGGGGACGGACCTGAGGCGCAGCGGCTCGCCCCTGATCGCCGATCTGCTGACCCAGGACCTGATCCAGCCAGACCCCAACACGGTGGGCATAGATGTGGACGCCGAAGGCCGGGTGCTGGACGCCCGCGGTCAGGGCGAAGACCGCCTGCGGGTGGTGGGCGCGCTCAGCCGCGCCGCCCGCTGGGAGATCACCTCGGTCCCCGACATCCGCCTGCAGGCCGCGGCCACGGCCTATGGTCTGATCGGCGCTCTGCGCCAGCGCCAGCCGGTCACGTCTGGCTAGGGTCAGCCGCCTCGGCGGCCGCCACGGCCGCTTCACCCCCCGGGGCCTGGGCCATTGCGAGGCGCCGGGCGGTCTTCAGCGCCAGGACGGCGGCCCGACGCAGATCGGCCGCGGCCATGAGCGCCTCGTCCATGCGCGCCATGGGCAAATCGCCGACGGCCGCGCGATGCAGCAGGGCGGCCTTGAGGGTCTGATAGACCTGCTCGGCCTCGACGTCCTGCTCGCCCGGGGCGCTGAGCGCCTCTTCAGCGAGGCGCGAGAGCCGGCGAAACGCCAGACGAAGGTCCTGATCCAGGAGGGGTTCGGCGCGCCACCCGTGCGCCAGGGCGGTGATCTCTTCCAGATGCTGAATCGCGCGGATCACGTCGGGCAGGCGCTGGACCACGTCCTCGGGCAAGGGCCTTGTCTGCAGGCGGGCGATGAAGTCCCGGATCGCTTTGGAGAGTTCCGGCAGAGCCGCCGCCAGCACGCGAACCTCGCCGCCGGAGGCGCCCGACATGCGGCCGGCCAGAAGCTGGTAGCTCAGATCCCGCAGGCGAGCGGTCTCCAGCAAGAGCCCCTGCAGGGCCACCGAGGGAATGCCGAGCAGGGTCGCATCCAGGTGTCGCGGACGGGCCTGATCCTCCACCGGAGTGACGAACAGGGTGGACAGACGTGCGACCAGGGCCGGCGCCAGGGGCGCCATCAGGGCCACCCCCAAAAGGTTGAAGACGGTGTGGAACAGAGCCAGCCGCGTGGCCGGCTGAACGCCCAGGTCCAACAGCACCGCCAGCCGGTCGATGACCCCCAGAAGCACGGGCAGCAACAGCAGGGCCACGGCGCCTGTGAGCAGGTTGAAGACGATGTGGGCCGCCGCCAGCCGCCGGGCGGCGGCCGTCGCCCCGATGGCGGCGAACACCGCAGTCGATGTGGTGCCCACATTGGCGCCCACCACTGCGGCGGCTGCGGCCTCCAGGGGCGCGGCGCCGCCGGCCGCGGCCGTCAGGACCACCGCCACCGCCGCGCTGGACGACTGGGTGAGCACGGTGATCGCCGCGCCGGCGGCGGCATAGGCCAGCAGGGCGGCGGGGCCGCTCAGCGTCGCCCCCGAGAAGTCCCAGGTCTCGGCCAGGCCCGCAAAGCCGGACTGAAGCACCGCCACGCCCAGGAAGAAGGCGCCGAAGCCCGCGCAGGCCTGGGCCGCGCCCGCCAGCCGGGGCCGCTCCCCCGCCACCAGTCCGGCCAGGGCGCCGACCCCCACTAGGGGAAGGGCCAGGGCCGCAGGGTCGATCTTGACCCCCACAATGGCCACCAGCCATCCGGTCATGGTGGTGCCCACATTGGCGCCGAACACCAGCCAGACCGCCTGGGCCAAGGTCAGCAGGCCCGCATTGACGAAGCCCAGGGTCGCCACCGTCACCGCGCTGGACGACTGGACCACCGCGCTGATCAGGGCGCCCACCAGCAGCCCCCGCCCAGGGCTGCTGGTCCAGGCGCGCAGCAAGTCGGCCAGAGCGCCGCCGGCCGCCAGCTTCAGCCCGTCGGTCATCATGCGCATGCCGATGAGGAACAGGCCCACGCCCCCCAGCAACGGCGCCAACAAGGCCAGGCTCATGCGCCGCGCCCCGGGCCCTGGGGACGTCCCGGAGGGGCGAGTGGGCCTGCAGGTGTTAGACTGAACCTCATGGACGCCATTCTTGCCGCAATCGACCGCCTGGATCGACCCTCCCCCGTTCTGGCCCGCGCGCGCGGGTTGGCGAGCGCCCTCGGCGCCCGTCTGGCCCTGGTCCATGTGGGGCCGTACGCCGGCGCCGGAGGGGCCGGACTGCGCCCGGAGGACGCCGAGGCCCTGCGTTTCCGCGCAGGTCCCACGGCCGAGGCGATCATCGAGGTCGCCGAATCTGAGGGCGCAGGCCTGATCGTCATGGGCCGCCCCACCCGCAGGCCCCTGCGGGAGCTGTTCGCCGGCACGACCCTGGAGCAGACCCTGCGCCTGTCTCACCGGCCCGTGCTGATGGCGGCCGCCGAGACGCCGGAGCCCTACCGGCGGATCCTGTTCGCCGTGGACTTCTCGCCTGCCGCCGAGGCGGCCGCCGCCCTGATCGGCGCGTTGAAGCTGGTCCCCGGCGCAGAGGTGCATCTGGCGCACGCCTTCTCCAGCCCGGAATCCGGACTGCTGATCGAGAGCGGCGCCGGCATGGGGGCGGTACGCGCGTCCCTGCGCCAGAGCGAGATCGAGGTTCAGGCCGAGCTCGCCCTATGGGCCTCGGCCCTCGGCCTGGTCGGGGCGCGGCGTCATGCCTGTCTGTGCGAGGGCGCCACGGCCGAGACCCTGCTCGGGCTGGCTGAGCGGCTCAAGCCCGACCTGATCGTGGTGGGAAGCCACGCCAAGACGGGCCTGAGCCGCGCCCTGCTGGGCAGCGTGGCTCACGGAATTCTGGTCGGGGCGGCCTGCGATGTGATGGTGGCCCCGCCACGGGCCTGACGCCGAACCGGAACTTCAGGGCGCCCGGTCACCCGCCGCGGCGGGCGGCAGGTCCAGGGCCTGCCGGATGTCGTCCCAGGCCACCAGCTTGAAGTTCTGGGTGCGATCGGCGCTCACCCCGTCCTGGGCCACGAACAGGCCGCCAGGGAAGGCGGGTCCGAAATCCCCCACCGTGACCTCGATCCCGTCGGTCTCTTCCACCGCACCCAGGGTTCCAGCCTCGATGCGGAAGCGTCCCACATAAGCTTCGTCGGGCAGGCGATAGACGGCGAAGGCGTTGTCGCCCTGGCTGGAGACCAGCACATAGCCGCCGTCTGCGCCCTCCCGGGCGATGGCCACGCCCTCGGCGTCCGCCACCAGCCTCTCGCCATCGACGGCGGCGACCTTCACCGGTTGGGGATCGCCCTCAGGCCGGGCGTCAAAGCGCCAGAGGCCCGCATCCTCTTCGGCCACATAGAGCCGGCCAGTCCGCTCGTCGGCGGCGCAGCCTTCGGACTGGGTGGCGAGCTTGAGCGTCCGGACCATCTGGCCCGAGGGCGCAGCGCCCGTCAGGTCGAGGGCGATCTGGCGGATGGTCCCGTCCTTCAGGACGATGAAGGCGTAGATCGCCTCCGGCGCGCGGTAGAGGCACAGGCCATAGGCCTCGCCCGTTCCGGCCGGCGTGGTTCCCAGGGCCGTGAGCTTGGCGGTCTGCCCGTCCAGACGGAAGAGGGCGAGCCTGGCGTTGGCCACATCGTTGCGGTCGCTGGCCACCACGAGGATCCCGGGCGTACCGGCGATCTCCACGCCATCGAGCAGATCGACATTGTTCACCGCGCCCGCATCCCGGAAATCGCGCACGGCGCCCGTCAGGTCATAGACGTAGAGCCCGGCCTTCTTGTCGGTGCCGACGATCAGGCTGGCCGAGGGATCAGCCGGGTTCCGCCAGATGGCCGGATCGTCAGCCGCATCGGCGTTGACCGTGGCCACCACCGCAGTCTCCCCCCGCGCCGTCACAGGCGCCGCGGGCTGAAGCGTCGCGCCCCCGCACCCGGCGGTGAGCAACAGGCCAAGAATGGCGAGATCGCGGATCTGCATGGGTCCCCCGGCTTCCAGCACAGCTTGTGCCGCCATAGGCCGCTTCGGCGACGGGACGGACAAGCTTGTGTGACGGAGCTGCGTCAGGCTCCGCCGGCCCCGCGCGACGATACGTCGGCGCGCGCTGCCCAGGTCAGGGGCGCCCGCCACATACCATTGTTACAGAATAACATTTCCCTTGATCGTTATGTTATATTGTTTCAGTCCGCCCCCGACGCCTTTGAGGGGGGATGACTATGAAGTGGATGATCTTGCCGGCCCTGCTGGCTACGGCCGCGCCCGTGTGGGCCATGGCGCAACCATCGACGCCGGTGGATGAACTGGTCGTCACCGCCAACCGCCGCGCCCAATCGGCGCGGGACGTGCCCTCGGTGGTCGAGGTGGTCAGCGCCGAACAGCTGGAAAACACGGTCTCCACGGGCTTCATCGACGCCCTGAAGAAGACCGCGGGCGTGGATGTCATCCAGTATCCCAACGGCCTGGCCGGCGTCAGCCTGCGCGGGTTTCGGCCGGACTTCGAGTTCAGCATCAATCCGCGAACCCTGACCCTTGTGGACGGCCGCCCGTCGGGCTCCACCAGCTTCACCACCATCGCGCCCGAGAGCATCGAGCGGGTCGAGGTGCTGAAAGGCCCCGCCTCTTCGCTCTACGGCGCCTCGGCCATCGGCGGGGTGGTGAACATCATCACGCGCAGGTCCAGCGGTCCCCTGAGCGGCCGGCTGGGCGTAGGCTACGGGGCGTTCGAGACCTTCCGCGCCGAAGCCAGCGCCGGGGGCGACCTGGCGGCCGGCGCCGCCGATTTCGACGTCGGTCTTGGCTATGTGAACCAGGCCGGGGACTTCAAGATCGGCGGCGGGACGGTGCGTCCCAACAGCGATTCAGAGCGTCTTTCGGGACGCCTGCGCGTGGGGGCGAACCTGGGCGAACGTGTGCGCGTGGACGCGAGTCTTGATGGGGCGCGCCTCTCCAACAACGCTTCCGGGGCGTTTTCCTTCAATCCGCCGACGGCCAACGGCACGGAGCTGGAGCGGTTCGGCGGCGATCTGCGGGCCACCGCCGACCTGGGCGCCCACCAGCTGAGCGGCCTGATTTACGGCTCGGCCGACCTCTATGAGTACATCACCATTCCGACGACCGGGCCGCGCTATCGGTCGAGCCGGACGGAGTCGGAATATCGGGGTCTGATGCTCCAGGATGTCTGGACCCTCTGGCCCGCCTTCACCCTCACCTATGGGGCCGACTGGCAGACCGTAGAAATGGAGCGCGCCTCCTATCTGGCGGGCGGCGTGGCGCGTGCGCCCTTCAGCCCCAATGAACGTCGCGAGACCCGCGCCCTCTATGCCGAGGGCGTGTGGCGCGGCCTGCAGGACCGACTGATCGTCAACCTCGGCGCGCGGCAGGACTGGATCACGTCAGAGACCCTGGCCACCCCCCTGCTCACCACCTTCACCCCGGGCAAGAGCGAGTTCGAGGTCTTCAGCCCGCGCGGCGGCTTCGTCTTCAAGTTCAATGAGGCTTGGCGCCTCCACGGTACGGCCGGGACCGGCTTCGCCCCGCCGCAGGGCAACCAGATCGCCGGGGTCAGCGAGGAGTTCGCCGGGGTCCAGCGACGCCTGACCTATGGCAATCCCGACCTGGAGCCCGAGAGCAACGTCACCTACGACCTGGGCGTGGGTTACGCCACGGCGAGCCTCGGCGCGGACCTCTCCTATTTCCATTCCACCACCAAGGATCGGATCACCACCGTGATCCGGACCAACACCGCCACCCTGCGCGAAACCACCTATGTCAACGCCGACGAGGCCCGGATGCGTGGCGTGGAGGCCCAGGCCTGGGCTGACGCCAGCGACTGGGTCGGCCTCGCGCCCGGCCGGCTGACCCTGCGGGCCAGCCTGACGCGTATCCTGAAGGCCGAGGAAAGGGTGGCGGGCGTCGCGACGCCGATCCGCAATGTGGCCGACTGGAAAGGCCTGATCTCGGCCACGGCGAGCCCCATCGACAATGTCTCGGTCACCCTCACCGCCCGGTACAATGGCGAGCGCTGGGACACTGACAACAGCTCCGGCCGCATCTTCACCGCAGGCCGGGGGGGCCTGTTCGAATATCCGACCTTCACGGTGGTCGACGCCAGTCTGCGCTGGGATGTGACCGCCAGGGACACGCTCCGCGTCGAGGTCGCCAACCTCTTCGACGAGAACTACTACGAGAAGGCCGACTATCCGATGCCCGGACGGGCGGCCTATGTCCGCTACCAGCGGAGCTTCTGAGCCATGTGGGAGAAGGCGGTTCTCACGGGCATAAGCAATCTGCTGTTCACGCCGGTCACGCTCCTGCTGATGGCGACCCTCGTCTGGACGCTGATTCAGACCGGCCTTCTCATTCGCAGCGGCCTGCAACGTCTGGGCGGCAAGGCGCCGGCCAGGGCGCGGTTCGTCGACGCCATGAACGAGGCGGCCGGCGCTCCGGCCCGCCGCGATCTGGACATCGTTCTGGAAAGCCTGGTCCAGCGCGCCGACGCCGAGGCGGGACGGATGCTGAACAGCATCCGCTTCGCCGTCCGGATCGGACCTTCCCTGGGCCTGATGGCGACCCTCATCCCCATGTCGGCCGCCCTCAGCGGCCTGGCGCGGGGCGACCTGCCCAGCCTGGCCAACAACATGGTCATCGCCTTTTCCAGCACCGTGGTGGGGATCGCTGTGGGCGTGGTGGCCTATATGCTCACCCTGGTGCGCGAGGCCTGGGTGCGCAGCGACCTGGACGCCATTCGTCTCCACGCTGAACGCGTGTTGCGCGCCAGCGAGGCCGGGGCGTGAGCCGGCTGCGTTTCATGCGCCAGAAGGACTCCTCCGCCTGGGAGGAAGACCCCCTGTCGGGGGTGGCCAATCTGTTCGATCTCAGCCTCGCCTTCATCGTGGCCCTGAGCGTGGCCCTGTTCTCGGTCTTCGGCGCCCGCAATCTGTTCGATGAATCCGCCGACTGGACGCTGACCCATCAGGCCGCGGACGGCACGTTGGAGGTGGTCCAGAAGGAGGGCCGCGAGATCAAGGTTCAGCGCGTCACCGACCAGCAGCTCTCCGGCGACGGCGACCGGCTGGGCGTGGCCTACAAGCTCTCCGACGGGCGGGTGATCTATGTCCCCGAGGGCGAGGTGTCTGACGGCGACGACAACGGGCCAGCGGTCCCGTGAGGGCTTGGCTGGCGCTCGCCTGGCTTCTATTGGTCGGCATGACCGCCCCAGCCGCGGCGGCGGAGTCCGCCCCGCGGCCCCGGATCGCCCTGGTCTCCATCGAGCTGGCCCAATCGCCCAACCTCGCCTTGCGGGCGGCCCGCGCCCGGGCGGAGGTGGCGCAGGTGGAGCTGTTCGGCCTCGGGGGCGGTCTCCTGCCCAGCGTGGCCGAGGCCGATCTGCCCGCCTATGACCTTGTCCTGATCGAAGGGGTGGGGCCGCAGCTGGTCCAGTTCTCCGACGCCATCGAGGCCGCCAAGCGACGGACCCGCGTGCTGGTGGTCAATGGCGAGCAGTGGGTCGCCGGCAATGTCGATCCAAAGAGCCTGCCTGACCTCCAGACCTATTGGACCAATGCGACGGCGGAGAACTATGCGCGCCTGCTGGACTATGTGCTGGCCGAGGTTCTGAAGCAGGGCGGCCCCGCTCAGCCGCCGGTCGTCTATCCGGAGACAGCCTTCCACCATCCGCAGGCCGAGGCGCCTTTCCCCGACCTGGCGACCTATGAGGCCTGGGCCCGGACCCGCCTGCCGGACGCCGATACCCGCCCCCGGATCGGCGTGGTCTTCTATCGCAGCCTGGTGCTGGCCGAGAACGCCAAGGTGGTGGACGCCCTGATCGCCGAGGTCGAAGCCCAGGGCGGCCTGCCCCTGCCCCTCTGGCGACGCGATAGCGCCGAGACTCTCCAGGTTCTGGCGCCGCCGGGATCTCCCGGGGTGGACGCGATCATCCTCTGTTCCAACTGGATCGACTATCAGGACCATGCCGCCGGGGTGCGGGCGGCCCAGGCGCTGAACGCGCCGCTGCTGAACTGCACCAACGACTACAGCCGCACGCCGCAGGCGTGGGAGCGCGCCCTGGGCGGCTTCGCCCCCGCCCGCTCCGGACAGCTGGCCATGAGCGAACTCCAGGGTCTGGTGGAGCCGATGATGGTGGGGGCCCGCGCCGTCGCCGACGACGGCTCGGCCGTGATCGAGCCCATCGACCACCAGATCGCCTGGCGCGTCTCGCGCGCCATGGCGTGGGCCAGGCTGGCCCGCCTCGACAACAGCCAGAAGCGGCTGCTGGTCCCCTATTACAGCGAAGGCCGCAGCCAGGCCGATGTCGGCTCCGACCCCGACAGCTACCTCGACGCCCAGGGGACCCTTGTCGCCCTGCTGCAACGCCTCAAGGCCGAGGGGTATGACGTGGGCGAGGCGCCCCTGCCCGACAAGGCCGAGCTTTCGCGCCTCATGGCGCTGTCCGGCTCCAATTCCCCCGACGCCGAGACCCTGCGGGTCCGGGCGGCGCAGGGCCTGATGGCCTTCGTGCCGGAGGCCGACTATCTCGCCTGGTGGAACCAGTTGCCCGAAGCGGCCCGCGCGGCGGTCGAGGCCCAGTGGGGGCCGCCTCCGGGGGATGTCATGGTGACCCTTGACCCGCAGGGCCGTCGCGCCCTGGCCATCCCCCTTCTGCAGTTCGGCAAGGTCGCCCTCACGCCCCATCCGATCTGGGGCATGCAGGAAGCGCGGGGGCTTGAGAGCCAGGGGGCGCTCACGCCTCATCACCAGTACATCGCCTTCTATCTGTGGGCGCAGAAGATGTGGCGGGCCGACGCCTATCTGCCGCTCTTCACCCAGCTCAGCCTGATGCCCGGCAAGCAGGAAGGACCGGCCAGCACCGATTGGATCGGCCTGCTCATCGGAAGCATGCCGCACATCCAGCCGACCCCCTTGCAGGCCAATGGCGGCGTGGCCAACAAGCGGCGCGCCAACGCCGTTCTGATCGGCTTCATGCCTGAACTGGCCCAAGCCGGCCTGGCGCCGGACCTGGCCCAACTGAAACTCGACATCGCCGCCGCGGAGGATGATCCCGCACGCCAGGCGAAGGCTCGGGCCCAGGCCGCCGACCTCGGTGTGGACCGGGTGCTGGGGATCGATCCGGCCAGCGCCCCCTGGTCGGCCCTGGCCGAGGCTCTGACGCGGCATCTGGAGGAGATCGACCGGGCCCCCGTCACCCAGGGGGGCCACGTTCTGGGCGAGGCGCCGGCGCCCGAGGCCGCCGCCCGCATGGCCCACGCCATGATGGCCGCCTCGGACGACGCCCCCAGTCTGGAAGCGGTGCGGGCCTTTGTGGAGGGCCAACCCCTGGACGCCCCGGCCGAAGTCGTCACGCAGCTCACCGCCTATCTGGAGCGCATCGCTCAGGCGCCCCGCGAAATGGACGCGGTGATCGGCGCCCTGGCCGGCGGCTATGTGACGCCCGGTCCCAACGCCGACGCCATTCGCAATCCCGACGCCCTTCCCGGCGGCCGCAATCCCTTCACCCTCGATCCGCGGGGGCTGCCCACGCCCCAGGCCTGGGCCATCGGCAGCCGGCTGGCCGACGAGATGGTGCGCGACTATGTCGAGACCCACGGAGAAGCCCCGCGCAAGGCGGCCTTCGTCCTGTGGTCGGGGGAGACGGTGCAGAACGAGGGGGTCCTGGAATCCCAGATCCTGCGCCTGCTGGGCGCCCGCCCCGTCTGGAATCCCAAGGGCCAGGTGATCGATGTGGCGCTGGAGGACCGCGGCGTCCTGGGACGCGGACGGATTGATGTGCTGGTCACCACCTCTGGCACCTATCGAGACCACTTCGGCGACAAGCTCGTCCTGCTGCACAAGGCCGTGGCCCTGGCCGCCGCGGCCGACGAAGCCGACAACCGCGTGCGCCAGAACGCCGCCGCCACCGCTGAGCGGCTGGTCGGCGAGGGCGTCGCCCCCGAGGCGGCCCGGAGCCGCGCCCTGAGGCGGATCTTCTCCACGGCGCCCGGCGCCTATTCCCCCGCCACCGAATTCGCCATTCAGCAGGAGCCGCGGTGGAGCGACGACGCCCTGGCCGATCTCTATGGCCGGCGCCTGGCCCATGCCTATGGCGAGGACCCGGAAGGCGGCGGCGGGGCGGATGGCGAGGCCTTTGCGGAAAACCTGAAGACCGTCGACGCCGCCGTGTTCAGCCGCAGTTCCAACGTCTTCGGCCTTCTCGACACCCCCATGCCGGCCGCCTATCTGGGCGGGCTGAACATGGCCGTCCGTCATGAGACCGGCCGCAGGATCGAGACCTATATCAGTCAGCTCGCCTCCCCGACCGACGCCCGGGTGGAGCCCATCGCCCGGACCATGGGGCGGGAGTTGCGCAGCCGCTACCTGAACCCGCATTGGATCGCCGACATGCAGGCCGACGGCTATAACGGCGCCCGCTATCTGGCCGACTTCACCGAGCATCTGCTGCTCTGGGATGTCACCACGCCCGACCTGGTCACCGACCAGGAGTGGGAGGCCGTGCGCGACGTGTATGTGCGCGACCGCTATGAGCTTGGCCTGGCCGACTACTTCGCCCGCGAGAACCCCGCCGCCGGTCAAAAACTGGCCGAGACCCTGCTGGAGGCGGTGGATCGCGGGCTGTGGAAGGCCGACGCCGCGACCGTGGCCGAACTGCGCCAACGCCTGGCCCCGCCCGCCCCTGGCGCC
>NZ_DAIMHV010000009.1:0-44549 GCF_036723115.1 Phenylobacterium sp. | reverse complement strand
GCTGAGCGCGCCGTCATGCGCCTGTCTCATGCCGGCCAGGCCATGATCGAACCCACCGAGGGCGGCCTCTATCGCGTTGTGCTGGACGCCGGTTCCGACGAGGGCCTGGCCTGGCAGGTGCGCGAGCAGGTGGCGCAGGCCGGCTTCTTCGACGCCCGGGTGATCCACCCCTATTGAGCGTGAAGCCCTGGACTTCGCGGGCGAAGCGGACAATTTGGAGCCGTGCGCAGAGGCCGGTTCATCACATTCGAGGGCGGGGAAGGGGGCGGCAAGTCCACCCAGCTCAAGCTGCTGGCCGAACGCCTTCGGGGCCTGGGCCTGGAGTTGGTGACCACCCGAGAACCCGGGGGTTCGCCCGGCGCCGAGGCGGTGCGCGACCTGCTGGTCCAGGGCGCCGCCGATCGGTGGTCGCCGCTCACCGAAACCCTGCTGATGTACGCCGCGCGGCGCGACCATCTGGAGCGGGTGATCACGCCGGCGCTGGAGCGGGGCGCCTGGGTCCTGTGCGACCGCTTCGCCGATTCCACGCGGGCCTATCAGGGCGCCGCCGGCGGCGCGCCGGCCGAGCTGATCGCGACCCTGGAACGGCATGTGGTCGCCGACCATTGGCCGGACCTGACCCTCGTCCTGGACCTGCCGGCCGAGACCGGCCTGGAACGGGCGGCGGCGAGGGCGGGGCTGGAGACCCGTTTTGAATCCAAGGGCGCGGCGTTCCATGCCCGCCTGCGCCAGGCCTTCCTCGACATCGCCCGGGCCGAGCCTGACCGGTGCGTGGTGGTGGACGCCGCCCGCCCCCTGGAGGCGGTGAGCCAGGCCGTCTGGGACGGCGTGGTCGCCCGGCTGGAGCCGCCCGGCCATGGCTGAGGCTGCGCCGCCCCATCCCCGCGAGGTCTTCGATCTGGAGGGCCACGCCGAGGCGGAGGCCGGCTTTGAGGCCGCGCGCGCCCGGGGCCGACTGCACCACGCCTGGCTGCTGGCCGGGCCCGAAGGGGTGGGCAAGGCGACCTTCGCCTATCGCGCCGCCCGACGGCTGCTGGGCGCGCCCGCCGTCGAAGGGGCGTACCCCCTGACCTCTGACCCGGACCACCCGGTCAGCCGGCAGGTCACCGCCCGCTCCCATCCCGACCTGCTGGTGATCGAGCGGCTGGGCGAGGACGGCAAGATGCGCAAGTCCATTCCCGTGGATGAGGCGCGCAAGCTGTCGGACTTCTTTTCCAAGTCGCCGGCCTCGGCGCCGCACCGGGTGGCGATCATCGATCCGGCCGACGATCTGAACGTCAACGCCGCCAATGCGGTGCTGAAGACACTGGAGGAGCCGCCGCCGCGGGGGGTGATCTTCCTGGTCGCCCATGCGCCGGGGCGGCTGCTGCCGACCATCCGCTCGCGCTGCCGGCGGCTCGTGTTCCGCCCCATGGGACTCGAGGCCACCGCCGCCTTCCTGCGCGCACGAACCTCGCTCAATGTCGAGGACAGCCTGCGCCTGGCGCGGATGTCGGGCGAGGCGCCCGGCCGCGCCCTGACGCTCGCCGCAGGCCCCGCCATCGCCCTGGACGATGCGGCCCGCGACATCCTGGCGCGCCTGCCGGACCTGGATGAAGGCGCGGCCCTGGGGCTCGCCGACCGCTTTCGGGGCGGGGAGGGCGGCGCCAACTTCGCCCTCTTCGTGGAGCGGCTCAGCGATCGCCTGCACAGGCTGGTGGCCGAGCGCGCCGCCGCCGGGATCGGCGGCCTTGATCCCTGGGCCCAGGCATGGGAGAGGCTGAACGCCCTGCCGCGGGAGGTGGACGGTCTCAATCTCGACCGGGCCGACGCCCTGTTCTCGGCGCTTCGAGACCTGCGCTTCGCCGCCCGCGCCTGACCCCGGACCGTTCGCCGCCCCGCCATGCTCATCGACAGCCACGTCAATCTGCACGCCCCTCAGTTCGATGAGGACCGGGACGAGGTGATCGCGCGCGCCCGGGCCGCGGGCATCGCCCTGATGGTCAATATCAGCGACAAGGTGTCGGGTTTCGCCGCGGTGCGCGCGGTGGCCGAGGCGCCTGACATCTGGTGCACGGTGGGCACCCACCCGCATGAGGCCAAGGAAGATCCGGACCTGTCGCCCCAGACCCTGATCGACCTGGCCGCCGACCCCAAGGTGGTCGGCATCGGCGAGACGGGGCTCGACTTCCACTACGATCTCAGTCCGCGGGACATCCAGGCGAAGGTGTTTCGCGCCCATGTGGCGGCCGCCCGGCGGACGGGCCTGCCGCTGGTGGTCCACACCCGCGAGGCCGACGCGGTGATGGCCGACATCCTGGAGGATGAATACGCACAAGGCCCCTTCCGCATGCTCATGCACTGCTACACCAGCGGGGCGGAGCTGGCCCGCCGGGCCGCGGCGCTGGGCGCCTGGTTCTCGGTTTCGGGCATCGCCACCTTCAAGGCGGCCGAGGATGTGCGCGCCGTGATCGCCGATATGCCCGCCGAGCGGATCATCGTGGAGACCGACTGCCCCTATCTGGCGCCCGTGCCCCACCGGGGGCGTCGTAACGAGCCGGCCTTCCTCCCCCATGTGCTGGCCCGTCTGGCCGAGATTCGGGGCTGGACCCTGGCCGACGCCGAGGCGCGGACACAGGACGCCTTCTTCGACCTGTTCGACCGGATCCCCCGCCCGTGAGCGCGCTTGAGTTCACCATCCTAGGCAGCGGGTCATCGGGCGGCGTGCCCCGGGCGGACGGGGACTGGGGCGCCTGTAACCCCGCCGATCCGCGCAACCGGCGCAGCCGCTGCTCCCTGCTGGTCAGGCGGCCGACGGAGGGGAGGGCGGCCGACGCCTGGACCACCCTGCTGGTGGACACATCGCCGGACCTGCGACTTCAAACCGCAGGCGCCGGGGTTCAGCGCCTGGACGCGGTGTTGCTGACCCACGACCACGCCGACCAGACCCACGGCATCGATGACATCCGCGCCTTCTTCATTCGTCAGAGAGCGCGCATTCCCTGCCACATGGATGCGGCCACCTGGTCGACCATGGCGCTGCGGTTTGGCTACATCTTCGAGCCGGTGGGCGGCTATCCGGCCATCTGCGACCATCGGCCGCTGCCCCCGCTGGGCGAGAAGTTCGAGATCGACGGCCCCTCAGGCGTCATCCCCGTGACCACCTTCGACCAGGACCATGGCGGCGTCCGCTCCGTGGGTTACCGGTTCGGGGACGTGGCCTATTCCAGCGATGTCGTGGACCTGCCGGAGGGGGCCTTCGCGGCCCTGGAGGGCCTGTCGGTCTGGGTCGTGGACGCCCTGCGATGGCGTCCCCACCCCACCCATGCCCATGTGGATCTGGCCCTGTCCTGGATCGAGCGGGTGCGCCCGAAGCGCGCGATCCTGACCAATCTTCACATCGACCTCGACTATGAAGACCTGGCGGCGCGCTTGCCTGCGGGCGTGGAGCCGGCCTTTGACGGCCTTCGATTCAACGCCAAGCTTGAGCCGCAAGACCTGAATTACTCCAATGCTTAAGCTCGCTTTCCTGGCATCCCGAAATGGGAGCAGCATGCGCGCGGTGCTGCAGGCCATCGCCGAGGGAGAGCTGGCGGCGGAGGCTCGGCTGGCGGTCAGCAACAACCGGGCCGCTCCCGCCCTGGAGGCGGCCGCGGCCGCAGGCGTGGCGACGGCCTGGATCCCGACCCGCGACGATCCCGCCGCCGCCGACATGGCCCTGGCCCAGGCTCTGCGCGACAGCGGCGCAGACCTCGTCATCTTGTCGGGGTACCTGCGCAAGCTCGGCCCGGAGGTGCTGAGGGCCTTTCAGGGACGCATTCTCAATATCCACCCGGGCCCCCTGCCGCAGTTCGGCGGGGAGGGGATGTACGGCCGGCGGGTGCACGAGGCGGTTATCGCGTCCGGCGCGCGGGAAAGCGCGGCCGTGATCCACCTCGTCGACGGCGACTATGATCACGGCCCGGAGGTCGCCCGCCTGAGCGCGCCTGTCCTGGAAACCGATACCCCAGAAAGCCTCGAGGCGAGGATTACGGCGCTGGAGCCGGGCTTCTTCGTGAGGACGCTCAAGGAGATCGTCTCCGGTCAGCGGCGGCTGCCTGAGGCGTAAGGTCTCACCGAACGGGATTCACCCGGCCTTAAGCGCCTTCAGCGCAAGTTTCACCGACTCAGGGGAGCGATTCATGACTGCGTTGGCCGCACAGATTCTAGACCGTGTCCGTATCAGCCCGGCCAAAGCTTTGAATCTACTTGCGGGCGAAATCGCCATGGCCTGCAACGCATCGCAGCATCTGGACGACACGCTGGGCCAGCTGCTCGATCTGATCAGCCCCGAAGAGCGGCTGCGGATCATGCCGGACCTGCACCGGATCGACATGCTGAACCAGCATCTCACGGCCCTGGCCAACTTCGCCCGCGACCTGGGTCTTCAGGCCAGCGAGGAAGAAGCTGTCGATCTGACCTCGGCCCTCAGCCACATCACCCTGGGCGATGTGGTCAAACGCATCCAGGGCGCGGCCACCGGCGAGGACATGGGGCCGTTCCACGAAGACGACGGCGACCTGGACCTGTTCTGAGCCGGCTGGCGGGCGGCGATCGTCAAATCCCGCAAGCTTCGCCTTGCGGGCGGAATTGTGCGTGCTACAACCCCGAGGTGCGTTGATCTGGGGGGATAGATGCGCCGACTGTTCGCCGTGGCCACGGCCTGTCTTCTGCTGGCCGCCTGCACCACCACAAATACGAAACTGGCGACCGAGGCGGGCATAAAGCCCCCGCCGGGCGCGCGCGTGCTTCTGCTGCAACCCGATGTGCAGCTGGGCATGCTCACCGCGGGGGGCGTCACCGAGCCCCGGGCCGACTGGAGCCAGGCGGCCCAGAGCAATCTCGCCGCCCAGCTTGAAGCCCAGCTCGGCGCCCGGTCTCACACGCTCAAGGTGCTTGATCCCGAGGTCGCCATGGACGGCCGCCAGGGGCAGTTGCTCCGGCTTCACGAGGCGGTCGGCCAGTCTATTTTGAACTTCAGCTACGGCCCTCAGAAGCTGCCCACCAAGCGGGGGTTTGACTGGACGCTGGGTGACGGGGTTCAGACGCTCGCGGTCGAGCACGAGGCCGACTACGCCTTGTTCGTTCGCGGGCAGGGGACCTATGCCAGCTCCGGCCGGATGGCGACGGCGGTAGGCATGAGCCTGCTGGGGGTTTCGGTGCCGTTGGGACAGCAACAGATCTTCGCCTCCCTGGTCGATCTTCGGACGGGAAAGATCGTGTGGTTCAATGTCGCGGTCGCCGGACCCCAGGCCGACATGCGCGAGCCGCCGGGGGCGGAATCTCTCACGACCTCGCTGCTGGCGAATGCGCCTCTCTGATATGACGCCGGCCCGCGGCGCGCGCATCTGCGCCATCGCCGTCACATTGGCGTTGACGGGCGCCCAGGCGTGGGCCCAGGCGCGTGCGCCTGGGCTGCGCCCTGCGGCGGAATCCGCCGAGGCCGGCCTTTGGGACATCATGGACAAGGCCGAGGCGCAGGCGCGCCGCTCGGCGGAGATCAATTCCGATCCCGCCTTGAACGACTATGTGCGCAACCTGACCTGCAAGGTCGCGCAGGAATATTGTTCCGAGCTTCGCATTTACGTCATGGACCGGCCGTTCGCCAACGCCACCATGGCCCCCAATGGCTATGGCGAGGTGTGGTCGGGCCTGTTGCTCAGGGTGGAAAGCGAGGCTGAACTCGCCTTCGTGCTCGGGCACGAGGTGAGCCATTTCGCCGAGAACCACAGCGCTGAACAGTTGCAGGCCCGGAAGGTGCGCCAGAACCTGGTTCTCGCCGCCTCGGTGGGCGTGGCGGTGGTCGGTGTGTCCGCCGCGGCTGGCGCCACCACCTATGACGGCGCCCAGGCCATTCTCGATGCGACCGGAAACCTGATCGACGCCCTCTATCTGGGCGCGGTCGCCGCCCATTTCCGCTTCTCCCGCGAGAATGAGAGCGAGGCCGACCGGCTTGGTCTGGCGCGGATGGCCGCGGCGGGCTACCCGGCTGCGGCCGGACCCGCCATGTGGCGCAACACCATCGGTGAGAGCGCCTCGTCGGATTTCGAGCGCGTGCGCAAGCGCGACGCCCGTCTGGGGATTTTCGACAGCCACCCGCTTACCCAGGAGCGCGTGAAGCTGCTGGATGTGGAGGCGGCGCGCCTTGAGGTCACCGGGGCCGATGAGGGGAGGGAGCGCCTGCGTGCGGCGATCCGTCCTCATCTCGGACGTTGGCTGAAGGACGACCTGCGGCGGCGGGACTATGGCCAGACGCTGTTCCTGATTGACCGGCTGGCTCGGCCGGAAACTGATCTCGGCGTGCTCGAATTCTACCGCGGCGAAGCCTACCGCCTGCGACGCCATGCCGGCGACGAGGTGCTGGCCGAAGCGGCCTATGTGGCGGCCAGCGCTCACCCCGACGCGCCGGTGGCGCTCTGGCGCGAGCTGGGCGATCTGCGCAAGCGCCGCGGCGACGCCGCCGGGGCGAGATCAGCCTATGAAACCTACCTTCGTCTCGCGCCAGCGGCTGAAGACGCCTGGCTCGTTCAAGACGCCATGCAAGCCTCGTAAGGACTAAGCGATGACTGTTATACTGCGTCCCGTCTCGGCCGCCGTCGCCGCCAGCCTGCTCCTCGCCAGCTGCGCCAGCATCGCCAGCGTGCCCGCCGGCCCCGTATCGGTGGGGTCGGCCCAGGCCCAGCTGGGTCGGGAGTGGTCCGACATAACCCTCCTGACGCCCGACAGGTCCAAGAAGGTGAAGCTGCTCACGATCGATGGGCCGCTGCTGAACCGTCTGTACATCAGCGATGGCCTGGCGCCCGGAGACTATATTGTCCGGGCGAGCGCCAAAGAGCGGCCGACGCCCACTATTCGCAGCGGCATGTCGGCGAGCGAGCGCATGGAGTTCGTGGCCGACAGTCTGGCGGCCGGAGGGCTGCTGAGGGTTGAGACCTCAAGGCCGGCGCCAGCGACAATTGACGGACATGCCGGCGTCAGATTCGATATCAGCGCAAAGTCAGCAGAGGGCCTGGATATCGCCGGGGTCGCCGTGGCGGTTCAGGCTGGCGACAAGACCTATGTGGCCATCTTCGTCGCGCCGGCTGAGCATTATTTCGCCGCCTTGCTGCCAGAGGCCGAGCGTGTGTTCAGTTCGTTGAAGCTGAAATCCTGATCGCGCCGCCGGACGCGCCGCCCTGTGGGAAATTATGGCACGGCCGGACGTTCACGCTACAATTTCCGATAATGTATATTAGGCGATAAACCGATCCCGACGCAGATGCGCCGGCCGACTGGACCGCGATGGTCAGCGGGTCCCTGCCGCCTGAGGTTTGAGCGTGGGTCGGTACTGGCTGGCGTCGGTGGCGTACTCGGCGTGACCGTAGCGCTTGAGGAGTCGGTTCAGACGTTTCACCAACAGCTTGTCAGCCGGCTTCGCCAGCCGTGGCGTGCGGACGGCGTGCTTGAAGACGGTGAGTTGCAGGCTCAGTCCGGCGAGCGCCAGGCCCGCCACCGCAAGGTCGGCGGGCGTCACGTCAATGCCCATGGCCCGGGCGGCTTCCTGATCTCCGCCCAGGAAGTGGCGCAGGAAGAAGACCTTGGCGAAACGGCGTTCCAGGTGGTTGTGGACCCGGTTGGCCAGCGACCGGTCCGGCGGCAGATAGGCGCTCAGCGTCGCGCGGATCAGCTCGCCGCAGATCTCGTCCACGAAGCCGTCGCGCAGGGTGCTGTTGCGGGCGGTCATCAACCGCACGATCCCCTGAGGCGTATCAGCCAGCAGGTCGGCCGGGAGGCCCAGCAGGAAGCAGCGGTAGCGGCTGAACTCCACCCTCGCCCGCTCGGTGGGATTGAATTCCGTCCGCCCTTCCCGCAGGACGCCGAAGGCCATGAGGAAGACCGGGATGAGCCCTGCGGGCATCTGGTCCACCTGCGGAATCGGCACGCCATAGACCCTGGCGTCCCACTGACCAGAGCGGATGGCGTTAAACCGCACCATGGCGTGCATCAGCCGCACCATGGCTGCGGCCTTGAACCCTGGCCCGAACCGCTCCAGCGCACCGGGCAGCACCGTGGTGGTGAAAAAGGCCGCGGTCTCGTTCACGCGCCGGGCGGCGGTCTCGTGGCCCAAGGTCCCGGTCAGCGCCATGGGCAGGGCCGAGTACTTGTTCAGGAATGTGGCCAGGAAGGCCCCGCGGATGGCGAAGGGCGCCAGATTGGCCATGGCGTTGCGCTCGAGCCGCGCCCCCTCGCCCACCAGATCCATGTCCAGCCAGTTGGGCCTGGCCTCCATGGCATGGATGAAGTCCGCCAGCTCGGGCGGCGCGTCCTGGACAGCGTCGATCCCGTGGTCGCAGGCCAGGGTGAGCTGGTCGATCAAGCCGCGGAAGCCGTATCGCGGCATCAGGGCGGCATAGGCGTCGGCGACGGCGTCGCCCAGCAGGGTGTAGGCGCGGACCGTCTCCAGGTCCTCCGGTTGCACTTCGACGCCCAGGGGGCGGCGGTCCTTGACGATGGCGTCGGCGGCATCGTCGGCGAACCGTTCAGGCATCCGGTCGAAATCGATCTGGCCATAGAGGGCCGGAAGGGCCCGGGCCTGCGCCCTCACCCGTTCCCAGACATTCGATTCGGCCATGGTGGTTTGCTTTCCGCAGGGCCGGCGTCGGCACGACGCCCCAGTGGAAAGATAGGTCGATGATCGCCCGGCCGCCAGAGCCGGCTCACGAGCGAGGGCTGGGGCGCTGCGTCTGGGAAGGGAGCGTGCAACCGGGCGCGGGGGCCGGCTGAGAGGTGGGAGGGGCGAGGCGGCCTCGCCCCCTCGCCCGCTCAACCTGGTCCGCCCGAATTCGGGCGGCCGTGAGGGCGATCAGCCGTTCACGGCGTCCTTGAGGGCCTTGGCCGGCTGGAAGGAGACCTTCTTGGAGGCGGCGATCTGCACCGCTTCGCCGGTCTGGGGGTTGCGGCCGGTGCGGGCGGGCTTGTTCTGGACCTTGAACTTGCCAAAGCCCGGGAGGGACACTTCCTCGCCCTTGATGGCGGCGTCGCGGATAGCGGCGAAAACGCCGTCCACGATCTGCTTGGCCTGAGCCTTGGTCAGCTTCTCGTCGGCCGCAGCCACGCGGTCAATGATGTCGGAGGTGTTCATGGATGGCTCCAGGTTGAGAATCGGCTTCCGACACTGCCAACAGCGCAGACGGGAGTCACGCGGCCAAATGGCTCTAAACCCCCGTTTCAAAGGGTTTTCTGCGCCGGTTTGGTGAATTTCCCGCTTACGCTGAAGCTTATCCGGGGCGAATGGGGTCATTCCGGCCCCGGTTGGACCCGCCGGCCGGTTTCCGGCAAGAAGAGATAATGACCGGTTCCCTCCCCCGCCCCGACTCAAATCTCAGCCAGATGGGCTCGCCGTCCTATCGTCTGGCCGCCCTCGATCAGGACTTCCTCTTGGCCGACTCCATGCGCGGCGTGCGCTTCCTTCTTGAATACGCCAAGGCCGAGGAGGCGCTGCGGAACTGGGGCGTTCTGTCCACCATCGTGGTGTTCGGCAGCGCCCGGGCGACGCCGGAAGGGCCGCCGCGCTCGGCGGGCTGGTACGAGGCGGCCCGCGCCTTCGGGCGGCTGGCCTCCGAACGGGGCGGCGCCCTGCTCGACAGTCTCGAGGGCCGGCGCAACGTGATCGCCACCGGCGGCGGCCCGGGCATCATGGAGGCGGCCAACCGCGGCGCGCACGAGGCCGGAGCGCCCTCCATCGGGTTCAACATCACCCTGCCCCACGAGCAGGAGCCGAACGCCTACTCCACGCCGGAGCTGACCTTCCGCTTTCACTATTTCGCCATGCGCAAGATGCATCTGGCCATGCGCGCCTCGGCCCTGGTCATCTTCCCGGGCGGGTTCGGCACCCTGGACGAGCTCTTTGAACTGCTGACCCTGCGCCAGACTCAGAAGAGCCCGCCCCTGCCGATCGCCCTGTTCGATCAGGACTACTGGCGCACGGTGATCAATTTCGACGCCCTGGCGGAGCACGGCATGATCGCGCGCGAGGACCTGGACCTGTTCGGTTTTGCTGAGACACCGGAGGAGATCTGGCGGGTTCTGGAGGAAAAAGGCCTCCATCTGGTGGATTGAGGCGGGCTGGTCTTGCCGCTAAGCCACCTTCATCCTGCTGCGCCACAGTCGCGCCAAGGTTCGGCCGCAACCTGCCGCGGATTTGATCGGAGGCTGTTCATGTCACGGCTCGCCCTCGTTCTACTGGCGTTGGGGTTGCTGGTCCTCGCGCGCCCCCTCCCCGCTCTCGCCGCCGTTCCGGGCGGCCCTGTGGTCCACGTGACCCTGGCGGAGTCGCTTCAGGCGAAGGCCGATGCGACCTATGGCCGGGCGGAGGTGGACCGTCTGGCCGAGGCCCTGCGGCGCGAGGTGGAGCGGGAGCTGGAGCGGGTGGGCGTCATGGCCGGCGGGCGTGTCGAGCTCATCCTCACCGATGCGCGGCCCAGCCGGCCCACCCTTCAGGAGCTGGGCGCCCGGCCGGGCCTGTCCTCGCGCAGTTTCGGGCTCGGCGGCGCGGCCATCGAAGGCGAGATGATCAGCTTTGACGGCAAGACCGTGCCGGTCTCCTTCAGCTGGTATGCTAATGACATCAACGACTCGCGGCGCCAGGCCGTCTGGGGCGACGCGGAGTGGGCGTTCGAGCGCTTCGCCCGTCGGCTCAGCCGGGGACAGTTCTACGCCCTCCGCTAGGACAGGCCGCGGGCGCCGTCGGGAGTGAACGAAGAGAGCCATGCCGCGTCCCGCCCCGCCGAGTGACCTGGACCCGCTGGAGCGGCTGTTGGCCATTATGGCGCGCCTGCGCGACCCCGTGGACGGTTGTCCCTGGGACCTGCAGCAGACCTTCGCCACCGTCGCGCCCTATACAGTGGAGGAAGCCTATGAGGTGGCCGACGCCATCGAGCGCGATGATCTGGCCGATCTGAAGGACGAGTTGGGCGATCTTCTGCTGCAGGTGGTGTTCCACGCCCGCATGGCCGAAGAGGCCGGCGCCTTCGACTTCGCCGACGTGGCTCGCGCCATCAACGACAAGATGGTCCGCCGCCATCCCCACGTCTTCGGCGAGACCACCTATGAGACCGTCGGCGCCCAGGGCGAGGCGTGGGAGGCCATCAAGGCGCAGGAGCGCCTCCGGAAGGGCCGGGCCGTCAGTCTCCTGGACGATGTGCCCACCGGCCTGCCCGCCCTGACCCGGGCCATGAAGCTCACCAAGCGCGCGGCGCGCGTGGGATTCGACTGGCCCGACATTTCCTTCGTGCTGGACAAGCTGCGGGAGGAGATCGGCGAGATGGAGGCCGAGATCGCCGCCGGCGATCGCGAAAAGCTCCGCGGCGAACTGGGCGATGTCTTCTTCGTCCTGGCCAATCTGGCGCGCAAGCTCGACATCGAACCCGAGGACGCCCTGCGGGCCACCAACGCCAAGTTCGTACGGCGTTTTCAGTTCATCGAGGCCGAGCTGGCCAAACTTGGCAAGACGCCCGATGACGCCGACCTGGCCGAGATGGACGCCCTGTGGGACGCCGCCAAGGTCGCGCTGGCCTCAGACTGAGGCTTCGGCGGCCGCCATCTGCTTCACCTGGGCCAGATAGGCCGGGGCGTCGAAGCTCTTGAACATGTTGGCGCCCATGGACCGGACCGTGCCGAACACCGGCTGGCTTGGCCACGGCCGGTCATGGAGCCCGAAGATCCAGCCGACATTGGCGTAGGAATTGGCATCCCGCCCGTCCAGCAGATAGCGGTTGTTGAGGGACAGCACCGTCTCGAACGCCGCCTCCGGCGTCGCCGACCACTGGAGGATCTTCTTGCCCCAGTACATGCGCATCCGATTGTGCATATAGCCGGTGGCGGTCATCTCCCGCATGGCCGCGTTCCAATAGTCGTCATGGGTGGCGGCCGCTTCCAGGGTGGCAGCGTCATAGAGGTGCGGCCGCGCATCGCTTCCATGGTCTGCGAGGGTGGCCCGCGCCCAGTCCGGCAGGCCCTCATAGCGGTCATAGGTGTCCGGCGCGTGCCAGGCGTGGTTGATCGCCAGTTCGCGCCGGATGATCAGCTCTTCCAGATAGGCCTTGCGCCCCTCCGAGCCCGCCGGGGCGGCGCCCCGCACCGCCGATGCGATCTCCATCGGCGAGATCTGGCCAAAGTGCAGATAGGGGCTGAGATGGGACACGGCGCCCGCCTCGGGCTTGCCGCGCAAGGCGCCATAGTCGGCCAGGGCGTGATTTACAAAGGCGTCCAGCCGCCGCCTCGCCTCCCCCTCGCCGCCTCGGAACCGGCGGACGGGCGGGACGCTCCAGTCCACGTCCAGGCGCTTCAGAGCCGCGAGCGGGTCGGACAGGTCAATGTCGCTGGCGAGATCGATCGCCGTGCGATTGGCCAGGGGCGCAGCGTCCAGCGGGACGAGATAGTCGTCCCACAGCCGCTCGATCTTCGGGCGGATGGTGCGCGCCGCATATTCATGTTTCTGGCTCACCGTCAGCAGGGGGACGACCACCTCGCCTTCCACGCGCACCAGGGGGCGGTCCAGGGCCTGGGCCAGACGCCTGCGCCACAGCCTTTGCAGACGCAGATAGCCCGCGTCGCACACCACCAGCCGGGCTTGGCGGGAAAGCTCCAGCGCCACCGCGTCAGGCTCGCCCTGGCGGATGACGAAGGTCGCGCCCCTGGCCTTCACGCCGCGGGCCACGTCGGCCAGCCCTTCCAGCATGAAGGCGTAGTGGCGCGCCGCGGCCTCGGGATAGGCGCAGGTCAGGCCGAACCCCACCACCAGCGGCAGCCCCAGCCGGTTGGCCTCGGCGACGGCGTGCTCCAGGGCCGGGTTGTGCTCAGTCCGCTGGGCCGACTGCATCCAATAGAGGACGTAGCGGCCGTCAGCCGCCTCCGGCGCCTCTTTCAAGGTCCGGATCCGAGACGACTGAACCCCCATGGCGGTCAGGGTTACTTCTGACGCCAGCCGCCGTCGGCGCCCTGGAAGTACTCCCCGGGCCGCAACCGCGCGGACACCACCTCTTCGTAGGCCGCCGCACCGGCCGCGGCCACGGAGACGCCGTTGCGGGCCGCAGCCTGGCGATAGAGGGCCGCGCGGCCGGCGTTGATCTCGGCGACAGCGGCCTCCAGGGCGGCGTCCGAGGCGGGTCGAACAAAGCCTAAGAATCCGTCGGCCTTTTCGCCCACCACGCCCTGGGCCTTGGCCGCGTCCACCAGGGCCTTGGCCTGGGCGGTCTGGGCCACAGCCGCGCCGGCGTGGACGCCGACCGTGACGACGCCGGCCGCGCCGAGGATGGCGGCGGCCAGGGCGATGAACTTCAGTCGAGTCATGAGCGCGACTCCTAGAACAGGTTGGGGTTCTGCTGGATCAGGGCGCGGACGTCTTCGTCCAGCCGCAGTCGCACATCGGCGTCCAGCTTGGCGTAGATGTTGATGGGGTCGACCTTCACCCGCACGGTGGGGGCGCAGGCGCCGAGGGTCGCGCCAAGCGCCGCCACGCCGAGCACGGCGCCGATCAACGGTCTTTGAGGGGGTGTCAAGCGCTTGGCTCCTCTGGTCTGCGGCGAAGGGGACGGGTCATGGTCGCCCCTAGTCTGGTTGTTCTGGCTGAACCGGGGCTGAACCTGTCTCGCCCCGGGCGCGGGAATAGTCCGCCAGGAGTTGATCGAGGTTGAGCGAGGTGTCCAGCGTCAAGTCCACCTCAGTGCCCGACGGCAGGGGGAGTTCCCGGTTCAGGAAGTCGCGGCGGATCAGCTCGCCGAGGGTCAGGCGGATTTCCTGTCGCTGCGGCGGCGCGTGACGCCCGCGCACGTGGAACAGCACCCCCAGCCGGCCGCCGGGCAGGCTGTTGACCTCGGCGTCGAGCAGATCGAAGGCGAGGTTCTCCATGGCTTGGTAGGCGAACTCCACGGCGGTATTGGTCTGTTCCACCGCCGCGCCGGCGCCCTCCGTGCGCGCGGCCCCGCCGGTGGCGTCCACCTGGGTGATGGCGTTGCGGCGGATGGACAGCCGCCCCGGGCCATCGGCGGCCAGCCGGCCCTCGACGAAGCGCACGCCCTCTGGCGACGCGATGAAGGGCAGCCGGCCGCTGACCTTGGCGCTCAGATCCACCCGATCGCCAAAGGGGCTCGCCTCGACGATATCGGAAAGTTCCACCCCTTCGAACACCAGTTCCCCGCGCCAGGCCTGGGTGCGGTCCAGCGGAATGGTGGTGGGCTCCAGCCGCACCGTCCCGTCCCCCAGCGTGAATGCGCCGCCCAGGATTTTCAGCCCCTGAGCGTCCAGTTCGAACTCCACCTGCGGTGAGGCCAGGGGGGCGAGGCTCTGGACGCTCATCGCGGTCAGGCGTTGGTTCGGCGCGCTCACCAGGGGGGTCAGGCTGTCGAACTGCACCGTGCCGGCCAGGCCGCGGACCTCGCCGGCGGGGCTCTTGAAGGTCAGGTCGAAGACGTCCAGCCGCCCGCCGCTGGACACCCCCTCGCCGGTCCAGTCGAACCGGCCCTGAAACTGGGCGGCGCCGCTGGCGGGAGAGCCGATGGCCTCGGCCAGGGGGGACAGGTCGTCGGGCTGGCGCCCAAACTCGTCGAACGTCAGCCGCCCGGTGTCGATCGCGACGCCGCCTGACCCCGTCGCGCCGTCATGCCGCAGGGCGACGACGCCGAGGGGCGCCTGATCCTGCAGAAGCTGCAGATCGGCTCGCCACTGGTCGGCGGCCAGTCGCGCCTGACCGGACAGATCGATCGGGTTGAACCGAGGGGATTCCGAAGCGTCCGTCACCTGGGCGGTCAGGCCGGAAAGCTGCAGGTCCAGCCCCTGGCGGCCCGCGCCCACGGACAGGCCGCCCGCCAGACGGCTCGCCCGCGCCTGAAGAAAAGGAACATCGGCCGAGGCGCCCGTCAGTCGCCCATCCAGCCGCCAGGCGCCGTCGGCAAAGGTGAAGGTGGGCGCGGGTCCGGGACACAACCGACCCTCAGCGTCGAGCACGCTGTTGTCTCCGGCCTCCAGCCTTGCGATCGAGACTGGCGCACAACCCCGGGCGCGATAGGTCAGGCGCCCCGAGCTGATGTTGAGGCCGCCAGAGGTGTCGACCTTCAGTCCCTGAAGGGGGCCGAGGTCGGTCGCCAGGATCAGGCGCGCGACGGCCTGCAGGCCGTCGCCCTGAAGGCTGTAGCGCTCGACCTCCAGCCGCGTCTCCGGCAGGCCGTCCCCGGCCAAGGTCAGGTGCAGAGCCCCCTGCCCGTCGCCGTAGATGGGCCGACCCTGCGGGGCGGTCAGGCGCATCGCCCCGCCCTTCGCACCGCGAACCAGCGCCCCGGTATTCCCCAGCGACAGGCGCGGGCCTTCGGCGCCGACGTCGAGACGAAGGTCCCTGGCGCTGAGCTCGAAGCCTCCGGCCAGTCGCTTGACGGCGGCGATGGCCTCCAGATCACCGGCGCCGACAGGTCCCAGTCCGGCCCACCGTCCCTGGGCGGCGATGTCCCCCTGAAGGGCGGCCGTGAGCCCGTTGTTCTGTGTCACCCGTCCCCGGGCGGTGATGACGGCCCGGTCCAGGCGCAGATCCTGGGCGGCCAACTCGGCGGCGTTGAGGCTCACCTCCACCTGACTTGCGATGTCTGCCCCCTGGGTCCAGGCGAGGTCCTGAGCGCGAAGGCTGGCGGTGAGCGGTCCGGTCGATCCCTGTTCGAACGTGGTTGCGCGGGCCTGGAGGGTCGCCCCGCCATCGCCGCTCAAGGACAGGCGAGACCAATCGCCGCTCAGCGCGCCGCGGAAGCCCCCCTGCAGGTCCACGTTCTCGGCGCCCAGGCCGCGGCCGTTCAGCTGTTCGGCCCTGAGATGGGCGGCCAGGGTCACAGGCCCCGCGCCAGGGGAGCCGTCCTTGTCCGGATAGGGAACCGCCGCGGCCAGGCTGAGCTCCCCGGCCTGGGTCTCGTAACCCGCCCATCGGCCGGCCTTGAGATTGGCCACCAGGGAGGCGGCGCTGCGTCCCTCACGGGTGATCAGGCCCAGGCGGGCGTCGGTGATCTCGACATCGAGACCCTCAGCATTGGGTGCGCGGAAACGCATCGGCGCCATGCGGCCTGACAGGTCGGTGAGCACCCCGTCGGCCATGCGGGCGTCCAGGGTGATCACCGCCTCGCCGCCGGGGTGGGAGAGCCGCAGCACGCCTTCGCGCACCAGAATCACCGGGGCTGCGGCGCCGGGTACAGACGGCCGTTCCCGGAACTCGGCGATCAGGGGATCGAGGGCGCCCAGGCTGAAGCCCGCCTCTCCGAAACTCGCCCGGACCGTGGGGTGGATGAGCCGCAGGCGGCGCACCTCGACCCCCAGCGCCCGGCCGGCCCAGGGGCCGGTGATCCGGTAGTCCACCTCCGCCCGTTCCGCCAGGATGATGGGATTGTCCCGTGGGCCGATCCGCAGGTCGCCCACCAAGCCTTGCAGGCCCAGGGTCTCAAACCGCGCTTCGGCCTCCACGCCCCGGCTCTGCAGCCAGCCCACCAGGGCCTCCCGCGCCAGGGCGCGCCGGGCCAGATAGGCCGTGGCCAGGGCCAGGATGATCACACTGACCAGAATCAGCACGATCCAACCCCGCCGGGCGATGCGCGCAGCGGCGCCTGTGGGGGGGGCGGTCTCAGGCGATGAGGACGATGGGGAGGTCACGATCAGGGCAAGCTTATAGGATCAAAACGGCAGGGTCGTCTCGCCCGTCGCCAGGCCCACGCCGCTGCGAGATTTTCCGCGGTGGAGGAGCCTCTCACCTCAAGGCACGTCGTCCGGCGCCAGGGACAGGGGCGGCGCCACCTCCTCCAGGGGGCGGCGTTCGGCGGCGATGCCCAGCTTCAGTTCGACCGCCGCCGCCAGCATCATCAGACCGCCGCCCAGCAGGTAGCCCCACAGGATCTGGCTGCGTTCGCCGGTGTCGATGAGGGCTCCGAAGAGGGCCGGCCCGCCCACCCCGCCGATCAGAGTCCCGAAGGCGTAGAACATGGAGATGGTGACCGCGCGGATTTCCAGGGGAAAGCTCTCGCCGATCGTGAGATAGGCGGCGCTCGCGCCGGCCGAGGCGAAGAAGAAGATCACCGTCCAGGCCGCGGTCTGGGCCTCCGCCGACAGGACGCCGATGCTGAACAGCCAGCCGGTGACGCACATGAGCGCGCCGGCCATGCCGTAGGTGAGGCTGATCATGGGCTTGCGACCCCAGCTGTCGAACAGGTGACCGAGCAGAAGCGGACCCATGAAGTTGCCCAGGGCGAAGGGCAGCATGAACCACCCGATACTGGCCGGAGCGATCCCGTAGAAACGGGTGAGGATCATGGCGTAGGTGAAGAAGATCGCATTGTAGCAGAAGGCCTGGGTGGCCATCAGCGTGACCCCCAGCACCGTCCGCCGCGGATGGCGACGCACCAGGGTGGTCAGGATCTCCCACCAGCTGGTGGTGGCGCGGCGCACCAGGCGCAGGCTTGGCAGCTCCACGGCAGGAACCAGGGGGCGACCGGTGTCGCGCTCAATGCGCGCCTCGATGGCCGAGATGATGGCTTCGGCCTCGGCCTCGCGCCCGTGGGTCATCAGCCAGCGCGGGCTCTCGGGCATGAACCGGCGGATATAGATGATGATCAGGGCCAGGGCGCCCCCGATGATGAAGGCCAGCCGCCAGGCCCATTCCGGATCGATGAAGGTGGCGTTGAGCAGGATGATGGAGCCCGTGGCCCCGAGCGCCGCGCCCAGCCAGAAGCTGCCATTGATCACCAGGTCGGTGAAGCCGCGCCGGCGGGCGGGGATCAGTTCCTGGATGGCGGAGTTCACCGCGCCATATTCGCCGCCGATGCCGGCTCCGGTGATGAACCGGAAGACCATGAAGGACCAGAAATCCCACGAGAATCCGGTGGCTATGGTGGCGCACATGTAGACGAAGACGGTGGCGGTGAAGAGCTTCTTGCGCCCGAACCGGTCCGTCAGCCGGCCGAAGAAAAGCGCCCCCAGCACCGCGCCCAGAATATAGGCGCTGCCGGTCAGCCCCATCTGGGTGGCGGTGAGGTTCAGGCCGTCTGAGCCGGAGATGGCCGGCGCCAGCGAGCCGACCAGGGTGACTTCCAGTCCATCCAGGATCCAGGTCACCCCAAGCGCTATGACCACCAGCCAATGGAACCGGCTCCAGGGCAACCGGTCCAGCCGGGCTGGAACATTGGTGGCGAACACGTCGGGACTGGCCATGGTCTCCCCTCCACTGGCGCGGCTTGCCCCTAACGCACGAAGACGGGATTGGCGCCGCTTCCGCGACGCGGGCGGTCGGCGTATGGGGAGGAATGGCCTCTGACGTGCTTCTGATCGACGCCCGCGGGCATCGTTGCCCGGTGCCCACCTTGCGCCTGCGTCGCGCCGTGGAAGCGGCGGCGCCCGGCGCCCGCCTGCGCCTGTTGGCGGATGATCCGCTGGCCCGGATCGACGTGCCCCACTTCGCCGCGGGGCAAGGCTGCGCGGTGCTGGCGGTGGAGGAGGACGGAGGCGTCCTCAGCTTCCTGGTCGAGAAGTCAGCCTAGGATTCTGCGGACGCAGGTCCCGCAGCAGGGCGATGCGTCGGCTCTCATCGATGCGAATCTCGATCTCGGTGGCCAGGGCGCCGCCGAAGAAGACGGCGTTGACGCTCCAGGACAGCCAGATCAGGAAGACCACCACGGCGGTGACCGAGCCATAGGTGGCGCCGAGGTGGGCGATCTGCTCCACATAGAAGGCGCTGGCCCAGGAGGCGAAGAGGCACAGCAGGGCCGCGAAAAAGCCCCCCACCAGCGCCGCGGGCCAGGCCACCTGCCGCCGGCACATGGCGAAGCGGTAGACCAGGCTCATGCCCAGGGTCAGACCCACACTGGCCCAGGTCCACTCGCTATAGAGCCACGACACGCCGGCCAGGGGCTTGAGGTCGAGGGTGGCTGACAGCAGGCGCAGACCCAGGAACAGGGACGAGACCAGACCCATCATCACGGCCGAAGCCAGCAGCACCACCAGCGCCAGCAGGTTGAACCCCACAAACCCCCGGGGGTCGGGTTCGTCGTGAATGAAGGAAAGGCCGGCCAGGAGCGCCTTGAATCCCCTGTGGGCGGCATAGGCGCCGATGACCAGGGCCACGCCGCTCTGGGCGGAGATGGCGTCCCGAGGCGCGCGGGCCAGACGTTCAAGCTCGCCCTGAAAAAGCCCCCTCGCCCCGTTGGGCATAAGGCGGGCCAGGGCTTCGGCCTGGAACTCCGCCTGGCCGGGGTCGGACAACAGGCTGTAGGCGCCGATCAGCAGCGCAAGCCCCGGGAAGATGGCCAGCATGATGAAGAAGGACGCGCCGCCCACATAGAGCATCACGTCCCGGCCCCACAGCCGCGCCAGCGCCCGACCCAGAGTCGCGAAGGCCAGACGCCCCGCTCGCACCGGGTCCCAATTGCGCAAGTCCACGCGGTCGAGCTCCTGGTGGATCGACATGCGGGAGGTTGACCAAGGAAATCGCCGAAAAGCAAGGCTTTGGAACGACTTGACGGCGCGCCTCCGGAAATTGCGGAGGCGCGCCGTCGATGGGCGTGTCTGCCATCGGGTCGGCGCCGCTTCGAGGGACGGGAGAGCGCGACGACCAACCTGGGGTCAATATGGCGGGGGCTCCGTGAACCCCCGCTGAACGGCGTTTGTCCTTCCCGTTCAGACTCTTATGGTGAAGCTCAGACGGCCTGCGACAGGGCGCCGGCGCCCCGCAGGCCTTCGATGTCCGAGGCCGAGAACCCCCAGTCGGTCAGCGCCGCCTCGTCATGGGCCCCGATGGCCGGAGGCGGCCCCTGGATGGCGCCAGGGGTTGCGGAAAATCTGGGCGCCGGCGCCGGCTGCATGACGCCGGAGACCTCGACGAAGGTCTGGCGGGCGGCGTTGTGCGGATGGCGGGGCGCCTCGTCCATGTCCAGCACTGGGGCGAAGCACACATCGGTGCCCCCCATGATCTCGGTCCACTCGTCCCGTGTCTTGGTGGCGATCACCTCGGCCAGCTTGGCGCGCAAACCCTCCCAGGACCCTCGGTCCATCTGCTGCTGGAAGGCCGGGTCTGTGATGCCGGTCTTCTCCAGCAAAAGGGCGTAGAACTGCGGCTCGATCGACCCGATCGACACCCAGCGGCCGTCCTTGCACTGGTAGGTGTCATAGAAGTGGGCGCCGCCGTCGAGCATGTTCTCCCGACGTCCGCCCGACCACATGCCCGAGGCCTTGAAGCCGTAGAACATGGCCATGAGCGAAGCCGCCCCGTCGCTCATCGCGCAGTCGATCACCTGACCTTGGCCGGTGGCCCGGGCATGGATCACCCCGGCCAGCAGGCCAAAGGCCAGATAGAGCGCGCCGCCGCCGAAATCCCCCACCAGATTGAGCGGCGGCACAGGCTTGTCGCGGGTCCCGATGGCCTCCAGGGCCCCGGTGATGGCGATGTAGTTCATGTCGTGGCCCGCGGCATGGGCATAGGGGCCGGTCTGGCCCCAGCCGGTCATGCGGCCATAGACCAGGGCGGGGTTGCGCTGCAGCGCCACGTCCGGCCCCAGGCCCAGGCGTTCCATCACCCCTGGACGGAAGCCCTCGAAGACCGCGTCGGCGCGCTCCATCAGGGTCAGGCAGGCCTCGATGGCCGCCGGCGACTTCAGGTCCATGCCCACCGAGCGCCGGCCGCGGGCGGTGACGTCAGCCGGCGAAGCGCGGCCCTTGCCCTTGCGGTCGATGCGGACCACGTCCGCGCCCAGGTCCGAAAGCAGCATGCCGCAGAAGGGGCCCGGCCCGATCCCGGCGAATTCGACGATCTTCAGTCCGCTCAGCGGTCCCTGGGCCATGTTGATCTCTCCCTGGTGTCGCGCCCGCCAGGCTCAGCGGGGCGCTCTTGTCTTCGCCCTCTGGTCTAGGAGCCCTGACGCCCCGTCAGCCAAGGGATTGCCCGTCATCGACAGTGATGAGGCTGCCGGTCAGCGCCCCGGCGCCGGGGCCGGCCAGGAGCAGAAGGGCGTCGTCCAGGGCCTGGGCGTCCATCAGCCGGCGGCGGGGAAAGGTCTTGATCTGCTTCTGGCCGCCTTCGGTGGCGAACCAGTCGCGGTTGATATCGGTCTCCACATAGCCGGGGCACAGGGCGTTCACCGCGATGTGGTGGCGCGCCCATTCCCGGGCCAGGGACCGGGTCATCATGCCTACGGCGGCCTTGGAGGCGTTGTAGGCCACCAGGCCCGGCAGCACGGTGTGGGCGGCGATGGAGGCGACATTGATGGTCCGGCCGCCGCCGCGGCTGGCGGCGTCGCTGTCGATCATCTGGCGGGCGGCCGCCTGAGCGCAGAAGAAGACCCCGCGCACATTGACGTCGAAGGCCTGGTCCCAGGCGTCCGGCGTCAGGTCGATCGCCCGCCCCTCCCCGCTCACCCCGGCGTTGTTCACCAGGATGTCGACGGGGCCGATCGCGGCGGCCGCCTCGGCGAAGACCGCGGTGATGGAGGCTGGGTCGCTCACGTCCAGGGCGCGGGCATGGGCCTCGGCCCCCGTGCGGCCAATGGCCGCTGCATAGGCCTCCACCTTGTCCAGCCGTCGGGCCGTCAGCACGACGCGAGCGCCTTGCCGGGCCAGGACCTCGGCGAAATGAGCGCCCAGTCCGCCCGATGCGCCGGTCACCAGGGCGGTCCTTCCCTCGAGGCGCCGTTCGTCAGCCATAGACCTCTCCTGTTCAGCGCCGTCGAAACCTTGATCCCTCGCCGGGGCGCCCGCGGCGGGATATCCTAACGGCGGCCGATTCCCGAAGGCGCCCGAGTGGGCGGCTCGCGGGAAAGACGGCTTGGTGAGTTGCCGACGAGGGTTGCAGAGAATGGCCGCAGGCGTCCAGGCGCGAGTATTGATCGTCGCGCGCGATGATAGCCTGGCGGGGCCTCTGGCCGAGGGGCTGGACCGTCTGGGATGGCGGACCATCACCGCCCGCGGTCCCTATGCCGGCATCGCCGCCCTGGCCGATCTCCAGATCGAGGCGGCCATCGTCGATCTGACGAGCGGCGGGCCTGAGGCGCGCACCCTGGCGCGGCGGCTCAAGGCGGCCTGCGCCCCGCGCAAGCTGCCGGTGGTGGCCATCGGCGAGCCGGACGCCGACGTGCAGGACTTCGACCTTATCCTCGCCCCGCCCCTTCACCCGGCCCAGGCCGTGCTGCGGTTGGAAAACCTGGTGCGGATGGCCGTGGCGGAGGAAGAGTTCGAGCTTCGTCGCGAGACCTTCGGCGAGCGCGGACGCCTGCTGGAGCCGGTGGACGAAGACGCCCTGCCGATCCGGGTTCTGGCCATCGGCGAGCCTGCGCCGCAGTTCCTGGCCCTGTCCAACGCCCTGACGCAGGCGGGCGCCGAGGTGGTCGGCGCCTTCACCGCCTATACGGCCTTCGACTATCTGCACGAACGGCCCTTCGACGCCGTCGTGCTGTGGGCCGGGGACAACCCTAACGAGGCCCTGTCCATCGCCGCGGGAATGCGCCGCAACACCCGCCTCTATCACGTACCGGCCATGCTCTACATGCGCGAGGACTCGTTCCTGACCATGTCGGAGGCCTATCACCGCGGCATATCGGACGTGGCCTCCCCCGGCACGGCGGAGAGCGAAACCGCAGGTCGGGTCATCGAGCTGGCCCGCAGCCACCGCCGCCAGACGGCGATCCGCCACGCCCTGGAGCGCGCCCGCAGCTCGGGCCTGATGGACCCGGCCACCGGCCTCTTCACCCGCGAACTGTTCGCCGTTCACCTGGGCCGGCTGGCCCAGGCCGCGCGCATCCGCAACCGGCCCTTGTCGGTCTGCGTCCTCAAGGTGTCGGGCCGGGCCGAGGTGGCCGAGGCTCGCGCCCAGGGCTGGCTCGACCGGGCCATTCCCCAGATCGGCGCCATGATCGGGCGTCTGGTGCGGGTGGAAGACACCGCCGCGCGCCTGAGCCACGAGGTCTTCGCCCTGGCCCTGCCGGCCACGGCCGCGCCGGCCGCGCGGGCCGCCGGTGAACGGATCGCCGCGGTGATCGGCTGCACGGCCTTCGAGGCGGGCGAAGGCCGCCCGCCCTTCGTGGTGGAATTCGATATCGGCGTGGCCGAGGTCAGCCCCACCGAGGGCGCCGTCCGCGCCCTGGAAGAGGCCGCCCGAAAGGCCCTGGCGACCTGAAGCCCGGCCTCAGCCGGCGACCTCCAGGGCCAGGCGCGAGAGTTCGGTCATCACCCGCTCGGCGGCGTTGAGTCGCTGTTCGGCGTTTTCCCACTCGCCCTTGACGACGACCTTGTTGTCCGGCCGCAGCTTCCAGCCCATGGCGTTCTTCTGCACGAAGCCGATCAGGCCGGCGGGATTGGGGAAGGCGTCGTTGCGGAAGGTGACCACGGCGCCCTTGGGCCCCACATCGATCTTGGCCACATTGGCCTGGCGGCACATGCCCTTGATCGCCACCACCTTGAGCAGCTGATCGGTTTCCGGCGGCAGGGGGCCGAACCGGTCGATCAATTCGGCGGCGAGAGCCTCGCGGTCCTGGGCCTGTTCGGCTTCCGACAGGCGGCGGTAGAGCGACAGGCGGACATTGAGGTCTGGGACATAGGCCTCGGGGATGAGCACCGCCGCGCCCGTGTTGATCTGTGGAGACCAGCCGCGGTCGGCCACGCCCTCGGCGCCGGCCAGGGATTTCAGCTCGTTGACCGCGTCCTCCAGCATCTGCTGGTAGAGCTCGACCCCGATCTCGCGGATGTGGCCGGACTGCTCCTCGCCCAGCAGGTTGCCGCCGCCCCGGATGTCCAGGTCGTGACTGGCCAGTTGGAAGCCGGCGCCCAGGCTGTCGAGGGATTGCAGCACCCGCAGGCGCTTCTCGGCCGACAGGGTGATGGGCTTTTCCTCCGGGGTCGTCAGATAGGCGTAGGCCCTCGCCTTGGCCCGACCCACCCGACCGCGCAGCTGATAGAGCTGCGACAGCCCGAACATGTCGGCCCGGTGGATGATCATGGTGTTGGCGGTGGGGACATCAAGGCCGGACTCCACGATGGTCGTGGACAGCAGCACGTCGTACTGGCCGTCATAGAAGGCCGACATCACCTCTTCCAGCTGGGTGGGCGCCATCTGGCCGTGGCCGACCACATAGCGAACCTCCGGGACCTGCTCGCGCAGGAACTGCTCGAGCCTGGGCAGGTCGGTGATCCGCGGGGTCACGAAATAGGCCTGACCGCCGCGATACTTCTCCCGCAGCAGGGCCTCGCGCACCGTCACCGGATCCCAGGGCGTGACATAGGTCCGCACCGCCAGTCGGTCCACGGGCGGGGTGGCGATGATCGACATCTCCCGAATCCCCGACAGGGACATCTGAAGCGTCCGCGGGATCGGCGTCGCCGTCAGGGTCAGCATGTGCACGTCGGCGCGAAGCTCCTTGAGCTTCTCCTTGTGCTTGACCCCGAAGTGCTGCTCCTCATCGACGATGACCAGGCCGAGGTTCTTGAACCCGACCTGCTTGGACAGCACCGCATGGGTGCCCACCACGATCTCGATCTCGCCGCTCTTCAGGCCGTCACGGGTGTCCGACGCCTCCTTGGCTGGAACCAGACGTGAGAGCCGGCGCACCTTCACCGGCCAGCCCTGGAAGCGGGCCTCGAAGGTCTTGAAGTGCTGGCGGGCCAGAAGGGTGGTCGGACAGACCACGGCCACCTGCTGGCCGCTCATGGCGGTGACGAAGGCGGCGCGCAGGGCCACTTCGGTCTTTCCGAAGCCCACATCGCCGCAGATCAGCCGGTCCATGGGCTTGCCCGACGACAGGTCGGTCAGGACATCGCCGATGGCGTTGAGCTGGTCCTCGGTCTCCTCATAGGGGAAGCGGGCGCAGAACTCGTCGAACACGCCCTGGGGCGGATCGATCTCTTCGGTGGACTTGGTGGCCCGTTCGGCGGCGATCCGGATCAGGCCCTCGGCCATCTCCCTCAGCCGCTCCTTGGCGCGGGCCTTGCGCGCCTGCCAGGCGGCGCCGCCCAGCCGGTCCAGCACCACGCCTTCCGATTCCGCGCCGTAGCGGGTGAGAAGGTCGATATTCTCCACCGGAAGATAGAGCTTGGCCTCGCCGCCGTACTGCAGCTCCAGGCAGTCGTGGGGCGCCTCCTGGACCTCCAGGGTCTTCAGGCCCTCATAGCGCCCGATGCCGTGCTCGATATGAACCACCAGGTCGCCGGGCGTCAGCGCCGAGGCCTCGGCCAGGAAGTTGGCCGCCCGCCGACGCTTGCGCGGCCGCGCGAGACGGTCGCCCAGGATATCGGTCTCGGAAATGACCGCCAGCTTGTCGGTCTCGAAGCCTGATTCCAGCGGCAGGACCACCCGTTGCGGCGTCTTGGGATCGGCCGCCTTGGCGGCCTGCCAGTAGGGCGCCAGGGCCAGCTTGGGCAGGCCGTGATCCTTCAGCATCGACCCCAGGCGCTCAGAGGCGCCTTCCGACCAGGAGGCGAACAGCACCCGCTTGCCGGCGCCGCTCAGGCGGCGGGCATGGTCCACGGCGGCCTCGAACAGATTGGCGCTGTCCTTCTGGCGTTCCGGCGCGAAGTTCCGCCCCTGGCGCGCGCCCATGTCGATGGCCTGCTCGCCCTCCACCGCATTGAAGGCGGAAAAGCGCCGCACGGGGCGATCGGCGAGGGCCGCCTTCCAGCTCTCGGCGGTGAGATAGAGGGACTCCGGCGGCAGCGGTCGATAGTTGGCCTTTCGCTCAGCCTCGGCCCGGGCCGAATAGGCGTCGGCGATCATGGCCAGCCGCTCGTCGCGCGCCTCCAGCGCCAGATGGTCGATGGCCACCAGGGACTCGTCAGGCAGGTAGTCGAACACCGTCGCCAAGCGCGGATAGTAGAGTGGCAGCCAGTGCTCCATGCCGGCCCGGCGCCCGCCCTCGCTGACGGTGGCGTAGAGCGGATCATCGCCCGGGGCGCCGAACAGCTCCACATAGCCTTTGCGAAAGCGTGACACCGCCTCGGCGTCCACCAGGGCCTCGCTGACCGCCAGCAGGCGCACCTCGGTGAGCTGGCGGGTGGAGCGCTGGGTCTCTGGATCAAAGGCGCGGATGGATTCCAGCACATCGCCGAACAGGTCCAGGCGCACCGGCTCCTCGCCCGACGGCGGGAAGACGTCGATGACCCCGCCCCGGATGGCGAACTCGCCCTTTTCAGAGACTGTGGAGGCCCGCTGATAGCCGTTCACCGCGAAGTAGCGCTCCAGATCGGCGATGGCCACCGGGCGGCCGACCCGCGTCTCATAGGAGGCCGCGGCCACCGCCTCCCGCGGGGGGACCTTCTGGATCATGGCCGGCACGGCGGCCACGAGCAGGGCGCCACGCTTGGCGTCGAAATCCCCCTGGGCCAGGCGGGCGAGCGCAGTCATCCGCTGGGCCGCCACGGCGGGCGAAGGTCCGATGCGGTCGTAGGGCAGGCAGTCCCACGACGGCAGGCGCATCACCTCCACGTCGGGCGCGAAGAAGGCGAAGGCGTCGGCGAACGCGCTCATCCGGGCGGTGTCGCGCGCGATGAAGACGCTCAAGCCCCCCCGCCCGCGAACGATTTCCGCCAGGGCCAGGGCGTCAAAACCCTCCGGGGCGCCCACCAGGTCCATGTGGCCTGGGTCGGAATTGATGCGTTTGAGCTGGGTCGCGCTGGGGCTGCTCAGCCCCTCAACCGTCCCGTCAGCCCCCATGGGACGGACCAACCGACTTGTAAGTATCGTCCTTGAAGGTCTTGATCATACGCATCATTTCGCCATCGAACTCAGAAGGCGTCGGAGCGCGATCCAGGATCCAGGCATAGAGATCCTGATCGGCTTGCTCCAACAGGGCTTCCAGGGAGTCCAGCTGTTGGTCGCTGAAGCCCGCGGCATGGCGGTCAACGAACGAACCCAGGATCAGATCCGCTTCCACGAATCCCCTGTGCCAGGCGCGGAATTTGAGGCGCTTCAGTCGGATATCGCGAGTTTCAGTCATTTGGGCCGCGGTTCTAGGGAGGTCGCGGATATAGAGCCGCGCGCGCCGGGGCGCCAGCGCTCATGGCCGATCAATCGCCACCAAACCAGGTGAAGGAGAGATTGCGAAACGCCTGGGCGCCGATCTGGGCCGACATCCGCAGAACGGGGTGCGCTTCGTCCTGGGGCCGTCCGTTGGTGGCCTTTTCGGCCTCCAGCTGGGCCAGATCGAGCTGGCCGTCCATCACCACCTCGCCCACCTCGGGATGAGCGCCGACGAACCGGAAGTCGCCGTCCCCTATGCGGTAGGCGCGGGGCAGGACGCGGATGCTGCGGGTGTGGAATTCCTGACCTAGCTCGTTGGACGCCTGCGGGCTGGTCACGTCGGAGAATTCCAGCATCACCGGGCCATAGGTCTCCATCCGGTCGCCGGACTCCCAGGCCAGGAAGGCCTGGCCGTCGCCCACATGGATGTGGTCGAGCCGGTAGTTTCCCACTTGGACGGGCTGGGTCGGAAGGTAGTAGCCGAAGAGATCCTCGCCGCCGGCATGGCCGAAGCCCGTGATCTGGGCCGCGGCCGGCGCAGCCTCGCCGGTCGGCGGCGCCTGGCTTGCATCGCATGCGGCCAGGGCCAGGGCGAAACCGGGAGCGGCGATCCAGTACTTCACGGGACAATTCCGAAAAAATGGGGGGTCTGAAATCCGCGCCAATGGAGCACGGCCAAGCCTGCGATCCAAGCGCGCCGGCGTCGCAGGCGCTAAGGTGCGACGCCATGCGGCCCGAGATTCTCTTTCCGCTCTTTGCGCCCACCGACACCCTCAAGGGCGTCGGCCCCAAGGTCGCGCCCCTGTTGCAGAAGGTGGCCGGGCCGATCGTGCGCGACGTGCTGTTCCTGGCGCCCCACGGGTTGATCCACCGGCATCCGTCTCAGGTGAGCGCCGCGGTGGAGGGCTCGGTGGCCACCTTCGAGGTGACGATCGAGGCCTACCAACGTCCGCGGACGCCCGCCCAGCCCTGGCGGGTCCGCACCTTCGACGGCACGGGCTTCCTCACCCTGGTCTATTTCGGCGGCGCCGGCGCCCGGCTGGAGGCGGCCCACCCCCCGGGGGCGCGGCGCTGCGTCAGCGGCCGGGTGGAGCGGTTCGGGTCCGAGATCCAGATCGCCCATCCCGACTATCTGCTCCCCGTCGAGCGCGCCGACCAGATACCCCTGCACGAGCCTGTCTATCCGGCCACGGCAGGCCTGCCACCGCGGTCGGTGCGACGATACGTGCTGGAGGCGCTTGAGCGGGCGGCCGCCCTGCCGGAGTGGCAGGACCCGGCCTGGATTGAGCGCCAGGGCTGGCCCGACTGGCTCACCGCCATTCGCGCCCTTCACGCCCCCCGGAGCGAGGCCGACCTCTCGCCGGGCGCGCCCCATCGTCGTCGGCTGGCCTATGACGAACTGCTGGCCCACCAACTGGCCATGGCCCAGAGAAAGGCCGAACGCCGGGCCGAGCCTGCGCCCTCCATCGCCGCCGGGCCCCGGGCCGCGGCGCTGGAAGCCGCCCTGCCCTTTCGCCTCACAGGGGCCCAGAGGCGATCGCTGGCGGAGATCCGGGGCGACCTCGCCCACGGGGAGCGCATGTCGCGCCTGCTTCAGGGCGATGTGGGGTCAGGCAAGACCGTGGTGGCCATGCTGGCCATGGCGGATGTGGCCGACGCCGGCGGCCAGAGCGCGCTCATGGCGCCCACGGAAATCCTCGCCCGCCAGCATTTCGAGACCCTGGCCGGCCCCCTGGAGGCGCAAGGGGTGGCGGCCGTCCTGCTCACGGGCCGCGACAAGGGCGCCGGGCGGGCTGAGAAACTCCGGGCGCTCGCCTCCGGCGCTGTCCAGGTGGCGGTGGGGACCCACGCCCTGTTCCAGAACGATGTGGTTTTCCGCGATCTGCGCCTGACCGTCATCGACGAGCAGCATCGCTTCGGCGTGGCTGAGCGCCAGCGGCTGCAGGCCAAGGGCGCGGCCACACATCTGCTGGCCATGTCGGCCACACCGATCCCGCGCACCCTGGAACTGACCCTCTATGGCGACCTCGACGTATCGCGGATCGACGAGAAGCCGCCCGGTCGCACGCCGGTGGCCACTCGCGCGGTCCCCCTGTCACGGCTGGGCGAGGTGGAGGCGAGGTTGCGCCAGGCGGTGGCCGCCGGCGCCCAGGCCTTCTGGATCTGTCCGCTGGTGGCCGAGTCTGAAACCTCGGACCTGGCGGCGGCCGAACGGCGGGCCGCGGAGCTGAGATCCCGCCTGGGCCCGACGGTCGGTCTGGTTCACGGCCAGATGCCGGCGGCGGAGAAGGACCTGGTCATGGCCCGCTTCGCCGACGGGGAACTTTCGGTGCTGGTGGCCACCACAGTGGTCGAGGTGGGCGTCAATGTGCCCAAGGCCACGATCATGGTCATCGAGCAGGCCGAGCGCTTCGGCCTGGCCCAGCTGCACCAGCTACGCGGCCGGGTGGGGCGTGGCGGGGGCGAAAGCGCCTGCGTGCTGCTCTATGACCCGCCCCTCTCGGAGACCGGCCAGAAACGCCTGGATATCCTGCGGCGCACCGATGACGGGTTTCTCATCGCCGAGCGGGATCTGGAGCTGCGCGGAGGGGGCGATCCCCTGGGCCTGAAGCAAAGCGGATTTCCCGCCTATGTCTTCGCCGATCCCGTGGCGCACCGCGACCTGCTGGCCGTGGCCGGCGACGACGCGCGGCTGATCCTGGCGCGCGACCCAACCCTGTCCTCGCCCCGAGGGGCCAGCCTGAAGGTGCTGCAGGCGCTCTTCGACTGGCAGGGGCGACTGTCGATCGAGAGCGCCGGCTGAGCCTGACGGGCACGCCACAGGGCGGCGCTCAGTCGATCCGGTGCACGGGGGAGTCGTCCACGGTCTCGCGCCTTAAGATCGGCTGGGCGGCCCTGGGGAAGTTCGGGTCGGCCAGCAGGGTGCGCAGGCGCGCATCGGCGTTGGCCTCGATGTCGCCGTAGAACAAATTGTAGCTGGCGACCTTGCGGCGCTCGGCCCAGCCGCCGCTGCGGTGAAAGGCGCCGGACCGGGGGCGGCTGACGCGCAATATGCCGGCCTGGCACTGGGCGGAGACCTGGCGGGTCTGCAGGGGCGGACGGGCGCCCCATTCCAGTCCGGTGGCGTTGGTGGCCCCCTTGGCCAGACGCGCCGGGGCCTCTTCGTCGGTGACGCGTCCCAGGATCGGGTTGAAGCAGAGGGGCGGACCCGACAGGTTCACCAACTCGCCGCGGCTGTTCCAGACGAGCGAGCGGTCGCGCAGCATCTGGGCCTGGTCGCGCTCGATCTCATAGACCGACAGCCAGGCGGCGAGGCACCCCGGTTCGGTGGAGGCGTCGCAGGCGGGGATGGGCGGAGCCTCGGCCGGAACCGCCGTCTCGATCAGATAGGCCGCCGCCAGACGGCGCCGCAGGTCAGGGTCCGGGGCCACCACATCGGTCAACAGGCGCGAGGCCAGGGTTCCCCCCTGCTCCACGCCCACCAGGAAAAAGGGCCGGCCCTGGTTGTAGTCGCGAAGGAAGAGCTCAAATGCCGCGCGAACGTCGCCATAGGCGAAACGCCGGGCCTCCCGCGCGTCATCGCGTAGAGTCAGGAGGCTGTAGAGGCTGGCCTGGCGATATCGCGGGGCGTAGAGGCGCCCCACCGAGGCGAAGGCCCCCGCATAGTTGGGCTCGGCGGTCCGCCGGAAGAACCGCTCGGCCTGGGCTTCGTCCAGGGGCGCATTCCAGTGGCGGCCTCCGTCATAGGCCGTCGGACCGATGAAAAAGACGTCGGCCGGGAGGTCCTCCTCGGTCCAGCGGGCCGGTTCGACGGGGCGACGCAACCAGGCCGCCGCCTCTGTATAGTCCGGCGCCGGGGGCGGATCGTAGGTCTGGAACGGCTCCTTGGGATCAAGGCCAGTGCGCAGGATGTCGTCGCGCCAGACCAGCCCGCCCAGGGCCAGCAACGCCACCGCCAGGGCCGTCAGCGCAGCCAGCCAGCGACGGGTCATGCGGGGGGGATCGGCCATGTCTCAACTATTCCACAGCCGTCGGGGCCTGGGGAGCCGTCACCGATACGGGTCATCCGTGGCGAGATAGCGGCTCACATAGTCGGCGATCCCGTCCTCAAGCGAGGTGAAGGGCGCCTCATAACCGGCCTGACGCAGGCGCCGCATGTCGGCCTGGGTGAAGTACTGATAGCGGTCGCGGATCTGCGGCGGCATGGGGATGTAGTCGATCTGGGGGGCGCGGCCCGCCGCAGCGAACACGGCCTTGGCCATGTCCTCGAAGCTGCGCGCTTCCCCCGAACCGAGATTGTAGACGCCGTTCACCGAGGGATTGTCCAGAAGCCAGGCCACAACCTCGGCCACGTCACGGACATAGACGAAGTCCCGCAACTGGCCGCCGTCGGCGATGCCGTCCCGGTGGGACTTGAACAGCTGAACCCCCTGGCCGTCGCGGACCTTGGGCCAGATCTGGGCCGCCACCGACTTCATGGCGTGCTTGTGGCCTTCATTGGGGCCGTAGACGTTGAAGAACTTCAGCCCCGCCCACTGCGGGGGCGCATAGTCCCGCGCGGCCTGGCGCACGGCGAAGATGTCGAAGATCGCCTTGGACCAGCCATAGGTGTTCAGGGGACGCAGGGCCGCCAGGGCTTCGAAACTGTTGTCGTCGCCGAAGCCCAGATGTCCGTCCCCATAGGTGGCCGCCGACGAGGCGTAGATCAGCCGCCGCTGGTGATCGGCGCACCAGCGGAAGAGATCCCGCGACAGGCTGAAATTGGCGTGGACGATCTTGTCGGCGTCAGGCTCGGTGGTGGAGGAGACCGCGCCCATGTGGACGACGGCCTCAATGTCGCGCCAGCGCTTGTCCAGCCAGTCGAACATGGCCTCCGGCGCCACGAAGTCCCCGATGGGATGCTTGGCGATGTTGCGCCACTTGCCGAGTTCGGCCTCCCGCAGGCGGTCGCAGACCACCACATCGAGGCTGCGGTCCTGCGCCAGACGGGCGACGATGTTGGAGCCGATGAAGCCGGCGCCCCCGGTGACGAATACGATGCGGCGGCTCATGGCTTGTCCTGCATGCGGGAGATGGCGGCGGTGGTGGAGAAGCCCTGGACGATCTGGGCCAGCTTGACCTCCCCGCCCCAGGCGCGGACCTGGGCGGCGCCCACCACCTGATCCTCGGAATAGTCGGCGCCCTTGATGAGAACGTTCGGGCGCGCCGTCTCGATCAGGGCCAGCGGCGTATCATCCTCGAAGGGGACCACCAGATCCACCGCCCCCAGACCCGCCAGGACGATGGCCCGGCTCTCCAGGTCGTTCACGGGGCGGCCGTTCCCCTTCAGGCGTCGCACCGAGGCGTCGTCATTGACCCCCACGATCAGCCGGTCGCACCAGCCGCGCGCCTGATCCAGATAGGCCACATGCCCCTTGTGCAGGATGTCGAAGCACCCGTTGGTGAAGCCCACCCGCAGGCCCTGCGCCTTCCAGCGAGCCACTTCGTCGGCCATCCGTTGCGGCGTGGCGATCTTGGCCTCGGCGGGCGCCATGTGCGCCGCCAGGGCGGCCTCGATCAGCTCTCCAGGAGTGACCACGGCGGTGCCGGCCTTGCCCACCGCCACGCCGGAGGCGAGCATGGCCAGGGAAACCGCCGCTTCGATGGGCGCGTCGGCGGCCAGGGCGAGGCCGAGGGCCGCAAGCGTCGTATCCCCGGCGCCCGAGGCGTCGAACACCTCCTTGGGCACGCCGGGGAAGTGGCGCACCGCCTCCCCGCGAACCGCCAGGGAGATGCCCTTGGCCGAACGGGTCACCAGAATGGCCTGGGCCTCGCAAAGCTCCAGGGCGCGGGCCAGGGCCAGGGCCACCTCTTCGTCGGTGGAGGTGGGCATGTCCGTGGCGTAGGCCAGTTCGGCGGCGTTGGGCTTGATGATGTCCACCGCGCCGTAGCGGGCGAAGCTGCGGGCCTTGGAATCCACGATCACCCGGGCGCCGGCCGCACGGCAGGCGGCGATCACGGCGTCAGTCACCACCCCCTTGCCATAGTCCGACAGAAGGATCAGCCCCACATCGGAGGCCACGTCGCGGATCGTGCGGACCAGCCGCTCCTCCACCTCGCCGGCGGCCGGGGCGCTCACCTCGCCGTCCACCCGCAGCAGCTGCTGCCCGCCGGACACGAAGCGGGTCTTGAGCGTGGTGGGCCGCGAAGGGTCGCTGACCACGAACCCCTCGACCCCGCCTTCGGCCGAGATCAGCCGCAGGGCCTCATGCCCCTCGGCGTCGGAGCCGATCAGCCCCACCAGGCACACATGGCCGCCCAGCGCGGCGACGTTGCGCGCCACATTGCCCGCCGCGCCCAGCATGACCAGCTCGCGCTCCCGCGCCATGACGGGGATCGGCGCCTCGGGGGACACCCGGGTCACTGACCCGTAAACGAAGCGGTCGACCATGAGGTCGCCCACGCAGGCGACGCGCACGCCGGCGACGGACGAAAGAAGGATTTGCAGAGAGCCCAGATCCATGGCGTCAGGCCTGGGGGCTGACCGCGTCGCGAACGGCCTTCAGCGTCCGCAGCAGGGGTTCGGCCTCGCGCAGGGGCAGGCAGCTGGGCCCGTCGCAGAGCGCCCGGTCCGGGTCGTGGTGGAACTCCAGGAACACCCCATCGGCGCCCGCGGCGACGGCGGCCTTGGCGATGATCGGCACTCCGGCCCGCCGCCCGCCGGTCGATGCGCCGTTGGAGGCCGGATTGGCGCCGGGCAGTTGCACGGCGTGGGTGGCGTCGATGGTCACCGGCGCGCCCAGGGCCTGCATCTCGGCGATGCCCAGCATGTCCACCACCAGGTTGTTGTATCCAAAGGACACTCCCCGCTCGCACATGATGGTCATGTCCACGCCGACGGCCTCCTTGATCTTGTCGAGGATGTTGCGGCTGTCCCAGGGGGCCAGGAACTGGCCCTTCTTGACGTGCAGCAGACCGCCGCGCGCCTTGGTGGCCTCGGCTGTGGCGATCACCAGGTCGGTCTGGCGGCACAGGAAGGCGGGGATCTGCACCAGGTCGGCGACCGCGGCCACGGGCTCGGCCTGATCCACCTCGTGCAGGTCGGTGCACACAGGGACGTCGAACTCGTCCTTCACCCGGGCGAGGATCTCCAGGCCGGCGGCCATTCCCGGGCCACGATAGCTCCGGATTGACGAGCGGTTGGCCTTGTCGAAGCTGGCCTTGAACACATAGGGCAGCTCAAGGTCGGCGCAGACCGCCTTAAGGTGGCGCGCCGCATCGCGGGCCAGTTCCAGGTCCTCGAGCACATTGAGCCCGGCGATCACCACCAGGGGCTGGCTCGTCCCGATGGAAATGTTGCGGTCTTTCAGCGCGAGGACGGCCATGGCTTGCTCCGGTTGATGGGCGGACCCGGGCCTAAGTGGCGCCGGGTTCTGCGCTTCACAAGCGCAAATCCCGCGCCTCCGGCCACGCTGGGTGCGTCCGTCCCCGCCCAGGCCTCGTAACCCTGACGCCGGCAGTTTTCGCCGAGGCCAGGTATCGTGTTATGTTCAGTTGTGTTGATAACGAGGGCTAAGCGACCATGACGATCGCCCATGACTCGTCCCGCCGGCAGGAATTGCTGATGTCTCCGGGCGCCGTGCGCCGGGAGCCGGAACTCCATCGCGCCCCCGCCGCCTTTCGCACCGCCCTGTCGATCCTGGCCCGCAACTGGAGCGCGGGCGATCTGACCTTCGTCATGCCTTCGGGACGCGAAGTGCGGTTTCAGGGCGAGGCCCCCGGCCCCAGCGCACGCCTGTTGGTGCGCGATCCCCGCTTCATGAACCGGGTTTTGGCCGCCGGCGACATCGGCTTCGCCGAGGCCTATATGGACGGCCAGTGGGACACGCCCGACATGGCCGCCCTGCTGGGCGCGTTCAGCCAGAACTTCGACAAGATCGGCCGGCTGGCCCTGGGCGCTCCGGTGATGTGGGTGATCAACCGGCTCTATCACCTGTTCCATGACAACAGCCGGGCGGGCGCGCGGAAAAATATCCACGCCCACTATGATCTCGGCAACGCCTTCTATGGCGCCTGGCTCGATCCCAGCATGACCTATTCCTCGGCCCTGTTCGAAGCCGAGGGCCAGATCCTGCAGGACGCCCAGACCAACAAATACCGCCGCCTGGCCGAACAGATGGATCTGCGCCCCGAGCACCATGTGCTGGAGATCGGGTGCGGCTGGGGCGGCTTCGCCGAGTTCGCCGCCCGCGAGGTGGGCGCGCGCGTCACCGCCATCACCATCTCCGCCGAGCAGCATGACTTCGCGAGGCGCCGTCTGTTCGAGCAGGGCCTGGCCGAGCGCGCCGAGGTGCGCCTGTGCGACTATCGTGACGTTTCCGGTCCCTACGACCGGGTGGCCTCCATCGAGATGTTCGAGGCGGTGGGCGAAAAGTACTGGCCGGCCTATTTCGGCAAGGTCCACGGGGTGATGAAGGACGGCGGTCGAGCGGCCCTGCAGATCATCACCATCCGGGACGAGTATTTTGACGACTATCGAAAGCGGGCCGACTTCATCCAGCGCTATGTCTTCCCTGGCGGGATGCTGATCAGCGAAGAGCGCCTGATGCGCGAAACTGATCAGGCCGGGCTCGACTGGACCGGCGTCACCCGCTTCGGCCGGCACTATGCCGACACCCTGGCCATCTGGTCGCAGCGGTTCGAGGCGGCCTGGGACGAGATCGAGCCGCTGGGCTTCGACGAGCGTTTCCGGCGGCTGTGGCGGTTCTATCTGGGCTATTGCGAGGCCGGGTTCCGCACCGAGCGCACCAGCGTCATTCAGCTTGGCCTGTCGAAAAGCTGATCAGGCGGGCGCCGGGCCTCTGTTCGAGGTTCGGCGCGCGTCTTAAGTAGGTGTCCATGACGATCGCACGCAGCGTCCTGGACGCCATCGGCAATACGCCGCTCATCCGCCTCAACCGCGCCAGCGCCCTCACGGGTTGCGAAATCCTGGGCAAGGCCGAGTTCACGAACCCCGGCCAGTCGGTCAAGGATCGCGCCGCGCTCTATATTGTCCGCGACGCCGAAGCCAAGGGCCTGCTGCGCCCTGGCGGCCGCATCGTGGAGGGGACGGCCGGCAATACGGGCATCGGCCTGGCCATGGTGGGCAAGGCGCTCGGCTATCGCTCCACCATCGTCATCCCCCGCACCCAGAGCCAGGAGAAGAAGGACGCCATCCGTCTCTATGGCGCCGAACTGGTGGAGGTGGACGCCGTCCCCTACGCCAACCCTGACAACTATGTCCGCTATTCCGGCCGTCTGGCTGAGGAACTGGCGAAGAGCGAACCCAACGGCGCCATCTGGGCCAACCAGTTCGACAATGTGGCCAACCGCCAGGCCCATCTGGAGACCACCGGCCCCGAGATCTGGCGCCAGACCGGGGGCAGGATCGACGGCTTCATCTGCGCCGTGGGCTCCGGCGGGACCCTGGCCGGCGTGGCTGCGGCCCTGCGCCAGGAGAAGCCTGACATCGCCATCGGTCTGGCCGACCCCTATGGCGCCTCCCTGTTCAGCTATTACACCGAGGGCGAACTGAAGGCCGAGGGCGGCTCGATCAGCGAGGGCATCGGCCAGGGCCGGATCACCGCCAATCTGGAAGGCCTGAAGGTCGATCGCGCCTACCGCATCCCGGACGAGGAGATGCTGCAGGTGATCTTCGACATGGTCGAGCACGAGGGTCTGGTGATGGGCGGCTCCACCGGCGTCAATGTCGCCGGGGCCATGCGGCTGGCCCGGGACCTGGGTCCTGGCCACACCATCGTGACCATCCTGTGCGACCAGGGCGCGCGCTACCAGAGCAAGATCTTCAACCCCGCCTTCCTGCGGGAGAAGGGGCTGCCCGCCCCGGCCTGGCTCTGATGGCGGGGTTCGGGCCGCTCATCACGCCGGGCGAACTTCAGGCCCTCATGACCGCGGGCGGCGTGCGGGTGCTGGACGCCACCTGGCGGATGCCGGGCGATCCCCGCGATCCCCGCGCTGAACACCGGGCGGCCCACATTCCCGGCGCGGTCTTCTTCGACATCGACGCCCTGTCGGACGGCGCCTCTCCCCTGCCCCATATGCTGCCTTCGCCCCATGCCTTCGCTGAGGCGGCGGGCGCGCTGGGCCTCTCCCTTCAGGACAAGGTGGTCGTTTACGATCAGGCGGGGCTGATGACCGCCCCGCGGGCCTGGTGGACCCTTCGGGCCATGGGGTTCACACAGGTCGCCGTGCTCGACGGCGGTCTGGGCGCTTGGCGGGCTGCGGGCGGCGCGGTGGAGGCGGGCGAGGTCGCGTCCCCTCCCGCAGCCACCCGGGCGATCCTTAGGGCGGATCTGGTGCGCACCTTCGACGAGGTGCGCGCGGTCCTCGCCTCGGGCGCCGCCCAGCTGGCCGACGCCCGTCCCGCCGCCCGCTTTCGCGGCGAGGCGCCGGAGCCGCGGCCTGGCCTGCGCCGCGGCCACATGCCCGGCGCCCGCAGCCTGCCCTGGACCTATGTGACCACGCCGGACGGCTTTCTTCGCCCGCCGGTGGCGTTGCAGGCGGCCTTCGCCGCGGCGGGGATCGATGTGGAGCGGCCGGTCATCACCACCTGCGGTTCCGGCGTCACCGCCTGCGTGCTGGCTCTGGCCCTGGCGCGGCTCGGGCGGGAGGCCGCGGTCTATGACGGCTCCTGGAGCGAATGGGGCGGCCGGGACGACGCCCCTGTGGCCACCGGCCCGTGACAGGGGTCCGCCTGGCGCAGGCCGCCGAGCTTTCGCTGCTCCCGGCCATCGAAGTTTCGGCCGCGGGACTCTTCGCCGAATCGGGGATGCAGATATTCCCCGGCGATCCATCCGATCAGCCTGCGGACTTCACGCCCGTCGAGGCCTGGCGCGACCTCCTGGAGCGGGGATGGATCTGGGTCACCGAGGACCAGGCGGGCGCCGTGGCCGCCTTTCTGGCCGCCGAGCCCATCGAACAGCGCCTGCACATCCTGGAGCTTGACGTCCATCGCGACGCCCAGAGGCAAGGCTTGGGGCGACGACTGATGGCGACGGCCCTGGCCGAAGCGCGCGCCATGGGGCTGAGGGGCGCCAGCCTCACCACCTTCCGCGACGTGGCGTGGAACGCCCCCTTTTATGAGAGCTTGGGTTTCCGGATCGTCGATGCGCCCAGCGGCGCCTTGGCCGCGTTTTTGGCGCGGGAGGCCGAGCGGGGCCTGGAGCCCGGCCGCCGCTGCGCCATGGTCGTGGCGTTCTAAAGCGCCGGTGGCGCGTAGAGCAGGCCAGGATCGGGGGCGCTCCAGAGGGCGTTGAGACCGCGCTCCAGCTTCAGGCCTGAATCAGCCCCGATATTGCGCCGGAAGATTTCGTTATAGGCGCCGACCTGACGGATCGCCTGAAAGGCCCAGTCCGTCTTCAGGCCCAGCAACTCGCCCAGGTCGCCGTCCACCCCCAGCAGACGCCGCGTGGCGGGGTCGGACGCCGTCTCGCGTGAAGCTTCCACCGTGGTTGAATTGATCCCCAGTTCCTCGGCCAAAATCAGAGCATTGACGGTCCATCTGACGATATCGGTCCAGGCGGGGTCATCCTGTCGCACCACGGGTCCCAGCGGCTCCTTGGAGATCACCGTGGGCAGGATCACATGGGCGTTGGGGTTGTTGAGGATCGATCGGGCCGAAGCCAGGGCCGAGACATCGGCGGAGAAGACGTCGCAGCTTTCGGCCTCATAGGCGGTGCGCGCGGCCTCCTCGGTATCCACCACCACAGGCGTGTAGGACAGGGCGCGCGCGCGGAAGTAGTCCGCCAGATTGCCCTCGGTCACCGTCCCGGCCTGGACGCAGATGCGGGCGCCGTTCAACTCATCGGCGCTGGTGAGATTGAGCGCCCTTCGGGCCAGGAAGCCCTGGCCGTCATAATAGGTCACCGCCGCGAAATCGACGCCCAGGCCCGCATCCCGCGACAGCGTCCAGGAGGTGTTGCGCGACAGGATGTCGATGCGGCCGTCCTGCAGTTCGGCGAACCGGTCCTGGGCCGAAACGGGGCGGAAGCGCACCGCCTGGGCGTCGCCCAGCACCGCGGCGGCCACCGCCCGGCAGATGTCCACGTCGAATCCGCGCCAGGCGCCGCGCACGTCCCTCACGGCGAAGCCCGAAAGCCCGTTGTGCACCCCGCAGGTCACATAGCCCCGTCGGCGGACGCTCTGCAGGGTGGGGCTCGGCGTGGCGGCGAAGTCGCGTGAGGCCGCAGGCCGCGGCGTTTCGGCCACGGGTTCAGGCTCAGGCGCTTCGCCAGAGTCGCGGCCGCAGGCGGCGAGAACAAGCGACAGGAGGGCGGACGCCGCGAGGCGTCGGATCATGGGGCGCTCCTTGATCGGACAGGACGGGGAAGGTGTAGTAGCAGAGAGTTTCGCCCCTGATGCTTCATGGCCGTCAACCCGCATGAACGAAGAAACACGCCTGATCCATGCCGGTCGGGTCCAATCGCCTCTCGTCCGCACGGTCGGCCCGCCTATTCAGCGCGGCTCCACAGTACTGCTGCCGAACGCCGCGGCGCTCTATGACGACGCCCATCACCTGACCTACGGCCGGCAGGGCCTTGCGGCCCAGGACGGCCTGATCAGCGCGCTGTGCGCTCTGGAGAGCGCGCGGACCGCCACCCTCTATCCCTCAGGCCTGGCGGCGCTGACCGGCGCCATGCTGGCGGTGCTGAAGGCCGGCGACGATGTGCTGGTGGTGGACACCATCTATAAGCCCACCCGCCGGTTCTGCGACGCCGTGCTGGCGCGCTACGGGGTGGGCGTGCGGTACTATCCGGCCGAGATGGACGCGGCGGGGCTGATGGCCCTGGCCTCGCCGCAGACCCGGCTGATCGTCATGGAATCGCCGGGCTCCCTCAGTTTCGAGATGCAGGACGTGCCCGCTATCGCAAAGGCGGCGCGAGCGCGGCGCATCCTGACCCTGATCGACAACACCTGGGGGGCGGGCCTGCTGTTCAAACCCCTGGATCACGGGGTCGACATCAGCGTCCAGGCCCTGACCAAGTATGTGGGCGGCCACTCCGACGTCTTCATGGGCTCGGCGGCGGCCAACGACATCCAGGTGGCGCGGGCCCTGGAGGACGGGGTCCTGCACCTGGGCTGGGCGGTTTCGCCCGATGACGCCTACCAGATGCTGCGCGGCCTGCGCACCCTGCCCGCCCGCATGGCCCGGCATGGCGCCTCTGGCCTTGAGGTGGCGGCGAAGCTGAGCGAGCGGGCCGAGGTGGTGGAGGTCTTTCACCCCGCCCTTCCCGGCGCTCGGGGCCATGGCATCTGGGCGCGGGACTATTCAGGCGCCTGCGGCCTCTTCGCCTTCTCGCTTCGGCCCTCGCCGGATCGCGCGGTGGAGGCTTTCCTCGACGCCCTGGAGCTGTTCGGACTGGGCTTTTCCTGGGGCGGGTTCGAAAGCCTGGCCATCCATTGCGGGCCGCAACTGCGCAGCCGGGAGACTCAGGCGGACTATGGCGGGCCGCTGATTCGCCTGCATGTGGGCCTGGAGGACCCGGCCGACCTCCTGGCCGATCTGGACCGCGGGTTCGACGCCTGGCGCAAGGCGCTCTGAGCCGTGAGCCCCGCCCGGGCCTGGGTGGCGGGTTTCCTGGCCGCCGAGCGCCTGCCCCCCGCCTATGAGGCCGTCATCGAGCATGTCGCTGCCCCCTTGGCCGAGTGGGCGGCGTCCCAGGCCGTCTCGGGCATCACGTTCCGGTTGGGCCTCTGCGGGCCGCAGGCCAGCGGCAAATCCACCCTGACAGCCGTCCTGGCCCGGCTGCTAACCGAGCGGGGGCTGACGGTCGCTGTCCTCTCCCTCGACGATCTCTATCTCTCCAGGTCTGCGCGCTCAGAGCTGGCGGCCGCCGTCCATCCCCTGCTGCGCACGCGCGGTCCCCCGGGCACGCATGATCTTGACCTGGGGCATGCGGTCTTCGACCAGCTCCAGCAGTCGGGACCGGTCCCCCTGCCCCGCTTCTCCAAGGCCCAGGACGATCCCGTCCCCCGCGCTGACTGGCCCACCGTTCAGGGCCCGGTTGATGTCGTGCTGTTCGAAGGCTGGTGTGTCGGCGCTCAGGCGCAGTCGCCCGAGGCGCTGCTGCCTCCAGTGAACCGGCTTGAGGCTGACGAGGACCCCGACGGCGTCTGGCGCGACTATGTGAACCGGCAGTTGGCCGGCGCTTATCAGGGGTTCTTTTGGCGGCTGGACCGGCTGATCTATCTGCGCCCGCCGAGTTTCGAGGTCGTGCTCAGTTGGCGCGAAGAGCAGGAAGCCAAGCTCCGGCGCCGTCTGGCGCAGACCGGCGAGTCGGCCGGCCAGGTCATGGACGCCCCGGCCGTCGCGCGGTTCATCCAGCACTATGAACGGCTGACCCGGGCCATGATGGCCGATCTGCCGGCGCGCGCCGATCTTACGCTTCAGTTGGACGCGGCGCGTCGGATCGAACCGTTTTCGCTTCCCCGCTGACCAGGCCGCTGGGCTGAGCGGGAAAACGCAGGGCGCCGACCTGCACATTGCGCCGGTCATGCACGACCACCTGGGCGTCGCCCCCGTAGGCGGCGATGAGCTTGGCCAGGCTGCGGGCCTTGGCCTCGGCCTGGGCGCCCGACAGGAACATCAGCGGCTGATCGGAAAGCCCGGAGGTCACAGCCCAGCCGCCCTCCACCGGCGTCACGCTGATGATGTTGTCTCGGGCGGAGTCCACCTTCCAAAGCCAGGGCATTGCGTCACTCCCGTACGTCACCGGCCTTCTCTAGGGGCCGGGCATGTCGACAGGATGACGCTGCCGTGGCGCCTGCGCCATCGCTCAGCCACAAGTTGTCGAAAACTTGAAAGCGCCCCGCCTGGCGCGCCCTGCAGGACTCGAACCTGCAACCGTCCGCTTAGAAGGCGGATGCTCTATCCGGTTGAGCTAAGGGCGCCTTTGAGGGGGTCAGTGGGTCCAGGGCGTCTTGCGGCCGAAGGCGAAATTGTCCGCATAGGCCTTGATGATCCGCTTGGCGGGTTTGGGGTCGAAGATCTCGAAGGCCAGGCCGTGCTGCTCGGCATAGGCCACCGCTTCGTCCTTGGACTCGAAGGTCAGGCGGATCTGACCGCGGGTGTCATCGGTCTGGGTCCAGCCCATGAGGGCGTCGGGGCGACGCGCGCTGGCCGGTTCAAACTCCAGCACCCAGTCCTGCGACTTGCCGCGTCCCGACTGCATGGCGTTCTTGGCCGGACGAAAGATGCGCGCGAGCATGAGGCTGTTCCCAAAGCAGAGCCAGATCGTCGGCGTCTGGTCGGGGCGGCGTGATTCGAACACGCGACCCTCTGCTCCCAAAGCAGATGCGCTACCAGGCTGCGCTACGCCCCGAGACGGACGCCGACGTTGCCGTCTCATGCCATTTAAGGCGCCGCCCCGCAACGCACGCCGCGCCAGATCAACGTCTCTGGTGCATCAGTTTGAAGATGCCGCTGGCGCGGACCACATCGCGCCCCCCCACATGGGCGCGGCTCTCGACGAAGGCCACGTCCTGGGTTTTCCGGGTGACGCGAGCCTCCCCCATGACCCAGTCGCCCAGGCGCGCCATGTGCAGGAAATCCACCGAGAGGTGGATGGTGACCCCAGGCCGGCGGCTGGCCCGGAAGACCGCCGCCCCCATGAGGCCGTCCAGAAAGCTGGTCAGCATGCCCCCATGCACAAGCCCCAGCCCATTGGCGTGACGCGGCAAGGCGAAGAAGGCCTGTTCCGTCAACTCGCCCTGGTCCTGCCGGTGGAAATAAGGCCCGTTGTGGCCGGAATAGGCGCCCCGCCCCTCCGACTGAACGAAGCCTTCTGGCGGCGGGGGAATCTGGTCGTCCGCGGGCTCAGCCACGGGGGAAGATCCGGTGGAGGATGCGGTCGCCCGGCAGGGCGCCGATCTCGGCGGCGCGCCCGCCGATCACCTCAAGCACCGCCCGCACCGGCCCGCCGGAGGGGACCGGCGCATCGGACAGGGGTCGGGTCTTGCGCGCGATGGACAGGATGGTCCCGTCGGCGCGGATGAAGATCATGTCCAGGGAGATGTAGGTGTTGCGCATCCAGAAAGAGACGGGCCTGGGGGTGTGGAAGTCGAACAGCATCCCCCGGTCCGGCGCCAGGCTGCGCCGGTTCATCAGCCCCTGAGCGCGGCTGGCGTCATCGTCGGCGATCTCCACCATGAACTTCACCGGTCCGCGCGCGGTGAGGATCTCCAGCGGCTCCAGGCGCGGGCTGGCCGGCGTGACAGCGCGCGCCGGCGCCGAAAGCCCAAGGGCGGCCAGACCGCCCAGCAGGACACGACGGTCCACGACAGATTGAGACAATGGTTCGCTCCGAGGCTCGCAGGATCGCCCTCAGGCGAGACCTAGCGACTCGATCTCGGCGACGACAAGGCCTTTAGGCCCCTCGGCGAACCTCACCATCACGTCATCGCCCGGTTGCAGGTCTTCGATGCCGGCGCGACGGAGGGTCTCGATGTGGATGAAGATGTCCCCGGACGCCGTCTCACGGACGACGAATCCATAGCCCTTGGCGCGATTGAACCACTTCACCTTGGCCCGCTCCAATGGGCCCGCCATCAGGGGCGGACGGCGCGTGCGCGGCTGGAAGCCGCCCCGGTCGCCGAACCCGCCGTCTCTGCGAGGCGGCTCGAAGTCCCTCGGTCGGCGAGCTTCCGGCGCCGGAGCGGTCGATTCGTCCAGCTCGTGAACTTCTGACACCTGCCACCCCTTGGGGCGACGGATGGCGTCACAGACGATGACCGCGCCCTCAAGCACGCTCTCATGGCCCGAATTGCGCAGGGAGGTGACGTGAAGAAGCACATCCTTGAGGTCGGTCTTACTGGGATCATCGGGGACGACGAACCCGTAGCCCTTACCCGCATCGAACCACTTTACGCGGCCGCTGATCCGTACTGAGTCGTACGCCCCAGCATCATCAAATTCGTAACCAGACATGCGCCCCTCTGGCCCGGTCTCCCCCGTCATCCTTCCGGATTGGGCCAACTATAACACTGTTCTCGCTACGGTGGGGCCGTCAATCGGTTTTCGATGACAAGACGCCGCAAAGGTCGTCGGAGACCTTTGCGGCGCAGGGCGGGCGGCGGAGCGCCTGCCGTCTGATCAGTTAGGGACCTGGGGAAGATCGACCGGAGGCAGATTCTGCTCGGTTTCGGCGGTGGCGTCGACGCCGGTGGCCGGCTGGGCGCCCGGGCCCGCGACGCCGGTCTCTCCGGCGCTGGGCGCGGGGCTCTGCGTCGTCGTGGTGTCGGGCATGGCCGCCGCGGTCGCCGTCTCCTCGGGGTTCGGGTTGGTGCAGGCCGCCAGGGCCAGGGCGGCCGCGCCAAGGGCGGCGATGACGATGGTGCGCATCAGGAGCTCTCCGTCCGTTGAAGGTCGGACAGCCAACGCCCAAGGCGAAGGTTCGTTGCCCGCAATCTGGCGGACCCGTCTTCATATGGTCGCGGAGGAAGAGAACTCCGCGCTGGCAGTCCCTAGGGGAGTCGAACCCCTCTCTCCAGGTTGAAAACCTGGCGTCCT
>NZ_DAIMHV010000008.1:0-48884 GCF_036723115.1 Phenylobacterium sp. | reverse complement strand
CCCCGGCCCCGCCGCCCAAGGCCGCCACGCCCATCGCCACCCGGCCTCAGCGCACCGATCCGCCGCCGCCCACGACCGCCGAGCCGGCCCGTCCGCGCGCCGACGGACCTCGGCCCACCAGCGGCCTGGAGCAGCTGCGCGCCGCCCAGGGGCCGGCCCCGGCCACCCAGGTGGTGCGCGAGCAGTCGGACTACTACCACGCCACCAAGACGGCGATCTTCAACGCGCTGATCAACACCATCGACCTGGCGCAGCTGGCCCAGCTTGACGCCAAGGCCGCCGCCGAAGAGATCCGCGACATCGTCGCCGAGCTGGTGGCGATCAAGAACGTCTCCATGTCGATCTCCGAGCAGGAGACCCTGGTCCAGGACATCATCAATGATGTGCTGGGTTACGGCCCGCTGGAGCCCCTGCTGGCCCGGGACGACATCGCCGACATCATGGTCAACGGCGCCAGCCGCGTGTTCATCGAAGTGGGCGGCAAGGTCCAGCTGACCAATGTGCGCTTCCGCGACAACAACCAGCTGATGAACATCTGCCAGCGGATCGTCAGCCAGGTGGGTCGCCGGGTGGACGAGAGTTCGCCCATCTGCGACGCGCGCCTGCCCGACGGCAGCCGGGTCAACGTCATCGCCCCGCCCCTGGCCCTGGACGGTCCCACGCTCACCATCCGGAAGTTCCGGAAGGACAAGCTGACCATGAAGGACCTGGTGGAATACAATTCCATCACCCCGGAGGGGGCCCGGGTGCTGGGCGTCATCGGCGCCTGCCGGTGCAACATCCTGATCTCCGGGGGCACGGGCTCGGGCAAGACGACTCTGCTCAACACGCTCACCGCCTTCATCGACCCCACCGAGCGGGTGGTCACGTGCGAGGACGCCGCCGAACTGCAGCTGCAGCAGCCGCACGTGGTGCGCCTGGAAACCCGCCCCCCCAATCTGGAGGGCCAGGGCCAGATCACCATGCGCGACCTGGTGAAGAACTGCCTGCGGATGCGGCCCGAACGCATCATCGTCGGCGAAGTGCGCGGGCCTGAGGCCTTCGACCTGCTGCAGGCCATGAACACCGGCCACGACGGCTCCATGGGCACCCTGCACGCCAACAGCCCGCGGGAGGCCGTCAGCCGCCTGGAATCCATGATCACCATGGGCGGCTATGGCCTGCCGTCCAAGACCATCCGCGAGATGATCGTCGGCTCCATCGACGTGATCATCCAGGCCGCCCGCCTGCGTGACGGGTCGCGCCGTATCACCCACGTCACCGAGGTGGTCGGTCTGGAGGGCGACGTGATCATCACCCAGGACCTGATGGTCTATGAGATCACCGGCGAGGACGCCGAGGGCAAGGTGGTGGGCAAGCATCGCTCCACCGGCATCGCCCGGCCACGGTTCTGGGATCGGGCGCGCTATTACGGGCTTGAGCGTGAGCTGGCCGAGGCCCTGGACGCGGCCGAATGAGCGCGACCCTGCTCACCATTCTGGCGGCGGTCCTGGGGTTTGTGACGGTGGCCGGCTTCGGCTTCGCCCTGGCGGGGCAGAATCCGGGCCAGGCCAGGGCCGCCAAGCGCGCCCAGGCGATCATGGGCCGGGAATCCCGGGACGTGCGCAGCCGCCGCACCCAGGCCGGCGCCCAGGACCAGCGCCGCAAGCAGCTCCTCCAGACCCTGAAGGATCAGGAAAAGCAGCAGAAGAAGGCCGCCCTCACCCTGGAGGCGCGTCTCCAGCAGGCGGGCCTGGGGATCACCCCGCGCACCTTCTGGATCGTCAGCGCCGGCGTCGGCGTCACGGTCTTCCTGATGGTCACCCTGGTGGGCCAGGCCGCCTATGTGGCCCTGGGTCTGGCCTTCGCCGCAGGCCTGGGCCTACCCCGCTGGGTGGTGGGCGTTCTGGCTGGGCGACGGCTCAAGAAGTTCATCGAGGCCTTTCCCGACGCCATGGACATCATCGTGCGGGGCATCAAGTCGGGTCTGCCGGTGAATGACAGCCTGCGGGTCATCGGCGCCGAGGCGCCCGAGCCCCTGGCCAGCGAGTTCAAGAGCATGGTGGAGAACACCGGCATGGGCGTCTCCATCGATCAGGCCATCGAGAAGATGTATGAGCGCATGCCCGCCCAGGAGGTGCGCTTTTTCGGCATCGTGCTGGGCATCCAGCAGAAGACTGGCGGCAACCTTGCCGAGGCGCTGGCCAACCTGTCGGCCGTTATCCGCGCCCGCAAGCTGATGCGCGAGAAGATCAAGGCCCTGTCGGGCGAGGCCGTGGCCTCGGCCTTCATCATCGGCTCGCTGCCGCCGGCGGTGGTGGTCATGATCAGCCTGATGGCGCCGGAATACATGTCGCCGCTGTTCACCGATCCCCGGGGCCGCATCATCCTGTTGGGCGGCGCCCTGCTCATGGGCCTGGGCATCTTCGTGATGCGCCGCATGATCAACTTCAAGATCTAGGCTGCGCCATGAACCTCGCGGCCTTCACCGATCCCAACAACCTGCTGGCGGTGTTCGTCGCCGTGGTCACCTTCGCCACCCTGGTGACCCTGGCTGTTCCGCTGATGCGGCGGAACAATCTGGAAGCCCGCCTCAAATCGGTGTCCAGCCGGCGCGAGGAGCTGCGGCGCAAGTCCCGCGAGGCCATCTCCGCCTCCAAGAGCGGCGGCTCCCTGCGCCAGACCGACGAAAGCCTCTACAAGAAGGTGGTGGAGCGCCTGCAGCTCTCGCGCCTGCTGGAAGACCCGCAGGTGGTGGACAAGCTCGCCCAAGCCGGTTTCCGGGGGCCGCGGCCGGTTTCCACCTTCTACTTCTTCCGCTTCGTCCTGCCCTTCGTCTTCGCTGCGGCGGTGGCCTTCTACCTGTTCCTGATCAACGATTTCGGCCTCTCACCCATGAACCGGGTGGCGGCCTGCGTGGCGGGGCTGACGCTGGGCTTCTATGCCCCCAACATCTACATCAGCAATGTCGCCCAGAAGCGGCGGGAGTCCATTGTCGGCGCCTTTCCCGACGCCCTGGACCTGCTGCTGATCTGCGTGGAATCGGGCATGTCCATCGAGGCGGCGATCCAGAAGGTCAGCCAGGAGATCGGCGGCGCCTCCATCGAACTCGCCGAAGAGATGACCCTGCTCCTGGCCGAGCTGTCCTATCTGCCCGAGCGCCGTCAGGCCTATGAGGGCCTGGCCCGGCGGACCAATCATCCCGGCATCAAGTCGGTCTCCACCGCCATGATCCAGGCCGAACGCTATGGCACGCCCCTGGGCTCGGCCCTGCGGGTGATGGCCAAGGAAAACCGCGACCTGCGTCTGGCCGCGGCGGAGAAGAAGGCCGCCCAGCTTCCGGCCAAGCTGACCGTGCCCATGATCGTCTTCTTCCTGCCCGTGCTCTTCCTGGTGATCCTGGGACCTGCGGTCCTGCGGGTCATGGACATGATGGGGCCGGGCGGCTCCTGAGGCGCGCCTGCGTCGCCCGGGCGAGCGGCGAAACTTCCTGCGAAACTCACTGAGCGCGGCTGACCGCGTCCCAGGACCGCCCCGCCCCGGCGGCCGGGGCGTCGGCTGACGCGGCGCGCAGATAGGCCAGGTTGGCCGCCACGGCCTGGGGCGGCAGATCGCGACGGGCCAGGGCCTCGGCCTCATCCAGCCGGCCTTGCAGACCGAGAATCAGGGCCAGGTTCTGCCGGGTGGCCACGCTGGCGTCCGGGCGGCTGGCGGCATGGCGCAGCAGGGCCTCGGCCTCCGCGGTCTGGCCGCGGGCGGCCTGGAAAAGGGCGAGGTTGGACAGGACGGCCGGATTGTCCGGCGCCAGCTGCACGGCGCGCCGGTGGGCGCTCAGGGCCTCGGCGTCCCGGCTGGTTTGCTCATAGGCCATGGCCAGCAGGAAGGGGCCGCGCCAGTCGCCCGGCGCCAGGGCCTGGGCCCGCTCGGCCGGGGCCACGGCGAAGAAGCCTTCGCCTCGGGCCAGATGGGCGCGGGCCAGCTCCAGCAGAACCTCGGTATTGTCCGGCGCGAAGGCCAGCAGCCGCTCGGCCGCCACGGCGGCGTCGGCGGGCTTGCCCATATCGCGCAGAGCCTTGGAGAGCCGCAGGCCCGCCTCCACGTCGGCGGGGTCCAGCTGGGCCTGCCGGGCCCAGAAGGCGGCCCGGGCCAGAGGATCCAGCCGCTCGGCGATGGCGCGCTCCTGGGCGTTGGCCAGGCCTTCGACAGCCGCCGGCGCGGCGCTGCGTCCGCCGAGGCTGAAAGCCCAGGCCGGCAGAGGGGCGAGGATGAGCGCCAGGGCGGTTGCGGCCAGCCACGACTTGCGACACATCAGAAGGAGCCTCCGAGGGTTTGGTCGACCATCGTCCCGGCGCCTTAAAGGAAGCGTTAAGCATAACAGGAAGCGAGCGCCCCATGTCCGACGTCCTCCTCGATTCCGCCCCCGATGCGCCCGCCGTCCGTCTGGTCAGCGAGGCCGAGACGCCCGCAGCGCTCGCCGCCGCCGGCGCCCTGGCCGAAGGCCTTGCCCGCGCGCAGGACTTCCGCGGCAAGCCTGGCCAGGCGCTGCTCGTCCCGGCCGCCGACGGGAGTCACGGCCAGGCCTTGTTCGGGCTGGGGGCGGAGGGCCGGTTCTCCACTCTGCGCGCCCTTGCGGCCCGTCTGCCCCGCGGCCACTGGCGCATCGAGGGACGGCCCGGCGATCTGAGCGCCGATGACGTGGCCCTGGCCTTCGCCCTGGGGAGCTACCGGTTCGACCGCTACAAGAAGAAGCCCGACGAGCGGCCGCGCCTGTGGGTGGAGGGCGCCGATCTGACCCGGGTGAGGGCCATGGCCCATGCCTGCAACCTGGCGCGGGACATGATCAACACCCCGCCCAACGACATGGGGCCGCTGCAGATCGAGACCATCGCCCGGGAGATCGCCGAACAGCACGGGGCCAGCCTCACCGTGGTCGCCGGAGAAGGCCTGCTGGAGGCCAACTATCCGGCCGTCCACGCGGTGGGGCGCGCCGCGGCGCCGGGGCGCGAGCCGCGGATGATCGAGATGGCCTGGGGCCAGGCCGACCATCCCCTGGTGGCGATCATCGGCAAGGGCGTGGTGTTCGACACCGGCGGCCTGGACATCAAGCCCTCGGCCGGCATGCGGCTGATGAAGAAGGACATGGGCGGCGCCGCCCACGCCCTGGCGCTCGCCCGGATGATCATGGCCGCCCGCCTGCCGGTGCGGCTGCTGGTGCTGACGCCCTCGGTGGAGAACGCCATCTCCGGCGACGCCATGCGTCCCGGTGACGTTCTGGACTCCCGCAAGGGCCTGACCATCGAGGTGGGCAATACCGACGCCGAGGGGCGGCTGATCCTGGCCGACGCCCTGACGCGCGCGGAAGAGGCGACGCCGGCCCTGACCATCGACCTGGCCACCCTCACCGGCGCGGCCCGGGTGGCGCTGGGGCCGCAGCTTCCCCCCTTCATGACCGATGATGAGGAACTGGCCGGCCAGATCGCCGCCGCCGCCCTGGCGGTGGAGGACCCCCTGTGGCGGCTGCCCCTCTGGAAGGGCTATGCCGAGGCCCTCGACAGCGACGTGGCCGACCTCAAGAATGATCCCGACGCCTGGGCCCAGGCCGGCGCGGTGACCGCGGGCCTCTTCCTGCAGCGCTTCGCCCCGCCCGGACCCTGGGTCCACCTGGACATCTTCGCCTGGAATCCCAAGGGGCGGCCGGGCTTTCCGGCGGGCGGCGAGGCCATGGCCATCCGCGCCCTCTTCCGCATGATCGAGGCGCGCTTTTCTTGAGTCTCGACAGCCGCATCACCCTGGCGCGACCGGACCTGGCCAGCGCCTCGCTGCAGGGCCTGGTCCGGGCCGAACGCTTCGTCGCCCCGACTCCGTTGGCCTGCGGGGTCGCCGCCACGGCGGTGCGCAAGGCGCCTGACGCCGAGGCCGAACAGGTGGACCAGCTGCTGCTGGGCGAGGCTTTCGACATCATCGAGGAGACGGCGGGTTTCGCCTGGGGGCAGGCCCGGCGCGACGGCTATGTGGGCTATGTCGCCCGCGCCGACCTGGGGGACCGGGCGACGCCGACCCACCGGGTCCGCGCCCTGCGCACCTATGCGTTCGCCGCTCCCAGCATCAAGGCGCCGGCCCTTGGGCCGTTCAGCCTGGGCGGCCTGGTGCGGATCGTCGCCGAAGAGGGCCGTTTCCTGGGCGACGGCGCCGGCCGGTGGTTCGTGGGCGAGCATCTGGCCGAGGTCGGGCGCGGCTTCGCCGCCGACCCCGCCGCAGTGGCCGAGGCCTATCTGGGAGCGGCCTATCTGTGGGGCGGCCGCGAAAGCCTCGGCCTGGATTGCTCAGGCCTGGTGCTTCAGGCCCTGCTCGCCTGCGGGCGAGCCTGCCCGCGCGACACCGACATGCAGGAACAGGCCTTCGCCGAAATCCCGCGTACGGCTCTGCGGCGCGGCGATCTGGTCTTCTGGCGCGGACACGTGGCCATGATGGTGGACGCCGACCAGATCATCCACGCCAACGCCCATCACATGGCCGTGGCGATCGAGCCCCTGGACGCCGCCATCGCCCGCATCGAAGCCGCCGGCTCAGGCCATCCCACCAGCTTCCGCCGGCCCTGAGGAGGCGCACCGACGAAAAAGGCCCGGGGGCGAACCCCCGGGCCTTGATCTTGTCTGCTCGGTCGAACCGTTCGGCGCGTCTGGATCAGACGGCGGCCTCGGGCGCGGGCGCGTCCTCGGCGGGCGCTTCGCCTTCGGCGGCGGCTTCACCCTCGGCCGGTTCGGCGGCGGCCGGTTCGGCCACCGGATTGGGCGCGGGGATGGCGATCTGGCCGCCCTGAGCGTGCAGATAGGCGATGACGTTGATCAGTTCTTCGCGGCGCTTGAGGCCCACGAAGGTCATCTTGGTGCCGTTGATGTAGCGCTGCGGCGCTTCCAGGAAGTGGCCCATCTCTTCGAAGGTCCAGACCGGAGCTTCCGCCGCATGAGCCTGCATGGCCGGCGAGTAGGAATAGCCCGCATGGGCCGCCGGGCGGGCGCCCATGACGCCCCACAGATTGGGACCGGTGCCGTTGGCGCCGCCCTGGGCGATGGTGTGGCAGCTCACGCACTTGGCGAAAGAGGCCTGGCCCGCGGCGATATCGGCCGCCGGGATCACCGTACCCCAGTCGATGGGGGCCTCGGCCTCGGCCGCGCCGCCCGTGGCTTCGGGGACGTCGATGGCGTAGCCCGGCTGCTCGGCCCGATCCGGCGCGAAAACGATCGTGGACGCTTCCCGCAGACCAACGATGGCCAAACCCGTCGCCAGCACCGCGCCGGCGACCTTGTTGAACGTAAGGTCGCTCATAGTTTTAGAATCGGCCCTCTTTCAGGCCGGTCGTGGAAACCGGCATACGCGCGGGAATATCCCCGCCCCTTATTGCGCCCGCGTCTCTTACACGCTACCGGCGCTCGTGCAACCGGCCAGTTCGTCGCTGGCGCCTGGGTTGGACCACGGCGAACTTCCATGAACCCCATTGTTCTGATCCCCGCCCGGATGGCCGCCACGCGCCTGCCGGGGAAGCCCCTGGCCGACATCGAAGGGGAGCCCATGATCGTCCGTGTGCTGCGCCAGGCGCAGGCCGCGGGCGTCGGCCCGGTGGCGGTGGCGGCCGGTGATCCCGAGATCGTGGCCGCGGTGGAGGCCGCGGGCGGCCGCGCCGTGCTCACCGACCCGGACCTGCCGTCCGGCTCCGACCGGACTCTCCGCGCTCTGGACGAACTGGACCCTGGCGGCGCTCACGATATTATCGTGAACCTTCAAGGGGATATCCCCTTTGTAGAGCCCAGCGTGGTGCGCGCCTGCGTCGATCTTCTGGCCCGCGAGCCGGCCTGCGACATCTCCACCATCGTCGTGAGCGAGCGCGAGGCGGCCGAGCGGACCAATCCCGACATCCCCAAGGCCGTGCTGGCCATGGCCGGCGATGGCCGCTCCGGCCGGGCCCTCTATTTCACCCGTTCGGTGCTCTATGGCGAGGGCCCAGTCTGGCTGCATCACGGGGTCTATGCCTATCGGCGCGAGGCCCTGGCGCGCTTCACCGCCGCGCCCCCGTCGCCCCTGGAAATCCGCGAGCGTCTGGAACAGCTCCGGGCCCTGGAGATGGGCATGACCATCTGGGCGGCGGTGATCGATTCGGCGCCGATCTCTGTGGACAACCCCGGCGACCTCGAGCGGGCGCGGGCTTTTGCGAGGGGCTTGAGATGAGCCAGGGACGAATCGCCTTCCAGGGCGAGCTGGGCGCAAACAGCCATGAGGCCTGCGCCACCTACTTCCCCGACTACGCGCCCGTGCCGCATCCCACCTTTGATGAGGCGTTCGAGGCCATCAAGACCGGGGACTGCCAGCTGGGCATGATCCCGGTGGAGAATTCCATCGCCGGCCGGGTGGCCGACGTCCATCACCTGCTGCCCAATTCCGGCCTGAAGATCATCGGCGAGCGGTTCAAGCCGATCCGCTTCCAGCTTATGGCCAATCCCGGGGTGAAGCTGGAGGACGTCCGGACGGTCCAGTCCATGGCCATCGCCATCAGCCAGTGCAAGCGCACCGTCAAGCGGCTGGGTCTGAGGGCCGAGACGGTGGGGGACACCGCCGGCGCCGCGCGCATGCTGGCCCAGTCCCCCGATCCGGCGCGGGCGGCCATCTCGCCGGCCCTGGCCGCCGAGATCTACGGCCTGAACATCCTCCTGCGCGACATCGAAGACGAGCGGCACAACACTACCCGCTTCCTGGTGATGACGGCGGAGGCCGATCCTGAGCCGCCGCCCTTCACCAGCCCCTGCATCACCAGCTTCGTCTTCCGGGTGCGGAATCTGCCGGCCGCCCTCTACAAGGCCCTGGGCGGGTTCGCCACCAACGGGGTGAACATGACCAAGCTGGAGAGCTACATGGAGGACGGCGCCTGGACGGCGACCTTCTTCTACGCCGAGGTCGACGGCCGGCCGGAGGATCGCGGCCTGGCGCTCGCCTTCGAGGAACTGGCCTTCTTCTCCGAGCGGTTCGAAGTGCTGGGCGTCTATCCGGCCGACCCTTTCCGCGCCCGGGTCTGACCGCGTCGGCCCAGGCGAGGGCTAGCCTTCGTCGGCCCAGGCCTTGATCAACTGGTGGGCGATGGCCATTGGGCCGGGGGCGAAGGTCCCGTCTATGCGGCCCTCCAGCAGGTCGCGGGCCTCGGCGCGGGTGAACCAGCGCACCTCCGACAGCTCGGTTTGGTCGGGGGCGGCCTGGTCGTCCTCCACCTCGGCGATCAGGCCGATCATGAGGGACGAGGGATAGGGCCAGGGCTGGGTGGAGTGATAGCGGACGCTGCGGGTCTTCAGCGCCGCCTCTTCGGCCAGTTCCCGGGCGCAGGCCTCTTCGATGGACTCGCCCGGCTCCACGAAGCCGGCCAGGGCCGAAAACATGCCCGCCGGCCAGGCGGCCTGGCGTCCCAGCATGCAGCGGTCCTCCAGGTAGGGCAGCATGATCACCACCGGATCGGTGCGCGGAAAGTGCTCGGCCTTGCAGGCCGGGCACTGGCGCTTCCAGCCGCCGTCCACCACCAGGCTCGGCTCGCCGCAGGCGGCGCAGTGCCGATGGCGGCGGCGCCACTCGAACATGGACTTGGCCGTCGCGGCCATGGCCGCATCGGCCGGCGGCAGGCGCATGGCCACGGCGCGGAGGTCCTCGAAGGCGCCCAGGCCGCGCAGAGGGCCTTCGGCGGGGTCGACGCCGCCTTCGATATCGATGGCGAAGACCGCGGTCTCTTTCCAGAGCCCCATGAACAGCAGCCGTTCGGCGCCCCCGGCCAGCTCATCGGACATGGTGGCCGGCAGATAGGCGATCTGCAGCCCGCCCTCGGGGGTCTTCTCCACCAGGGGGCGGCCGTTCCACAGGGCGATGGCCAGCGATTCGGGCGAGGCCTGCATCTCGGCGAGCCAGGATGCGTCGCCCCGGCGCTCGCTGGCGCGGTCGAGAGGGTTGCCGGCGAAGGTGTTCTGGAAGGCGTTCAGAGGCATGAACGCGGTTCTATCTTCGCCCGAGCTTGCACGCATCCCTTTCCATCGCGATATTGGGGGCGGAGATCGGCGGCGGACGAAGTCCTCGCCAACCCGGTCAGGTCCGGAAGGAAGCAGCCGCAACGAGTTTCGCTTCGGGTCGTCGTCCGGTCTCCACCCGACCCCCAGCTCCGCCGATGTCAGACCAAGACCTCACGCTCGATCCTGATCCGCCCGAGCGTGACCCGAACACGTCGGACATGTTCGGCGAGCCCGCGCCTGCGCCCCCGCCGCCCGCCCCTGAGGCGGGCGAGAGCGCGGCCTATACCGTCATCGCCCGAAAGTACCGGCCGCGGACCTTCGAGGATCTGTTCGGCCAGGAGGCGATGGTGCGCACCCTGCGCAACGCCTTTGCTTCGGGACGGATCGCCCACGCCTTCATGCTCACCGGCGTGCGGGGGGTGGGCAAGACCACCACCGCCCGCCTGCTGGCCCGGGCCCTGAACTACGAATCCGACAGCGTGCACGGCCCGACCCTGGACCTGGCGACGGAAGGGCGACACTGCCGGGCCATCGTCGAGGGCCGGCATATGGACGTGCTGGAGCTGGACGCCGCCAGCCGCACCGGCGTGGGTGACATGCGCGAACTGCTGGACGGCGTGCGCTACGCCCCGGTGGAGGCGCGCTACAAGGTCTACATCATCGACGAAGTGCACATGCTCTCGACGGGTGCGTTCAACGCCCTGCTCAAGACCCTGGAAGAGCCCCCGCCGCACGCCAAGTTCATCTTCGCCACCACCGAGATCCGCAAGGTGCCGGTGACCATCCTGTCGCGCACCCAGCGGTTCGACCTGCGCCGGGTGGAGCCGGAGGTGATCGTCAAGAACCTGGAGATGATCTGCGAGCGCGAGGGCGCCCGGGTCGAGGCCGAGGGGCTGATGCTGATCGCCCGGGCCGCCGAGGGTTCGGTGCGCGACGCCCAGTCCATGCTCGACCAGGCCATCGTCCAGGCGGAGTCCGGCCAGACCGTGGCGGCGGCCTCCATCCGCGACATGCTGGGCCTGGCCGACCGGGCCCAGACCATCACCCTGTTCGAGCAGGTCATGAAGGGCCAGGCCGGCCCCGCCATCGAAACCTTCCGGGGGCTCTACGGCTATGGCGCCGACCCCGCCCAGGTGGTCATGGACCTGCTGGAGCACGCCCATTCGGCCTCGGTGGCCAAGGCCGTGGGGCCGCAGGCCCTGGTCATGCCCAAGGAGCAGGCCGCCCGCCTGACGGCCATTGGCGCGGCCCTGTCGGCCGGGACCTTGTCGCGGGTCTGGCAGATGCTGCTGCGGGCTCACGACGAGGTGCGCCGGGCGCCTGATCCGGCCGCAGCGGTGGACATGGCCCTGGTGCGCCTGGCCTATGCCGCCGACCTGCCCGGCCCCGAGGAGGCGCTCAAGCGCCTGCAAGCCGGCGATGCGCCCTCACCGGCGCCCAGCGGGGGCGGTTCGGCGGGCGGCGGGGCCTCAGCGGCCGGCGGCGGCGCCAGCGCCGTGGCCCGCCAGATGCCCTCGGCCTCGCCCGCGCCCAGCAGCGAACCCCAACTTCGGCGCTTCGAGGACGTCCTGGCCCTCATCGACCAGAAGCGCGACATCTCCCTGAGGCTGGATGTGGAGCGGTTCGTGCGCCCCATCGCCTTCCGGCCAGGCGTCATTGAGTTCGAGCCTGCGCCAGGCGCCCCCAACACCCTCATCCAGCGTCTGGCGGGCCGGCTGCGGGAATGGACCGGCCAGCCCTGGATGATCGTCGCCCAGGGCGGCGGCGGGGCCGAGAGCCTGTGGGAGCAGCAGAAGCGCGAGGAAAAGGAGGCCCGGGGCCGCATCGAGCAGGACCCCTTCGTCCGCGCGGTGATGGAGGCCTTTCCCGGCGCCGAGATTCTCAGCGTCCGCGCCCTGCCGCAACCGGAGGCCCAGGCCCCCGGCGAAGATGAAATCGAGAGCGAAGAGGACGAATGACCATGAAGGACCTTGGCGCCCTGATGAAGCAGGCCCAGGCCATGCAGCAGAAGCTGGCCGACGCCCAGGCGCAGCTGGCCGAGGCCAAGGTGGAGGGCTCCTCCGGCGGCGGCATGGTCAAGCTCACCCTCACGGGCGCCGGCGAACTGGCCGGGGTGATCCTGGACGAAAGCCTGCTGGCGCCGGGCGAGGGCGAGGTGATCTCCGACCTGATCGTGGCCGCCCATGCCGACGCCAAGCGCAAGCTCGACGAGATGCAGGCCAAGGTGATGCGCGAGGCTGCCGGTCCCCTGGCCGGCATGGGCGGGCTGGGCCTGCCTGGCATGCCCAAGTTCTGACGCCGCCCCTTGGCCGCCTCCGCCGGACCTGAGATCGAGCGCCTGATCGCTCTGCTGGCCAAGCTGCCGGGCATGGGACCGCGCTCGGCCAGGCGGGCGACGCTGGCCCTGCTCAAGCGCCGCGAGCAACTCCTGTCGCCCCTGGCCCAGGCCCTGGCCGAGGCCGCCGAACGGGTGAAGACCTGCTCGGTCTGCGGCGCCCTCGACACCCGCGACCCTTGCGCCATCTGCGCCGACCCCGGGCGGGACGGCGGCCTGATCTGCGTGGTGGAGGAGGTGGGCGCCCTGTGGGCCATGGAACGCGGCGGCGCCTTCCGCGGGCGCTATCATGTCCTGGGCGGGCTTTTGTCGGCTCTAGACGGCATCGGCCCTGACGCCCTGCGCATCGGTCCCCTGGTCAGCCGGGCCAGCGCGCCCGAGGTGACCGAGGTGATCCTGGCCCTGCCGGCCACGGTGGACGGTCAGACCACCGCCCACTACCTGGCCGAACGGCTGGCCGGGGCCTCGGTGACCATCACCATGCTGGCCCGAGGCGTGCCGGTGGGGGGCGAACTGGACTGGCTGGACGACGGCACCATCGCCCAGGCCCTGCGCGCCCGGCGGCCGGCCTGAGGTTGCAGCCGCAGGCTGGCTGGCGCGGCGGAGCGATTCCCCCTAGGAACGGACCATGAACCTGGATCCGACATTGATCGCCCTCCTCGCCTGCGCCCTGGCGGCCTTGGGCGGTTTCGCCTGGGCGATCCTGGAGCGCCGCCGCGCCGATCAGGCCCAGGCCGCCTTCTGGGCGCTGCGCGATCGCAGCGCCGACGCCGAGGCCGAGCTGCGGGCGTTCAAGGCACAGGCCGAGGCCCAGGCCGAACTCCTGCGCGCCCAGGCCGCCGAACAGGCGGGACGGGTGGCCGAGGAACTGCTCAAGCGCACCGACGAGACGTTCAAGAACCGCGAGCAGCTGGCCCAGGCGAGGCTCGAGGCGCAGCTGAAGCCCGTGGCCGAGACCCTGCTCAAGTTCCAGGAACAGGTCACCGCCGTGGAGAAGACCCGGGCGGAGGAGACCGGCGGCCTCAAGGCCCAGATCGAACAGCTGATGAAGGCCTCGGCCGCCACCCAGGATGAGGCGCGCAAGCTGTCGGCCGCCCTGCGCCGGGGCGCCGGCGTCCAGGGGCGCTGGGGGGAGCAGACCCTGCGCAATGTGCTGGACGCCGCCGGCCTTGCCCATCGCTACGACTTCGAGGAGCAGGCCCAGACCGACAGCGAGGAGGGACGCCGCCGCCCGGACGTGGTGGTTCGACTGCCCGGCGGCGGGGTCTTCGTCATTGACGCCAAGTGCTCGTTGAACGCCTTTCTGGAGAGCCTGGAGGCGGTGGACGATCAGGCCCGGGACGCCTGCCTGATGCGTCACGCCCAGAGCGTGCGGACCCATATGATCGGCCTGTCGGGCAAGGCCTATTGGGACCAGTTCGACCGCTCGCCGGACTTCGTGGCCATGTTCGTGCCCGGAGATGGGTTCCTGGCCGCGGCCCTGGAGCGCATGCCCGAACTGCTCAGCGAGGCCATGGATCGGCGGGTGATCGTGGTCACCCCCACCACCCTCTTCGCGCTCTGCAAGGCGGTGGTCTATGGCTGGCGGGTGGAGGATCAGGCGGCCAACGCCCGCCAGATCGCCGACCTGGGCCGCGAGCTCTACAAGCGGGTCTCGGTCATGGGCGCCCATGCCGCGGGCGTGGGCCGGGCGCTGGAACAGGCCGTGGGCAAGTACAACCAGTTCGTCGGCTCGCTGGAGAGCCAGGTGCTGACCCAGGCCCGGCGCTTTGCGGAGCTGAAGGTGGACCACGAGGGACGGGAGATGGCCGAGCTGGCGCCGGTGGAGAGCGCCGTGCGGCCGCTTACCAAGCTCCTCCCGGAAGGTCCGTCCGAGCCGGACGGCCTGCCGGACCCGGAGGCCCGAGGCGCCGCGCCGCGACCTTGACGCCCCCCATGGGGGCGCTTACCTCGCATTCCATGGCTATCCGCGAAATCCTGACGGTCCCGAATCCGATCCTGAAACAGGTCTCCCAGCCCGTGGAGGCGGTGGACGACGATCTGCGCGCCCTCATGGATGACATGCTGGAGACCATGTACGACGCGCCGGGCATCGGCCTGGCCGCCATCCAGATCGGCGTGCCCAAGCGGGTGATCGTCATGGACATCTCCGGGCCCGAGGAGGAGCCGCAGCCCCGCTACTTCGTCAATCCGGAGATTCTCTGGGCCTCCGACGACACCGCCCCCTATGAGGAGGGCTGTCTCTCCATTCCGGAGATCTATGACGAGGTGGACCGCCCGGCGCGGGTCAAGCTGCGCTATCTCAACTATCAGGGCGAACCGGTGGAAGAGGACGCCGAAGGGCTGTTCGCGGTCTGCATCCAGCACGAGATGGATCACCTGGAAGGCGTGCTCTTCATCGACCATCTGTCCCGGCTGAAGCGCGATCGCGCCATCGCCAAGGTCAAGAAACACGCCCGCGCGGCGTAAACACCTGCGCCCCCTACCTGAAGGCTGAACGCGACCCGACCGCGTGGTCTGATCGCGGCCTGTGCGGTCTCTGGAGTCGAGGCCGGGCGCAGAGCCCGGCCTCAGCCTCAGTTCGTGGCGTCGTGGGCGGCTTCGCTCATCTCATCGCCGGCCCGTTCCATGGCTTCCCCGGCCTCATGAGCGGCCCGCTCAGCCATGGCGGCGGCGTCGGAGGCCGCCTCCCGAGCCGAGGCCGCAGCTTCGGAGGCCGCCTCGCTCGCCTCGGCGGCGGCGTTGTCCATATTGGCCTCGGCCTCGTTCTGCTCGGCCTGGGTGCAGGCGGCCAGGGTCAGCGCCGCCACGGCGGCGATGGTCGCGGTCAGGGTGTTGCGCATGGATGTCCCTCCTTCGGATCCTGAGGTCTCTGGAACGGCCAAGCTTCTCTACGGTTCCGCTTGAACCGCGTCTTGAAGGTGGGCGACCTAGGCGGGGCGGGCGAGGAGCGCTAAACCGCGCCCATGCGTCTCGCCTTTCTTGGAACTCCGGACTTCGCCGTCGCCGCCCTTTCCCGTCTGGTGGCCGATGGCCATGAGATCGCCTGCGTCTACGCCCAGCCGCCGGCCCCGCGGGGGCGGGGCCAGGTTCTCAGGCCCTCGCCCGTCCATGCCTTCGCCCTGGCGCACGATCTTCCGGTGCGCACGCCGGCCTCCATGCGCGACCCCGCCGAGGTCGAAGCCTTCAAGGCGCTGGACCTGGAGGCCGCCTGCGTGGTGGCCTATGGCCAGACCCTGCCGCGGGAGGTGCTGGAGGCCCCGCGCCTGGGCGCCTTCAACCTTCATGGCTCGCTGCTGCCGCGCTGGCGGGGCGCAGCGCCTATCCAGCGGGCGGTGATGGCCGGCGATCCGGTGACCGGCGTCCAGGTCATGCGCATGACCGAAGGCTTGGACGAAGGCCCCGTCCTGGCCACGGCGACGGTGCGCATCGGCCCCCTGGACACCGCCGGCGACATTCACGATCGGCTGGCCGCCGCGGGCGCAGCCCTGCTGGCCGAAAGCCTGCCCGCCATCGCCGCCGGCGCCCTGCCCGAGGTTCCCCAGGCCGAGACCGGCGTCACCTACGCCAAGAAGATCCGGCCCAGGGAGGCGCGCATCGACTGGACGCGACCCGCCGCCCTGGTGGACGGTCAGATCCGAGGCCTCTCGCCCTTTCCCGGCGCCTGGTTCGAGGCGCCCTCGCCCAAGGGACCGGTCCGGGTCAAGGCCCTGGGGTGCCGGCTTGAGCGCGCCGTGGGCCACCCGGGCGAGGTGCTTGACGACGACCTGCTCATCGCCTGCGGCGAGGGCGCGGTGCGGCTCCTGCGCTTGCAGCGCGAAGGGCGCGGCGCCCAACCGGCGGAGGAGTTCCTGCGCGGCTTTCCCCTGCCGGCAGGATCGCGGCTCGCCTGATGCCCCGCTACAAGCTGACGGTGGAGTATGACGGGCGGCCCTATCGAGGTTTCCAGGCCCAGGAGGGGCTGGCCTCCGTCCAGGGGGCCATAGAGCGGGCGGTGAAGGCCTTCTGCGGCCAGGAACTCCGGCTCCAGGCGGCGGGGCGCACCGACACCGGGGTCCACGCCACGGGCCAGGTCGTGCATGTGGACCTGGACAAGCCCTGGAAGCCCGACGTGGTGCGCGACGCCCTGAACGCGCACCTGATTGAGGACTCCGTGGTCATACTGGCGGCGGAGATTCCCGAAGACCCGCGCTGGCACGCGCGCTTCTCGGCCACCGAGCGACGCTACATCTACCGCATCCTCAACCGCCGGGCGCCCCCGGCCCTGGACCGCGGCCGGGTCTGGCACGTGAAAAAGCCCCTGGACGCCGAGCGTATGCACCGGGCCGCCCAGGCCCTGGTCGGCCACCACGACTTCACGACCTTCCGCGACCTGCAATGCCAGGCCAAGTCGCCGGTGAAGACCCTGGATGTGGCCAGCGTCCGCCGGGAGGGTGAGGAGGTGGTGCTGGAGTTCGCCTCGCGCTCCTTCCTGCACCGGCAGGTCCGCTCCATGACCGGCACGCTCGCCGAGGTGGGCCTGGGGCGCTGGGCGCCTGAGCGGGTGGGCGAGGCCCTGGCGGCGCGGGATCGTCGGGCCTGCGGGCCCGTGGCGCCGGCCGACGGGCTTTACCTCGTGGGCGTCGCCTATGACGAGGCGGTCGAGCCGAACCGTTCGAAATAGCGGGCGATCAGCCGCTCATAGACGGCCTGCAGGTCGCGGATTTCGGCCACGGGGGCGCGCTCGTCCACCGCATGCATGGTCTTGCCCACCAGGCCCAGCTCCACCACCGGGCAGAGGGCGCGGATGAAGCGGGCGTCCGAGGTGCCGCCGGTGGTGGAGAGCTCCGGCGCCTGGCCAGACACGTCGCGCACGGCTTCGACGATCACGTCGGTGAAGTCGCCCGGCTCGGTCAGGAAGGCCTCGCCGCTGATCGCCGGGGTGACGCGGACGGCGCCGTCGAATCCCGCGGCCGCCTTGGCCGCCACGGCCTCAATCCAGGCCGCCAGGGCCGCGCCCGTATGGGCCGGGTTGAAGCGGATGTTCACCCGAGCGCGGGCCGCCGCCGGGATCACGTTCGTGGCGGCGTTGCCCACATCGATGGTGGTGATCTCCAGATTGGACGGCTGGAAGCCGGTATAGCCGTCATCAAGGACGTGGGCGTCCAGGGCGGCCAGGATGCGAACCAGCACCGGCACGGGGTTGGCCGCCCGGTGCGGATAGGCCACATGGCCCTGCCGACCCTCCACCAGGATCTCGGCGTTGATCGAGCCGCGCCGGCCGATCTTGACCATGTCGCCGAAGCGCTCGGCGCTGGTGGGCTCGCCGACGACGCAATGGTCGATGACCTCCCCCTCGGCGGCCAGGGCCTCGACCACCATCTTGGTGCCGTGCGTGGCCACGCCTTCCTCGTCGCCGGTGATGAGGAAGGAGAGGGAGCCCGAGACATCACCGCGTCCCAGCGCGGCGGCGGCGGCGGCGGCGAAGGCCGCGAGCGCGCTCTTCATGTCCACCGCGCCGCGTCCGATCAGCACCTCGTCGATGATCTCGGCGGCGAAGGCGTCCTGGCTCCAGGCTGAAGCGTCGCCCACCGGAACCACATCGGTATGGCCGGCGAAGCAGAGGTTGGGGGAGGTGGTCCCCCAGCGGGCATAGAGGTTCTCGATCTCACCGAAGCGCATGCGGCGGCAGGCGAAGCCCAGGGCGCGCAGCTGGTCTTCCAGCACGTCCATGGCGCCCGCATCGGCGGGGGTGACGGACGGACGCCGGATAAGGTCCTGGGTCAGGCGGACGGGATCGATGGTGTGGCTCATGGCCAAGCACCTAGTGGCCCGGGGCTCTCAAGGCAACGATCGACGTTCCGCCCAAGATGAGATGATTAATCGGCAATAATCATCTCAGTATAAGCAGGTCAAAACTTTGAATAACCTCGATATTGTGGCTCTATTTCTATCGCACAACGGAGATGGAAAATGTTCCTGTCGCGAGCATTCGGAGTTCGAAGCGGTGAAAGGGGTGGCGCTCGGCCGCCCCGTCTATTGAATGACTCGCCGCGCCCGAAGGTCGCCAGCCCTCCGACTCAGTTTGGCAGGCGAGGTTTGCGCCGGCGTGACTTTGGAGCAGATCGAATTTACTTCGCTGTCCGGTCCATGGGCGTGCAAGGGCGCGACCACATTCTGCAGTACGCCTTCGCCGACGATCGGGGAAATGTGGTGATGAGCGCTCTGACACGCAGCGAGGCGCCGGCGGCGATCATGTTCGGCGCGTCCCCGGACGATCTGGCCGCCAGCCCCCTTCCGGCCGAAGCCTTCGAGCCCATGGCGCAGGCCGTGTGTCACGGGGCGACCCTGGTGGCGTTTCAGCGGGTGCTGCAGGGCGGCCTGCTGCCGGCCTCCGGCCTCGCGGCCGCGGCGGGGGTGGAGTGCGCCTGGCGACGGTTCGCCAGGCTGGCGCGGGACAAGGGCCTGCCTGCGCCCAGCGACGGGGTGCTGACCCTTCATGACTGCCTGGCCCTGGCCAATCTGCCGGTCCCGGCCTCGGAAGACGCCGCCCTTCGGGCCCTGGCGATCCGCGATCTATGGTTGTGGATGGAGGCTCAGGGCTGACCCTTCTGGTCAGCCCGCAGCCGGCGGCGCGCGGGTCAGGCACAGGACCTGACGCGGGCCTTGGGGATCAGCCGCGGTCGGTGGGCGTCCGCACAGCTTCCCAGAACAGGGGCTTCAGTTCGGCGAAGAAGGCGTCCAGGCCGTAGCGGTCGCCCAGGGTGAACAGGCCGTCGGCGTCACGGTTGAGATAGCCGTTGGCCGCCAGGATCAGCAGCTTGCGCCGGGCGCTCTCCCGCGGAATGCCGGTGATCTCCGACAGGCTGAGCGCATTCAGGCCGCGCGGCGGGCGCTTGGCGGCGCCTTCGTTGTTGATGGCCGCGGCCAGATCCGACAGCAGGAAGGTCAGATAGAGCACATACTGGTCCAGATCGCCGTCGAACCGGGCGCGGATACGCACCAGGGCCGCAGAAAAGTGACCGCCCCATCGGTAGAAGAACCGCATGGCGTCCTGATCCAGATAGCCCGGCGTGGGCTCTGTCCAGAAACGCGGCTCGGAAGCGACGCCGGACTCTGTGGCTGGAGAGTCCTTAGGCTCTTCCGGGAGTCGTCCAGAAGTTAACGAAAGCATAACCCTAACCTCGCTGCCTGCCGACTCCGGTAGAGCCGTCAAGTTGTCGCTAATATGTGGCGAAGCGGTGGCCAAACTATTCAGCTTACAGGGTCAGCTGAGGGGGAAGACTTTGTTAACCTAGAATAGAGTGGTCGCCGCTTCTGACAATTAGACTAATCTACTCGCCCATAACGGGAAACGAGGCTCGCGCTCAAAATGAGCGGGCGCCCTCTGGATAGGCGTTATGGGCCGGGTTGACCCGGCCCTTGTCGCATAAGGGAGCGCGAGGCGCGGCGGGTCAGTCGCGGAGCAGTTCGTTGACGCTGGTTTTCGACCGGGTTTGGGCGTCCACGGTCTTGACGATCACTGCGCAATAGAGGGACGGCCCCACCCCATGGGGGTCGGGCAGAGAGCCTGGCACCACCACCGAATAGGGCGGCACCTCGCCGCGATGAACCGCGCCGGTCTTGCGATCGACGATCTTGGTGGAGGCGGTGATGAAGACGCCCATGGAGAGCACCGCGCCTTCACGCACGATCACGCCCTCGGCCACCTCGGACCGGGCGCCGATGAAGCAGCCGTCCTCGACGATGGTGGGATTGGCCTGCAGGGGCTCCAGCACGCCGCCGATGCCCGCGCCGCCGGAAATGTGCACATTCTTGCCGATCTGGGCGCACGATCCCACCGTGGCCCAGGTGTCGACCATGGTCCCTTCGTCCACATAGGCGCCGATGTTCACGAAGGAGGGCATCAGGACCACGTTGCGACCCACAAAGGCGCCGCGGCGCACCACGGCGCCCGGCACCGCGCGGAAGCCGGCCGCCTGGAACTGGGGCGCGTCCCAGCCGTCGAACTTGGTGGGGACCTTGTCCCAATAGGGCCCGGGCGGACCGGCGTGCATGACGCCGTTGGGATTGAGGCGGAAGGACAGGAGGATGGCCTGCTTGGCCCACTGATGGACGGTCCACTGGCCGTCCTCACCCCGCTCGGCCACCCGCAGACGGCCTTCGTCCAGCAGGCGCAGGGTTTCGTCCACCGCCGTGCGCACGGGCCCCTTGGTTTCCACCGACACCCCGTCCCGGGCGTCCCAGGCGGCCTCGATCTCGGTCTTCAGGTCGTCGAAGGTCAGGGTGGTCATCAGCGTGTCTCCCTCAGGCGGGCGCGCGTCAGGAACGGCGCCAGCTTTTCTGTGCGGTGTTGGACGAAGGGGGCGGCCGAGGCGGGCGCATGGGCGCCCACCAGGACGGTGGTCATGCCAAGCTCGGCGGCCGGGGCGAGGTTGCGCTCGGAATCCTCGAAAAAGGCCGTGCCCACGCTGTTCAGTCCGTGATCGTCGATCATCTGCCGGAAAGCGGCCGGATCGGGCTTGGGGCGGAAGCCGAACGAATCGATGTGGAAGACGTCGTCGAACAGATGATGCAGGCCCAGATGCGAGAGCACCCGTTCGGCGTGGACGGCGTCGGCGTTGGTGAAGATCAGCCGCCGGCCGGGCAGGCGCTCCAGGGCCGCCAGCATGTGCGGGTCGTGGGCCAGCGCGTCGAGGGACAGATCGTGGAAGAGGGCGTGGAAATCCGCCGGGTCCACCCCGTGATGCTCCATCAGCCCGCGCAGGGTCAGGCCATGTTCGGCCAGATACTGCTTCTGCAGGGCGAAGGCCGGCTCCCGGGCGAGGCCGGTCACCCGCATGACGAAGTCGGTCATGCGCTGTTCCACCTGGCTCATGAAGCCGGACTCGGCCGGATAGAGGGTGTTGTCGAGGTCGAAGAGCCAGGTGTCGATATGGACGAGGTCAGGGCTCATGCGGAAATGAGGGTGCCCGCGCCGTGTTCGGTGAACAGTTCCACCAGCATGGCGTGGGGGCGCCGTCCGTCCAGGATCACCACCGCCTCCACCCCGGACTCCACCGCATTGATGGCGGTCTCCAGCTTGGGGATCATGCCGCCGGTGGCGACCCCTGAGGCGATCGCCTCCCGGGCCTGGGCGACGCTCATCTCGCGGATGAGTTCGCCGTTGGCGTCCAGCACGCCCTTCACATCGGTGAGCAACAGCATCCGCTTGGCCCGCAGGGCGCCGGCCAGGGCGCCGGCCACGGTGTCGGCGTTGATGTTGTAGGTCTGGCCGTCCTGGGAGACGCCGATGGGCGCCACCACCGGCACATAGTCCTCGTCGGCGTAGATCAGGGCTTCCAGCAGTTTGGGATCCACCTGGGTGGGTTCGCCCACAAAGCCCAGATCCACGGTCTGCTCGATCTGGCTGTCGGGGTCCTTGCGGGTCCGCACCGCCTTTTCCACGGTGATCAGCCGGGCGTCCTTGCCCGAAAGGCCCACCCCGCGCACATCGGCCTCGGCGCCGGCCAGGGTGATCCAGTTGGCGATTTCCTTGTTGATGGCGCCGGACAGGACCATCTCGGCCACCTCCATGGTGGCCGCGTCGGTGACCCGCAGGCCGTCCACGAAGCTCGACTTCACGCCGGCCTTGTCCAGCATGCGCGAAATCTGCGGCCCGCCGCCGTGGACCACCACGGGGTGGACGCCCAGCATCTTCAGCAGGACGGCGTCGGCGGCGAACAGGCGCGCCACCGATTCCTCGCCCATGGCGTGGCCGCCATATTTGATCACCACGGTTTCGCGGTCGTAGTGCTGGATGAAGGGCAGGGCCTCGGCCAGGGTCTTGGCGGTGGCCCAGCCTTCTTCTTCGGGCAGGTCGGTCACGTGGCGCAGGCTCCCTCGAAACTGAGCGCTCCGATAGCCGACCGCGCCGGCCCTGTCACGGGCGGGCGGCGCCCGGGCTTCGCTCAGATTGCCTCGATCTCGCAGGCCGCGGCGATCTCGGCGCGCAGTTCGGCCAGGCCCAGGCCTTTTTCGGACGAGGTGGCGATCACGCGGGGAAAGGCGGCCGGCCGCTTGCGGATGGCGTTCAGGGTCCGCTCGCGCACCGCTTCGACCTCGGAGGGCTTCAGCTTGTCGGCCTTGGTCAGCACGATCTGATAGGAGACCGCGGCGGTGTCGAAGGCGTCCATGGGCTCGGCGTCCACCGCCTTCAGACCGTGGCGGGCGTCGATGAGCAGATAGGCGCGCTTCAGATTGGGCCGCCCGCGCAGATAGTCCCGGCCCAGGTTCTGGAACTTCTTCACCTCGGTCTTGGAGGCCCGCGCCCAGCCATAGCCCGGCAGGTCCACCAGACGCAGTCGGTCGTCCAGGACGAAGAAGTTCACCTCCCGGGTTCGCCCCGGCTCATTGGAGGCCCGCGCCAGGTGCTTCTGCCCCACCAGGGCGTTGATCAGCGAGGACTTACCCACATTGGACCGCCCGGCGAAGGCCACCTCGGGCAGGTCTGGCGCGGGCAGGCCGTCGATGGCCACGGCCCCCATCATGAACTCCGCCTTGCGGGCGAAGAGGATGCGGGCCTGCTCCAGGCGTTCGGCGTCGAACAGGTCGGGGGAGGGCGTGCTCACCCGGCGGCCTTCTTGCCGCCCAGCCGGGCCAGGAGGCTGTCGATGGGGTTATCCACCTGGAAGCGGCGCATGATGATGTACTGCTGGATGATGGTGAGCACGTTGTTCCAGGTCCAGTAGATCAGCAGGCCCGCGGCGAAAGGGGCCATGATGAAGGTGAACATGATCGGCATCAGCTGGAAGATGCGCTGCTGAATGGGATCGGTGGCCGGCGGGTTCATGGCCGTGGTCAGCCACATGGTGAAGCCGTAGAGCAGCGGCAGCACCCCCAGATGCAGAGGGCCGTTCAGGATGCCGCCGATCAGCGGCGCCGCGGCCGGGTTCCACGGGATCAGGCCGAACAGGTTGAACACCGTCGTCGGATCGCGGGACGACAGATCCTGGATCCAGCCATAGAAGGGCGCGTGACGCATCTCGATGGTGACGGTCAGCACCTTATAGAGGGCGTAGAAGACCGGAATCTGCAGCAGCATGGGCAGGCAGCCGGTCAGCGGATTGATCTTCTCCCGCTGATACAGGGCCAGAAGCTCCTGTTGCTGCTTGGCAGGGTCTTCCTTGTACTTCTTGCGCAACTCTTCGACCTGGGGCTGCACCTTCTTCATCTTGGTGAGCGACTCGTAGCTCTTGTTGGCCAGGGGGAAGAAGATGAGCTTCACCACCACGGTCAGGGCCAGGATCGCCAGGCCCACATTGCCGATGTGCTGATAGATGAAGTGCAGGAAGCTGAAGAGCGGTCGGGTCAGGAACCAGAAGTTCCCCCAGTCCACGGCCGAATCCAGCCGCGGAATGTTCAGGTCGGTCTCATAGGCCTTGAGCACCGGCACGGTCTTGGCGCCGGCGAAGAAGCGGGTGGTCTCGGTGATCTGCCGGCCGGGGGCGATGGTGCGCGCCTGACCCACATAGTTGGCCTCGAAGATCTCCGTGCCTGCGGCCCGCGTCACGCGGAACTCGCCCTTGATGGCTTCGTCCTGGTTGGGGATGAGGGCCGCCAGCCAGTACTTGTCGGTGATGCCCAGCCAGCCGCCCTGGGAGGAGACCTCCGGGCCGCCGTCCTCGGCCCACTTCTTGTACTTCACCAGGCGCAGTTCCTCGCCCAGCCAGCCGATGGCGCCTTCATGGACGATCTGGTTGCGGCCCAGGTCCTTGGGCACGCCCTGGCGCTGGACCGAGGCGTAGGGGGCCACGGTGGCGGCCGCCGCGCTGGTGTTGGCCACCGTGTCGGTCACGGTGAACATGTAGCGGTCGTCCACCTCGATGCGCCGGGTGAAGGTCAGGCCTTCGCCATTGTCGTAGGTCAGGGTCACCGGGGCGCCCGGCGCCAGACGCTCGCCGTCCGACAGGGTCCAGCGGGTCTCCGGGGTGGGCAGGCCGGGCAGGTTGGCCCCGGTCCAGCCGAACTCGGCGAACCAGGCGAACTCCGCGCCTTCGGGGCGCAGCAGCTCCACGGCGGGCGACCCCGCCTCCACGTCGACGCGATAATTGTTGAGGAACAGGTCGTCGATGCGGGCGCCGCGCAGGGCGATGGAGCCGGTCAGGGAGGGCGTGGCCACCGGCACGCGGGCGGTTCGCGCGACGATGTCGGCCCGGTCGGCCAACTGGGCGGGACCCGATGGCAGGGCCGGGTCGCGGCCCACGGGATTGGTCCCCGGCGCCACCGGCGCCTCGGCGGCGGCGCGCTCAGCCTCCACCTGCCTGCGCTTGGCCGCCGGCTCCAGGACAAGGAACTGGTAGGCCAGCAGGATCAGCATCGCGCTGACCACGAAGATGATCGTGTTGCGGGAGTTGTCGTTCTGCATGGAGACGCGCGCTCAGGCGGGAGGAGAGGGGGAGGTCGCAGACGCTGTCGCCTGCCGCTCGCTTTCGGTCGCGAGGCTTATCAGCGCGCTTTTCACATCGTCAAGCAAACGCGCCCACGGACGGGTGGGCGCGCCGCTGCGAGCGATGAGCACATAGTCGCAGCCAGGGGCTCCGAATTGCGGAATGAGCTGCTGAGCGGCGGCCCGCAGACGGCGCTTGGCCCGGTTGCGGACCACCGCCCCGCCGATCTTTCGGGTGGCGGTGAAGCCCACGCGGACGCCCGCATCGTCGTCTCCGCGCCGCCGCATCTGAACGACCACGGCGCCGCGCGCAAACGAAGACGCCCGCGCCGCAGCCAGAAAATCCGGCCGCTTGCGCAGGCGTTCGATCTTGAAGGGGGCGTCGGTCACGCCGACACCTCGCATGTCCCGGGCGAAAGCCCTTAGGCGGTCAGGCGCTTACGGCCCTTGGCGCGGCGGCGTTGAACCACCTTTTGGCCGTTCTTGGTGGCCATGCGCGCGCGGAAGCCGTGACGGCGCTTACGCACGAGTCGGGACGGCTGATATGTCCGCTTCACGGTGAGGCTCCAGGTCAGAAAAACGAGCCGCGGTGGATACTGGAAAGGCCGGGGGGCGTCAACCGCTCGGCGCCGATTATCTCGCCTCAGTTCGCCAGGGTCAGGATGATCGGCCCGTTCCGTGTGGCCACCAGGCTGTGTTCATACTGCACGGCCGGTCCGCCCCCGGTGGGCCGCAGGGTCCAGCCGTCGTCCAGTTCGTCCACCCAGTCCTCGCCCAGGGTCAGGAAGGGCTCGATGGTGAAGACCAGTCCTTCGGTGATCAGCCGCCGGTCCTGGGGCTCATACCAGGTGGGCAGGCTTTCGGGCTCCTCGTGCAGGGCGCCGCCGACCCCGTGGCTGGCCAGATTGCGGATCAGGCCATAGCCGTTCTTCTGGGCGAAGCCCTCGATGGACCGGCCGATGGCGTTGAGCGGGGCGCCGGGCCGAACGGCCCGGATGCCGCTCCACATGGCCCGGCGGCCGTCCCGGCAAAGGCGCTCGATCCGCTTGGCGACCGGCGGAACGGCGAAGCTCGCCCCGGTGTCGCCGAAATAGCCGTCCTTCTCGGCCGAGACGTCGATGTTCACCAGGTCTCCGGCCCGGATCACCCGATCCCCCGGAATGCCGTGGGCCACATCGGGTCCGACCGAAATGCAGGTCGCCCCGGGAAAGCCGTAGGTGAGCTCGGGTGCGGGCCGGGCGCCCTCGCTTTCCAGCAGGGCGCGGCCGATATCGTCCAACTCCCGGGTGGTCATGCCGGGCTCCAGGGCCTTGCCCATGGCCTCCAGGGTGCGCGCCACGATCCGGCCGATGACCCGCAGCTTCTCCAGGTCGTCTTCACTGTTGATGGTCATGCGGCTTCCTTCGGGATTCAGAGATCGGGACGGATGATCGCCTTTCCGACCACCTTGCGGTCGGCGAGGCTGTCGAAGGCCGCGCGCCATTCGGCCAGGGGATATTCGGCGTGCACCCGCGGCGTCACCAGCCCCTCCCGCGCCAGCCGCCAGATGGCCTCGTGGTTCTCCCGGCCGCGGTCGGGGAAGCGGCGGCCATACTCGCCGGCGCGAACCCCCATCACCGAGATCCCCTTGATCAGGGCGATGTTCACCGGCAGCACCGGATGGCGTCCGGAGGTGAAGCCGATGGAGAGAATGCGCCCGTCGAAGGCCATGCAGCGCAGGCTCTCGTCAAAGACGTCCCCGCCCACCGGGTCATAGACGATGTCGGCGCCATGGCCGCCGGTGATGGTCTTGACCGCCTCCCGGAAGCCCTCGGTGACGTTCACCGTGGCGTGGGGCGCGTAGGCTTCGCGCACCACGGCCAGCTTGGCGTCCGAGGCCGAGGCCGCGATCACCTTGCAGCCCAGGTGTCGGGCCAGGTCCACGGCGGCCAGTCCCACCCCTCCCGCGGCTCCATGCACCAGGACCCAGTCCCCCGCCTGGGCCTGGGCGCGCCGCACCAGGGCCACATAGGCGGTGAGATAGGCGGTGGCGAAGCCGGCGGCCTCGGAAAAGCTCATGCGGTCGGGCTTGGGCCGCAGGCCTGCGGCCGGGGTGATCGCATACTCCGAAAACCCGCCCAGCCGGGCCCCGCCCACCACGGCCTGGCCCGGCGCGAAGCTCGTGACCTCGGAGCCCACGGCATCCACCTCGCCGGCGATCTCCAGGCCGGGAATGAAGGGCAGGGGCGGCTTGTGCTGATATTCCCCGCGGGTCTGCAGCAGGTCGGGAAAGTTCACCGCGGCCGCCCGGACCCGGACCCGCACCTCGGCCGGGCCGGGTTCCGGCGTGGGCACATCGCGCAGGGCGCAGCCCGCATAGTCGGCGGCCAGTTCTTCGACCAGGAGGGCGCGCATGGGCGTCTCTTTCTTCAGAGGGGCCGCGGCCGCCCAAAGGGTCGCCGCTCTCAGGCCCCGGCCCGCGGCAGGCCCTTGAGGCCCGACATGATGAGGGCGGTGGAAAACTCCGTGGCGCCTTCCACGTCCACGGGGCGGCGGTTCAGCATCTGGTCGCCCACCTCGCGGGCGATGGCGATGCAGGCGCCGGCCAGATAGTCGGCGTCGGCGGCAGGCGCCCCGCCGCGGGCGATCTCGTCGAGGATGGCGGCGCGCACCTCGTGGAACACCGCCTCCATTTCGGGGGTCTGGCCATGCACATAAAGGTGCTCGCCCGCCGGGCGTCGGTCGGCCCAGTTCTGGTGCTCGTCGGCCAGGAAGCGGAAATAGGCTTCAAGGGCCGCGCGGACGAAGCTCTCGAAGTCGGTGTTCTCGGTTCTCAGAGCCTTGAGTATGGGGGCGAAACGCTTGGCGCCGTCGTCGGCGAGGGCGGCGAACACCTCCTCCTTCGACTTGAAATAATTATAGAAGGTGCCGGCGGCGAGACCCGTGCGCCGGATGATGTCGCGCACCGTGCAAGGCTCGTAGCCCAGTTCCCCGAACACCTCGCGGGCGGCGTCCAGAATGGCGGTGCGATTCTGGACCTTGGTCCGGGCCCGTTTACCGGTCGAGAGAAGGGCGACCTGAGACATGCGACTCCATACGCAAACCTGACGGGCGTCATTCTAGAGGCAGGGATGGCCGAGCGCCACCGCTCTGTGTCCGGACAGCCGTGCGCCTGGGGGTCGAGCCCTTATCTTGAGCAGCCCAGCCGGCATTGGCCCCAGCCCTGGGCGCACTCATCGGCCTCTTCGCCGGCCAGGCAGAAATAGTAGGTCTGGGCGCAATCCAGGCGGCACCGGTCGGCGACCTGGGCCGGACGCATGAGCAGGCTCTGCGTCCGCGGGGCGGCGCTCAGGGCTGACGGCGCCGCGGGGTCCGACGCTGGCCGCAGCAGGGGCGCAGGCCCCTCCGGATCGGCCGCCGGCGCCGGGGCGGGCGCCCCCAGGCCCTGGCCGCGCAGGCCAAGCTCGCCGGCGCCGGGGCGCTCCAGGCGCAGGCGGCCGGCCTCCTGGGCCTGGACCGCGCCCCCCAGGACCAGCAAGACGGCGAGGATGAGGCCTGAGCAGATCCCGGAGCGAACCATGAGCCAGAGCCTCAGGCGCCAGCCGTTAAGTCCTGGTTAACCCTGTTGGCCCGGCTCACACGGTGCGCTGGGCGCGGTCCTTGGCGTTGGTCTGCGAAATCGCCGCCCGGGCGGCCTGCCATTCGGCGTCGCCCCAGGCCCGCAGCCGCGCGAAGTTGCCCCCCGTGGCCTGCCAGGCGGCGCCGTCGATGGTGATGGTCTGGCCGTTCACATAGGCCGAGAGGGGGTGCAGCAGATAGACCGCCAGATTGGCCAGTTCCCGCATCTCGCCCACCCGGCCCATGGGGTTGCCGCTCATATCGCCATAGGCCCCGCCGCTCTGCTCCTGCGCGTTGGGGTTCAGCCGCGCGCTCATGCCTTCGGTGGGGAAGGGACCAGGCGCGATATTGTTGAAGCGGATTCCATAGGAGCCCCACTCCACCGCCAGGGACTGGCTCATGGCCGCGATGCCGGCCTTGGACATGGCCGACGGCACCGTGTAGGGGCCGCCGTTCCAGATCCAGGTCACCAGGATTGAGACTACCGAAGCCTTGCGACCTTCGGCGATCCAGCGTTTGCCGCAGCCCTGGGTGACGAAGAAGGCGCCCCGGAAGACAATGTTTGAGATGGCGTCGAAGCCCCGGGGGGAGAGGTCTTCGGTGCGGCTGATGAAATTGCCGGCCGCATTATTGACCAGACCGGTCAAGGCGCCCCCGTCGGCCCAGATCTGGTCGAGCATGGCCTCGATCGCCTCAGGCACGCGGATGTCGCAGGCCAGGCCCACGCACCGGCCTCCATGGGCCTCCATCAGCTCTCGGGCGGTCTCCTCCACCACCCCGCCGCGCCGCCCGCAGATATAGACATCGGCGCCCAGCATCAGGCAGGCCTCGGCCATCACCTTGCCCAGGCCTGTGCCGCCGCCGGTGATCAGGATCCGTTCGCCCTGCATCAGGCCGGGGCGGAACATCAGGTCTTCCATTGCAAGTTCGGCCACGGGTCGTCCTCCTGGGTTCTTGTTGCTTCCCAAGAGTGCGCCGCCATGCCGCGGCGGAGGTCAAGTCTGCGGGGCGGGAGTCCGAACGCAAGAACGGCGCGCGACCCTGGCCGCGCGCCGTCCCTGTCACCTCAAGTCTTTGAATCAGGTTCTAGAACTCTTCCCAGCCCTCCGGGTCGGCGCTGGGCCGCATGGCCAGCGCCGTGGCCCCCTGGCTGACCGGCGCGGCGGCCGCGCGGGCGGCGGGCCGGGCGGCGGGCCTGGCCGGGGCGGCCTGGGACCTCTGGGGCGCGCGGCGCTCGTGGGCGGCGCTCACCTGGAAGCGGGCCACCAGGCGGGCCAGCTCCCGCGCCTCGTCGGCCAGGACCCGGCTGGCGGCGGTGGACTGCTCCACCATGGCCGCATTCTGCTGGGTCACATGGTCCATCTCGTTGACCGCGGTGTTCACCTGGGCGAGGCCCAGGGCTTCCTCCTTGGCCGAGGCCGCGATCTCGGTGACCAGGCCGTTGATCTCGGTCACCTGGGCCACGATCCGTTCCAGGGACTTGCCGGTCTCGCCCACCAGATCGACCCCCTGGGCCACCTGGTCGGTGGAGGCGCTGATCAGAGCCTTGATTTCCTTGGCCGCCTCGGCGGAGCGCTGGGCCAGCGCCCGCACCTCGGAGGCGACCACGGCGAAGCCGCGGCCCGCTTCGCCGGCCCGGGCAGCCTCCACCCCGGCGTTGAGCGCCAGCAGATTGGTCTGGAAGGCGATCTCGTCGATGACCCCGATGATCTGGCCGATCTGCTGGGAGGACTGCTCGATCTGGCCCATGGCCGAAACGGCGCGGCGCACCACCTCGCCTGAACGCTCGGCGTCGGCCCGGGCCGAGGTGACCGCCTCGCGGCCGCGATCGGCCCCGTCGGAGGTCTTCTGGACCGTGGCGGTGATCTCATCGAGCGCCGCGGCGGTCTCTTCCAGGGTCGCGGCCTGGTGCTCGGTGCGGCGCGACAGGTCGTCAGCGCTGCTGGAGATTTCCGTGGCCCCGGATGTGATGGCGCTGGTGGTGGCCGAAATGGCGCTCATCGCCTCTTCCAGCTTGGCCACGGCGGCGTTGAAGTCGTCGCGCAGCTTCTGGTACTCGCCGGGGAAGTTGGTCTCCAGGCGGTAGGTCAGATCGCCGTCGGCGAGCCGGTCCAGAGCCTGCGCCAGGGCGCCGACCACGCTGGCCTGCTCCTCGGCCACGGCGGCGGCGGCCTCGGCGCTCTGGCGGCGGGTTTCCTCGGCCGCGGCCCGCGTGGATTCCTGCTCAACCCGCAGGCGCTCCATCTGGATCTGGTTATCCCGGAACACGGTGAGGGAGCGGACGATGGCGCCCAGCTCGTCCTTGCGGGCCAGGGCGTCCAGATTGACCTCGTTGTCGCCGCGAGCCAGCTGCTCGGTGGCGCCGGCGATCTGTTGCACCGACCGGCGGGTCGTCAGGACCGAGAGGGCGGCGATGGCGCCGGCGGCCAGCAGGGTCAGCAGAACGGCGCCGATGGTCAGGTTGCGCGCCGTGGCCGCCTTGGCCTCCATGGCGGCGGCCCGCTCATCGGTATAGGCCTGGGTGGCGGCGACGATGCCGCGCAGATTGGCGGCCATCTCGGCGTATTGCGCCTCGAACGGCGCGGCGAAGCCGGCGGCGGTGGTGAAGTCCACCGAGAGCATGGCCACGATGATGTCCAGGGCCTCGTGAGTCTCCTTCAGGTCGGCCACGAGGGTGTCGAAGGCCGCGTGCTGAGAGGCCGGCGCGGCGGCCTTGGCCTCTTCGGCCTCGGCGCTGATCGCCTCCACCTCGGCCAGCATGGCCTGGGCGCGGGACTCGATCTGATCGGTCTCGATTCCCGCCGCCTGGTTGGTGAGCAGGAGATAGAGCTCCCCATGCACATTATTGATGCGCGCTGAAATCTGTTGGATGCGCAGGCTGTTGGGCATGTCGGTCTCGACCACCTGCTCCAACGCGCTCGTCTGCGCATTTTGCATGTAGATCGTGCCGCCCGCCAGAACCGCGAGCATCACCAGGGCGAAGGCCGGCGCGACGCCGATCTTCACCATCAAAGGCAGGTCCACCAGCCTGAGCCGCATTAGCCCAATCCCCCAACAATGGCTAACGACCGTGACAATCGGTCGCTCTCATGATGAACCGGAGGTTGCTAACAGAACCTGACCAGAGGTTGCGCGGGCGGGCCCATTCAGCCCAAGGGCCCCCTCATTTCGTGTAACGCAAGGGAAAGAGGCCGCGAAAACAGGGTTGATTTCTGCTCACCATTCTTTCTGCGCGCGCATTAGACAATTTTAACCTGAATCCCCGATGGTCCCCTCACTTCCGTTCTAGAAGGAGTGGGTAGGTGAAAAAGATCATCGCAATGGGTGGGGGCATCTTCGTCAGCCTCGTCCTGGCCAACGCCACCGCGGCGGCCTCTTTTGAAGAAAGCATGGCGCGCTGTCTGACGAAGCACGCCAACATGCGCGACTCGGCGACGGTCATGCTGGAATGCAATGCTGAGGGCGGCAAGCTCTCGGGTTGCAAGGTCCTGCAGGACAGCGCCGCCGGCAAGGGTTTCGACAAGGCCGCGCTCTGCGTCGCCGACGCCCTGCCGATGGGTTCCAAGTCCGGCCAGGTCAAGGTGCCGATGCGGTTCCCCGGCTCCTGATCCTCAAGCGATCAGGACCACCAAGAATCAGTATTCTTGCGATCCGACACCCCTGCGCCTCGTGCGCGGGGGTGTTTTCGCACGTGGGCTGACCCCTGGCGGCCCCAGGCTCGGCTCAGACGCGGCTCATCAGGGCCTGGGCCGCGGCCGGGGCGCGGACCTTTCCCTCGCTGATGAAGAAGGCGAACACCTCCCGCGGCGCGGCGGCGGGCGGCGTCGGCCCGACCAGCGGCAGGTCCTGCGGGACCGCCCCTTGCGCATAGGCGTCCAGCCGTCCCGCCCACAGATCGAGATCCTCAGCCCCGTAGCCGGTCTCCACCTCGTCAGAGCCGCACATCAGCCGGGCATAGACGAAGTCGGCCGTGGGGTCGGCGATCAGCGGAAACTCAGCGTGATGGGTCAGGCAGACGGCCACGTTGCGCGCCCGGCACAGCTCCAGAAAGGCGGGATCGGCGAAGCTCTCATGGCGGACCTCCACGGCGTGGCGCAGGGCCAGGCCCTCCTTCTGCGCGGGCAGGAGGTCGAGGAAGGCGGAAAAATCGTCCGGATCGAACCGCTTGGTCGCCATGAACTGCCAGAGGATGGGGCCCAGACGGTTCCCCAGCTCCACCAGTCCCTGGTCCAGGAACTTGGTGATCGACTCCCCGGCCTGCGCCAGCACCTTGCGATTGGTGCAGAAGCGCGAAGCCTTGAGGGTGAAGATGAAGCCCTCCGGCGTAGCCGCCGCCCACTTGGCGAAGCTCTCCGGCTTCTGGCTGGAATAGTAGGTGGCGTTGATCTCGATGACCGGGAGGCGGGCGGCGGCATAGGCCAGCTCATCGGCCTGGCGCAGGCCCTTCGGATAGAAGACGCCGCGCCAGGGTTCGAAGGTCCACCCGCCGATCCCGGCGCGCACCCGTCCGGTCATGACCAAGGCCCCGCCCCGTTCAGCGCCGCGCCGCAGCGCTGGCCTCGCGGCGGGCCTTGAACTCCGAGCCGTCCTTCCAGGCCGGCCAGGCCTCGGAATTGGCCAGGTTCAGGCCAAGCGCGTGCAGCATCTCGGCGTCCTGCGCGATGCCGTCCAGATTCCAGTCGGGGCCATACTCGTCGGCCTGCTGATGGTACTTGCGGGCGGAATAGGCCTCGCCCCAGGCCAGACCCGCCGGGATGCCGCCCTCGATCAGGTCCAGGCCCGAGCGGTAGGACACCGCGGGAACTCCGGCCCGCACGAAGGGGAAGTGGTCGGAGCGGAAGAAGCTGCCCGCCTCAGGACGGGGATCGGGGGCGAAGCGGCGGCCCCGCTCGGCGCCCATGGCGATCAGCATGTCCTGCAGGTCCGAGGCGGCGTCGCCGGCGGTGGAGAAGTCCCGCGCCGGTCCGGCGGGCGAGGGGGCGTCCAGGTTCAGGATCGCCACCGTGGTCTCCAGGGGATAGAGCGGCGCCGAGGCGTAGTACTCCGAGCCCAGCAGGCCCTTCTCCTCGGCGGTCACCAGCAGGAAATTCACGCTGCGCTCCGGCGCCGGGCCTTGCGCGAAGGCCCGGGCGATCTCCAGCACCGCGGCCACGCCGGCGGCGTTGTCCACCGCGCCATTATAGATGGTGTCGCCGCTCGCGTCGGGAGCCCCCACCCCCAGATGGTCCCAATGGGAGGTGTAGATCACCCGCTCCTGCGGCCGCCGCGTCCCGGTGATCTCGCCCACCACATTGCGGGTGATCACCTGCTGCTGATCCACGTCGAAGCTGGTGGAGAGGGTGACGCCCTCCAGCGCGCGGGGCCGGAAACCGCGCTTCTGGGCCTCAGCCTTGAGGGTTTCGAAGTCCAGGCCGGCGGCGGCGACCAGATCGACCGCCAGGTCCCGCTGAACCCAGCCCTCCAGGGCCGTATGGGCGGCGGCCGGGTCGGGCCGGACGATGTCGAGAATCTCATTGGTGTTGGAATTGGCCACGGTCGCCCAGCCATAGGAGGCCGGCGCGGTCTCGTGGATCACCAGCAGGCCGAGCGCCCCCTGACGGGCCGCCTCCTCGTACTTGTAGGTCCAGCGGCCATAATAGGTCATGGCCTTGCCGCCGAAGTCGCCCTCGCCGCTCTCGAAATCGGGGTCGTTCACAAGGACCAGGGCGATCTTGCCCCGCATGTCCAGGCCGGCGAAGTCGTTCCAGTCGCGCTCGGGGGCCACGACGCCATAGCCGGCGAAGACCAGGGGCGCATCGGCGATGCGGATCTCCCGCTGGCCATTGGCCGAGGCCCGGATGGCGATCTCCTGGCCCTGGGTCAGGACGACGGTCTTGCCGCCGGCCGCGTAGCTGGCCGCGATCGGCCCCTTGATCTCGAACCGCGACAGGGGAACGTCCTGGGTCCAGGCGCGCACGCCGTCCTTCAGATCCCCGGCGGGGGCGACCCCTGCGGCGGCCAGTTGCTCTGAAAGATAGGCGATGACCTTTTCCTCGGCGGGCGTCGCGGGGGCGCGGCCCTCGAAGGCGTCCGAGGCCAGCACCTCCACATGGGCGCCGATGCGCGGGGCGGAGATCTCTGCGCCGGCCGGGCCGGCCAGCAAGGCCAATGAAACAGCGGCGGAAAGAGCCAGGCCGCCGACGCTCGACAACAGAAGGGGTTTCATAGGGGCCTCGACGCAAGGGGGGTCCGACGGGCCGCGAACCTAACGCTGGCCGTGCGCTTTCGCCACAGGCCTTGTGACCTCTGTGACAGGGGGCTTGCGTGAATGTATCGGCCCTGCAATCGAAGCGTCGTGAAGCTGTGGTCTTGGAGCGTCGGCTGTCAGGCCGCACAGTTGCGACCGAACAGCGATCTCCGTGATTCGCGGCACGAGGCCTCCAGGGACCGCATGCGCCTGAGCTCCCCCTTCGCCCTTCTGGCCTATGTCGCCCTGGCGGGCCTGAGCCTCGCCGGCTGCGCCGGGCCGCGTGCGGCCCAGGTGGAGTTGCCGCAGCTCTATCCCCAAGGCGCCCTAGGCGGCCCGGAGGCCGAAGCCCTGGACGCCTGGTGGCGGCTGTTCGACGACCCGACCCTCACCGCCCTGGTGGAAGAGGCGCTGGAGCGCAATCCCGACGCCCAGAGCGCCAGCGCCAGGCTGCGCGAGGCCCAGGCCACCGCGGCGAGCGCGCTCACGGCCTTCCTGCCCCAGGGCCAGCTCACCGGTTCGGCTCGCCGCACCGAGACCGAGCAGATCGACGGGGATGAGATCAACTTCCCGGGGCTCTCCACCTCCGGGACCAGCGAGACCTATCAGGCCAATTTCAATGTGAGCTGGGAGCTGGACCTGTTCGGTCGGTTCTTCGCCGCCCGGCGCGGCGCCCAGGGCGACATGGCCGCGGCCCGCTTCGCCTATGAGGGCGCGCGCGCCAGCCTGGCCGCCAATGTGGCCGACACCTACTTCCAGGTGCGCGGAACGGCCATCCAGCTGGCCGACGCCGAGGAGACCGCGCGCATCCAGACCGCCCTGCTGCAGCTCGCCGAGCGCCGTACGGCCCTGGGGCTCGCCGCGGCCTCGGAAAGCGATCGGGTGGCCGGGGAGCTGGCCCAGGCCCGCGGCCAGGTGGAAAGCCTGTCGGCCGAACTCCAGGCTCAGCAGCGCACCCTGATGGTGCTGGTGGGGCGCGGCACAGCGCCGCTGGAGGCGATGGCGACCCCCAGCCTGGCCTCGCCGCCGCCGGTTCCCATCACCCTGCCTGGCGACCTTCTCGCCCGCCGCCCCGACGTCCGCGAGGCCGAGGCGCGGATCAGCTCGGCCGCCGGACGGCTGGCCTATGCGCAGCTGGCCTTCTTCCCGACCTTCACGTTGACGCCTGGCCTGGGCCTGTCGCGCAACGACCAGCCGGGCTATTCGGCCACCACCCAGAACTGGAGCATCGGGGCCAATGTGTCCCAGCCGGTGCTCAACATTCCCCGCCTGCTGCTGGACCTTCGCGCTCAGGACGCCCGCACCGAGCAGGCGGTGATCGCCTATGAAAAGGTGGTTCAGACCGCCTATGCCGAGGCCGAGAGCGCCCTGGTTCGCCTGGGCGCCGATCGCCGGCGGGTCGCCCTGCTGGACGACGGCGCCCGCCGCGCCGAACGGGCCTATGAGGCCGCGCGCACCGGCTATGGGGCGGGCCTCACCGATCTTCAGACCGCGCTCGGCGCCGAACAGTCCTGGCGCGCGGCCAGGTCCCAGCTCACGGCCGCCCAGGTGCAGAGCCAGCGGCGGACCGTCCAGGCCTTCAAGGCCCTGGGCGGCGGCTGGCCGTCCCAGACGCTGCCGCCCCGTTCCACCCCCGTCGAAGCCCGTTGAGGCCGTTGGCATGATGCGAAACTCGTCTCTCTCCGTCGCCCTGCGCCGAGGGCTCCAGGTCGCGGCCTTTGGGGCCGGCCTGCTGGCCCTGGCCGCCTGCGGTGATCAGCCGGAGGCGGAGTCGCCGGAGGCTCTGGCTCGTGCGGTGACGGTCGTTCCCGTGGCCAACCGGTCTCTCACCGGCTCGCTGAGCGCCGCCGGCCCCCTGGTCCCGCGGGAGGCGGCCGCCGTGACGCCGGAGATTTCCGGCTATCGGGTGGCCGAGGTGCTGGTGGAGGCCGGCGCCTATGTGCGTCGCGGCCAGCCCCTGGCGCGTCTCGACGGAACCCTGCTGCAAGGTCAGATCGCCCAGCAGGAGGCGGCGCTGGCCCAGGCCGAGGTGCAGGCCGAACAGGCCGAGCGCCAGGCCGCCCGGGTCGATGGCCTCCAGGGCCAGGGCGTGCTCTCCGAAGAGCAGATCGAGCAGCGACAGTTCCAGGCCCGCTCGGCCCGCGCCCAGGCCCGCGCCCAGGCTGCGGGTCTGCAGGACCTCCGCGCCCGGCAGGCCAGGCTCGCCGTCACCGCGCCGGTGTCCGGCCTTGTCCTGGAGCGCAATGTCCGCCCCGGCGACGCCGCGGCGGCCGGCGGCGCCACCCCCTGGTTCGTCATCGCCCGGGACGGGCTGATCGAGCTTCAGGCCCAGGTCTCCGACGCTGAACTGGCCCGCATCCGTCCTGGCCAGTCCGTCCAGGTCCAGCTGCAGAGCGGCGAGGTGGTCCAGGGCTCGGTCCGCCTGGTCAGCCCCCAGGTGGACACCCAGACCCAGCTCGGCCGGGTGTGGATCGCCCTGCCGTCGCGGCCCAGCATCCGGGCCGGCGGGTTCGCCCGCGCAAACTTCGCCGCCGTGGGTGAGGGCGTGCGCACCGTTCCCGAAGCCGCCGTGCGCTACGACGCCGACGGCGCCAGTGTCATGGTGGTGGACGCCAACAACCAGGTCCGTCGCGTCCGCGTCCGCACCGGCGCCCGGGGCGATGGGCTGGTCGAACTTCTGGAAGGCCCGGAGGTGGGCGTGCGCGTCGTGGCCAGCGCCGGCAGCTTCCTGCTGGACGGCGACTTCGTGCGTCCGCGCGAGGCGGGCGCGGCTGAGCCGACACCCGCCGCCGCGGCTCCCGTCGCCAAGACAGGTCCCGCCCGATGAGCGAGGCCCGCCCCCTCGGCATTTCCAACTGGGCGATCCGCAACCCCGTCCCTGTGGCGGTGCTGTTCCTCGCCCTGACCCTGGCGGGGCTGGTGGCCTATACGGGCTTGCCGGTGAAGCTCTTCCCGGACGTACAGTTCCCCGCCGTCTCGGTGACCGTGACACAAAGCGGCGCGGCGCCTGGCGAGATGGAGACCCAGATCACCCGGCCGGTGGAAGACGCCCTGGCGGGCATCCCGGGGGTGAACAACATCCACTCGAACGTGACCCTGGGCGCCTCGGTGACCACGGTCGAGTTCGTGATGGGAACCGATCTGCAGAAGGCCACGGACGACGTCCGCGCCCGGATCGACCAGACCCGGGCCGTGCTGCCGCGGGAGATCGACGAGCCCACGGTCCAGCGGATCGAGCTCGATTCCCAGCCCATCCTCAACTACGCGGTTTCGGCCGAGGGCATGTCCCAGGTGGAGCTCTCCTGGTTCGTGGAGGACACGGTGGCCCGGGCGCTGCAGGCCGAGGACGGCGTGGCCCAGGTGGTGCGGATCGGCGGCGTCACCCGCGAGATCAATGTCATCCTCGATCCTGACCGGCTGGCGGCCCGCGGCCTGACCGCCGCCCAGGTGAACAACGCCTTGCGCGGGTTTGATCTCGACGCCCCCGGCGGTCGCGTGGCCATCGGCGGCCAGGAGCAGACCCTGCGCATCCTGGGCGCGGTGGACACCATCGAAGCCCTGCGCGAGCTGACCATCCCCACCGGCCAGGGGCGGTTCGTCCGGCTCACCGACATCGCCGAGGTGGGGGACGGCTCGTCCGAAGTCCGCGGCTTCGCCCGACTGAACGGCCAGCCGGTCATCGGCTTCTCGCTCATGAAGACCCGCGACTCCAGCGATGTGGAGGTGGAGGACCGGGCCCTGGCGGCCATGCAGCGCCTGGAGGCGCAGTACGAAGGGGTCCGCTTCACCAAGATCTTCTCGTCGGTGGACGAGACCCGGGCCAGCTTCACCGCCACCCAGCACGTCCTGATGGAAGGCATGCTGCTGGCGGCCCTGGTGGTTTTCGTCTTCCTGCGGGACTGGCGCTCCACCCTGATCGCGGCGGTGGCCATGCCTCTGTCGCTGATCCCCACCTTCCTGGTCATGAACTGGCTGGGCTTCTCCCTCAATGTGGTGACCCTGCTGGGCCTGACCCTGGTGATCGGCATCCTGGTGGATGACGCCATCGTCGAGGTGGAGAATATCGAGAAGCGGGTGGCCACGGGGGTGCGCCCCTACCGCGCGGCCATGGAGGGCGCCGACGCCATCGGTCTGGCGGTGGTGGCCACCACCGCGGCCATCGTCGTGGTCTTCGCGCCGGTCTCCTTCATGACCGGCATGGCCGGTCAGTTCTTCAAGGAGTTCGGCCTCACCGTCTCGGTGGCGGTCATGTTCTCCCTGCTGGTGGCGCGCCTGCTGACGCCGCTCATGGCGGCCTATCTGCTGAAGCCCAGCGTCCACCCCACCCCGCGCAAGCCGTTCAAGGGACCCTATCGCCGGGTGTTGGAATGGGCCCTCGACCACCGGATCGCCGCCTGCGTCGCCGGCGGCGTGCTGTTCATCGCCTCGGTGGCCCTGGGGCCGCTTCTGCCCACAGGCTTCCAGCCGGCGGGCGACCCCGACTATCTGCGGGTCAATATCCAGGGTCCGCCCGGCGCGACGGCGGCGCACATGGACCGCGTCGCCCGGCAGATCAACAACGTGTTCCAGGATCGCCCGGAGGTGACCGGCGTCTTCGTCCAGATCGGCTCCACCGCCGCTGGCGGTGGTCCGGGCTCGCTCGGCAGCGGCGGGGGCGGGGACCTGCGCAGCGGGTCGGCCACTATCCTGCTCGAGGACAAGCGCAAGCTCAGCGGCGCTGACATCCGTCGGGAGATGCGCCAGGCCCTGCGCGAAATCCCTGACGCTCGCGTGAGTTTCCTGGATTCCGAAGGCGGGGCCGGCCTGCAGATCGTCCTCACCGGCAATGATCCCGAGGCCCTCAACGACGCGGCCCTGGAGCTGGAGCGCCAGATGCGCACCGTCTCGGTGATCGCCGAGCCGCGGCCCTCGGTGCCGCCCATCGGGCCCGAAGTGGTCATCCGGCCGCGCGCGGCCGAGGCCGCCCGCTTGGGCGTCAGCGTCGACCAGATCGCCGCCATCGCCCGGGTGGCCACGGTGGGCGACATCGACGCCAATGTGGCCAAGCTCACCGACGGCGAGCGCCGTCTGCCCATCCGCATCCGCCTGCCGGCCGACGCCCGTGGCGACCTGGAGGCCATCAAGGCCCTGCGCCTGCCCACCGCCTCGGGCGGGGTGACCACGCTGGGCGCCGTGGCCGATGTGGAGTTCCAGGCCGGCCCGGCCCGCATCCAGCGCCTGAACCGGCAACGCCAGCTCACCGTCCAGGCGGAGCTGAACGGCGTGGAGCTCGGGGTGGCCAACCAGGCGGTCCAGCGCCTGCCGATCATGCAGAACCTTCCCGAGGGGGTGGCGCCGGCCGACACCGGACAACTTGAGGCCATGCGCGAGCTCTTCGCCTCCATGGGCATGGCCCTCTTCGCCGGCATCTCCATGATCTATGGCGTGCTGGTCCTGCTGTTCCGCAGCTTCTTCAAGCCGGTGGTGATCCTCTCGGCCCTGCCCCTGGCGGTGGGCGGCGCCTTTCTGGGACTGCTGATCTTCCAGCTCTCCCTGTCCGTGCCCTCGATGATCGGCTTCCTCATGCTCATGGGGCTGGCGGCCAAGAACTCGATCCTCCTGGTGGAGTACGCCATCGAGCGCGAGCGGGAGGGCATGTCCCAGCGCGACGCCATCGTCGACGCCTGTCGCGAGCGGGCGCGGCCCATCGTGATGACCACGGTGGCCATGGCCGCGGGCATGCTGCCCACCGCCCTGGCCCTTCAGGACGGGGCGGAGTTCCGCCAGCCCATGGGCGTGGCGGTGATCGGCGGCCTCATCACCTCCACCGTGCTGTCCCTCGTGCTGGTGCCGGTGGTCTATGAGTTCGTGGACGACTTCGAACGCTGGCTGAAGCCCAAGCTCGGCCGCTTCGTCACTCCGCGGGAGGCGCCGGAGGACGCCGTTCCGGTGGACCGGCTTTAGAGCGCGTTCCGATCCGTGGGAACCGGCCATCGGATCGAAACGCGCTCAAGTCTCTGAGTTCAGAACCCGATGCGCCACCTCACGAGGCGGCGGGCTCGGCCAGGATCTGGGCGAGCAGGGCGGGATCGATATTGCCGCCCGACAGGATGACGGCGACCACGGCGCCTGGGCGAAGGCTGATCTTGCCCGCCAGAAGGGCCGCCAGCCCCGCCGCGCCGCCGGGCTCCACGACCAGCTTGAGGTCCAGGGCCGCGCACCGCACGGCGCGGGCCACCTCGGCGTCGTCGACCACCGCGACGCCCGCCATGTGCGCCTGCAGGATGGGGAAGGTGATCTCCCCGGGGAAGGGCGATTCCAGCGAATCGCACAGGGTCCGGCCCTGCGGCTTCAGAACCTGGCGCGCGCCGGCGGCCAGGGACTGGCGGGTGTCGTCGAAGCCCTTGGGTTCGACCCCCCAGATCGCGGTGGCGGGCGAGCGCGCCTTTACCGCCGTGGCGACGCCTGCGGCCAGGCCGCCGCCGCTCACGGGGACGACGACAGCGTCCAGGCTCAGGCCCAGGGCGGCCGCCTGGGCCGCCAGCTCCAGCCCCGCTGTGCCCTGGCCGGCGATGATGTGCGGGTCGTCGAAGGCCGGGACGATGATCGCCCCGCGGGCCTGGGCCAGTTCGGCGGCGATGGCTTCGCGGCTCTCGGTCAGACGGTCATAGAAGCGCACCTCGGCGCCGTAGCCGCGTGTAGCGGCCACCTTCACCTGGGGGGCGTCGCTCGGCATGACGATCACGGCGGGCATGTCCAGCAGGCGGGCCGCCAGGGCCACCCCCTGGGCGTGATTGCCGGAGGAGAACGCCACCACCCCGGCCTGACGTTCCGCCGGCGAGAGCTGCACCAGCCGGTTATAGGCGCCGCGGAACTTGAACGCGCCCACCCGCTGCAGGGTCTCGGCCTTGAACAGCACGGTCAGCCCCAGACGCTCGTCCAGGGCCGGGTTGCGCAACAGCGGCGTCTCCAGGGCCTGGCCAGCCAGGCGGGCGGCGGCGGCCTCGATATCCGTCAGGGTCACGCTCATCGGGCGAAGACCATGGCGTCGTCGGCGAAGGCCTTGAACTCCAGCGCGTTGCCGCTGGGATCGAGGAAGAACAGGGTGGCCTGTTCGCCCGGCTGGCCCTGGAACCGGATCTGAGGCGCGATGATGAATTTCACCCCGGCGGCGGTCAGCCGATCGGCCAGGGCCTTCCAGGCGTCCAGCTCCAGGATCACCCCGAAGTGGCGCACCGGCACGTCTTCCCCGTCCACCGCGCTGGTGCGGCGGTGGCCGGCCTCTTCCGGCGACAGGTGGGCGACGATCTGGTGGCCGAAGAAGTCGAAATCCACCCAGTCCGGACTGCTGCGGCCCTCGGCGCAGCCCAGCAGGCCGCCATAAAAGCTGCGCGCCTGGGCCAGATCGTGAACCGGAAAGGCGAGATGAAAACGGGGTCTGGTCATGCGTCAGTGATAGCCCGAGCGTAGCCGCCCTGGCGAGGCCGAGAACCTGCGCCGACCCCATCGCCCTTGCCGGCGCCTATAGACCGAAGTTTCAGGCGCGGAATTTCCCGCCCCCCGCCCCTGGCGGGGGTTGACGATGCCCGCGCGCGACTGTTTTACAGCCCCTGTCGATCCGCCCTTGCGGCCGCGACACCGACAATCGATCAAAATCCTCTCGCCGAGCCCTGTCGAAGGGCGAGACGGATCCGCCTGGCAGGCGGAAGGATCGTATCTCATGGCCAATGTGACGGTGATCGGCGCCCAGTGGGGCGACGAGGGCAAGGGCAAGGTCATCGACTGGCTGGCCAATCGCGCCGAGGTGGTCGTCCGCTTCCAGGGCGGCAACAATGCCGGCCACACCATCGTGGTGGGGGACAAGACCTACAAGCTCTCCCTGCTGCCGTCCGGGGTCATCCAGGGCAAGCTGTCCATCATCGGCAATGGCGTGGTGGTCGATGTCTGGTCCCTGCTGGACGAGATTGAGCGCGCCCAGGGCCAGGGCCTGTCCATCAGCCCCGATAATCTGGTGGTGGCGGAGAACGCCACCCTCGTCCTGCCCCTGCACCGGGATCTGGACGGGGCGCGGGAGGCCCGCGCCGGCGCGGGCAAGATCGGCACCACCGGCCGCGGCGTGGGTCCGGCCTATGAAGACAAGGTGGGCCGTCGCGCCATCCGTTTCGCCGACTTGGCCGACCGGGAGGCCCTGCAGGTGAAGATCGAGCGCCTGCTGGCCCACCACGGCGCCCTGCGGGCTGGCCTAGGTCTGCCCGAAATCACCCCGGCCGAGGTCCTGGCCCAGCTGGAGGCTGTGGCGCCGAAGATTCTGCCCTATGTGAAGCCGGCCTGGCGGGTGCTGGGCGACGCCATCAAGGACGGGCAGCGGGTCCTGTTCGAGGGCGCGCAGGCCACCCTGCTGGACGTGGACCACGGCACCTATCCCTATGTGACTTCATCCAACACGGTGGCCGGCCAGGCCGCGGCGGGGGCCGGCGTCGGCCCTACCGCCGGCGGTTATGTGCTGGGCATCGTCAAGGCCTACACCACTCGGGTGGGCGAGGGCCCCTTCCCCACCGAGCTGCACGACGAGACCGGCCGCCTGCTGGGCGAGCGGGGTCATGAGTTCGGCACGGTCACCGGACGGCCCCGGCGCTGCGGCTGGTTCGATGCGGTCCTGGTTCGCCAGTCTGTGGCGGTGGGCGGCATTCAGGGCGTGGTCCTGACCAAGCTCGACATTCTCGACGGCTTCCCCAAGCTGAAGGTCTGCGTCGGCTACCGGCTGAACGGTCGCACGGTGGACTATCTGCCCGCGGGTCTGCGCGATCAGGCGGGCCTGGAGCCCATCTACGAAGAGATGGACGGCTGGAGCGAAAGCACCCGCGGCGCCCGCAGCTGGAAGGACCTGCCGGCCAATGCGATCAAGTATGTCCGGCGGATCGAGGAGCTGATCGGCGCGCCGGCCGTGCTCCTGTCCACCAGCCCCGACCGGGATGACATCGTCATGATGCTCGACCCCTTCCAGGGCTAAGGGGCCCCGCGTCGTAAGCGGTTCTTTTACGCCCCCCTGCCAGGGTGCTCAGGCACCCGGGGAGCGGCGAGCTTGTTCAAGGACGATCGGAAGCTGATTGAGCGCATGGCTCCGGCCATGCAGCGCGTTCTGGTGGTGGACCCCTCCGCCGCCGGGGCGCGCATGCTGGCCGATCTGCTGCGCAGCCTGACCCATTGCCACATCTGGGTCGCCCCCACGGCCGGCAAGGCCATCGACCTGATGAAGGCCGTCGATCCCCAGATCATCTTCATCGACCACACCGGTCGTGGCGGGGTGGACGGCATTGAGTTCACCCGGCGCCTGCGCCGCGGCGACGCGCTTTGCCGCCAGGCGCCGGTGATCATGATCCTGACCGAACCCACGGCGGCCACCGTGCTGGGCGCCCGCGACGCAGGCGTGCATGAGTTCCTGCGCAAGCCCTTTGCCATCGCCGACCTGCTCAAACGCCTGGAGGCGGTGATCCTGCGGCCCCGGGACTGGGTGGAGGCGGTGACCTATGTCGGCCCCGACCGGAGGCGCTTCAATTCCGGCGACTATTCCGGCCCGCTCAAGCGACGTTCCGACTCCCGCGCCACGCCGGAAAAGGCGCGCATCACCCAGGCCCTGAAGATCCTCAAGTCCGCCGCCGGCGCCCTCGACAGCGATCCCACCCAGGCCTATCGCGCCATGCAGGCCCAAGGCGCGGAGCTCCAGCAGGTGGCCATCAAGACCGGCGACCTGGAACTGACCAGCGCGGCCGCCGACCTGCAGCGCTATCTGGCCACGGTGGTCGATCCCAAGCGCCTGGACCCGGCCGAGGTCGCCTTCCATGTGGCCGCCCTGCAGCTCTTCATGCCCGATGAGGGCGGCCAGGGTCGCAAGCGAGTCGCGTAGGAGCCCCCGTCCGCCCGTTAAGGTTGTGACGCAGAAGTTTCAGAAAAGCTTCACTCGCCGCGCAAGTCCCGCGCCCGTTCAACGGGTAATCCCCCACATTCTGTAGGGTCGCGCGGCGGCCGCTGTTCTCGGGGGGATTCACCATGGCTCATCATCATCTCTTGGGCGCCAGCCTGCTGGCGATCGCGCTTGCCTGGTCGGGCGCCGCGGCGTCACAAGAGGACGAGGCCACGGTGGGGGAACTGACGGTCATCGCCAATGACCGCGCGGGTCTGATCGAGCGTCAGCCCACCGACACTGTCTTCGGGATCGACAAGCCGCTGATCGAAACGGCGCGCTCGGCCAGCTTCGCCAGCGACGTGACCCTGGAGCGTTACGGCATCGAGACGGTGGACGACCTGGTGGCGGTCTCGCCCGGCGCCTTCACCGCCAGCTTTTATAATGTGCCCGGTTCGGTGGCCGTCCGCGGCACCCTGGCCGAGATCTATTTCCGCGGGTTCAAGCGCATCGAGAACCGCGGTACCTATCCCACCCTCCTGAGCGCGGTGCAGCAGGTGGAGATCGTGCGCGGCCCGCCCACCGCCTATCAGGGTCCCGGCAAGGTGGGCGGCTTCCTGAACTTCGTGCCCAAGACCGCCCAAGTGGAAGGCGCCTTCCTGACTGCGCCCACCGGCCAGGTCGAGGTGACGGTCGGCAGCTATGACAAGAAGAATCTCAGCGCCCAGATCGGCCTGCCCGCCAGCTTCGGCGCCGTCGACGGAGGCGTCTATCTCTATGGGGAGCTGGAGGATTCCAAGAGCTTCTACCGGGGGATATCGCCCAAGCACCAGCTGCTGCAGATGTCCTCGGACTTCTCCACCGCCGAGGGCTATTTCGTCGCCTTCGGGGGCATGTACTACAATTCAGAGGGCTATGTTCAGACGCCCGGCTGGAACCGCCTGACCCAGGAACTGGTGGACAGCCAGACCTATATCCGCGGCCGTGACACCAACATCGTCGATCTGGACGGCAATGGCCGCCTGACGCCCAACGAGATCGGCGCCAGCCTGATCAAGGGCTATAACGGCGTGGCCACGCCCTCCATCGATCAGCGTTTCGTCCTCGACACCGGGGTGGGGCGCTCGAAGATCAGTCCGCGGGACGTGTTCATCTCCGAGCGCGACTTTTCCGACACCGAGACCCAGACCTATTATTTCGACATCGGCCGCCGGTTCGGAGACGGCCAGGTGGTCAAGGCCCAGCTCTTCTACGACCAGCTGAAGAACCAGCGGTTCGTCTCCTACGGCTTCCCGGCCGACTATGACACCTGGGTGGCCGAGGCGCGTCTCTCCCATTCGGGGCAGTTCGCCACCGCCGGCCGCGAGCTGGTGGTCAACACCGTCGCCGGCCTCTCCTGGCGCACCTTCGAGGGCGAACGCAAGGAAAGCACCGCCTGGGTGGCGCTGGACCGCCGCGACATCCTCACCGGCGCCCAGCCCAACGACATCATCGATGATCCCTTCTCGGTGGAGCCGGGGGGCATCAACATGCCCTGGAACCTGCACAACATCTCCAAGTGGCACGACCGCGGGGCCTTCGCCGTGGCCGACGTGATGATCTATGACCGCCTCAACCTGGTGCTCAGCGGCCGTCTGGACGACTACGACGTCAAGTCGCAGGACATCGGCAGCCAGGCCTCGGCGGCCAACCGCCTGGGCTTCAATCGCGGCAAGGGCAAGGGAACCTACAGCCTCAGCGCCAGCTATCGCGCGCCCCTCGGCCTGATGCCCTATGTCACCTATGCCGAAACCGCCGCCCTGGAGGTCAGCCAGGCCGGCGACATCAATCCCGGCCAGATCCCCAACGGCTCCTGGCTATCGGATTCGGATCTGCGTGAGGTGGGCCTGAAGGGCCAATGGCTGGACGGGGCCCTGGTGGCCTCCCTTTCGGCCTATCGTCAAACCCGGACGCGACTGAACTCGGTCAGCATGACGGTGGTGGGCCACCGCTCCAAGGGGCTGGAGCTTGAGGCGCGCTGGGTGGTCAACCCGAACTTCAGCCTCAGCTTCAGCGGCAACAACCAGCAGACCATCGTCAAGGGGCCGAATACGGGCTTCTACTACATCCCCTCCTATGTGGCCCGCACCCCGGGCGAGCTGGGCTTCGGCGGCGGCTATGCGGTCTTCTCCTACGCCACCTTCCCTTCGCGGGCGGTGGACTATGAGGAAAGCACCGTGCCCGACACGGTGGCCGCCCTCTACGCCACCTACACCACCGACGAGATGAGCTGGGGACAGGCCGGCCTCACCGCCGGGGTGAAGTATGTCAGCGAAACCTCAGGCACCGTCCCCGGCGCGGTGGTCTATCCTGACTATGCGACGGTGACGGCGGCGGCCTATGTGGCCCGGGGACCTTGGATGGCCAGGCTCAATATCGATAACCTGTTCGACAAGCTCTACTTCACGCCGGTGGCCGATGTTTACGCCAATGTCGCCGTGCTGCCGGGCGCTGGTCGCCAGTGGCGCCTGACGGTTCAGCGGAGCTTCTAGAGCGCGGACAAGATGAAAGAAGGCCGGCCCCTTAGGGACCGGCCTCCGAACGTCCTGGGGTGCGGTCGACCGGGGTCAGGCGGCCACCAGATTGCGCTCCTCGGCCGCGGCCTGCATGGACTTCTGCAGCTTTTCGAAGGCGCGCACCTCGATCTGGCGCACCCGCTCGCGGCTGACCCCGTACTGGCCGGCCAGTTCCTCCAGCGTCGTCGGGTCGTCCTTCAGGCGCCGCTCAGTGAGGATGTGGCGCTCGCGCTCGCTGAGCTCGGCCATGGCCTCCTCGAGCAGCCCCATGCGCAGGGACCTCTCCTCGTTCTCGGCCACGACGCTCTCCTGGCTGGGGGAGTCGTCATCGGCCAACCAGTCCTGCCATTCGCTCTCGGAGTCCGAACGCAGCGGGGCGTTCAGCGAGGCGTCCGGCCCCGACAGGCGCCGGTTCATGGAGATGACTTCCTCGTCCAGCACGCCGAGCTTGGTGGCGATCTGGCGCACCTGTTCGGGGCGCAGGTCGCCTTCCTCGAAGGCGCTGATCTGGCTCTTGGCCTTGCGCAGGTTGAAGAACAGCTTCTTCTGGGCCGCGGTGGTGCCCATCTTCACCAGGCTCCACGAGCGCAGGATGTATTCCTGGATCGAGGCGCGGATCCACCACATGGCGTAGGTGGCCAGGCGGAACCCCTTGTCGGGGTCGAACTTCTTCACCGCCTGCATCAGGCCCACATTGCCCTCGGAGATCACTTCCCCGATGGGCAGGCCATAGCCGCGATAGCCCATGGCGATCTTGGCCACCAGACGCAGGTGGCTGGTGACGAGCTTATGCGCGGCCTCGGAGTCTTCGTGCTCCTGCCAGGCCTTGGCGAGCATGAACTCCTCGTCCTTGGCCAGCATGGGAAACTTGCGGATTTCGCTGAGATACCGGCTCAAGCCGCCTTCCGGCGACATGACGGCGAGCGTGTTCGCGGCCATGACAATCCCCTTTTCGTGCGGATCACCGGACCATCGCGCCTGGCGCGCGCGGACACCTCCGCCCCCTTCGAACTTCCCAAATAGGTATGGGTTTCGCCGGGCGGAAGACCGTCGGGGAGGAGACGGTCCGAAAAATCCGACTTCTGAACTCAGGTATTTCTATTCGCCGAACAGGGCGCAAACAAGGCGCCCGCCTCAGAGGGCCGCCAGCGCGCGCTCCAGGGCCGCCATGTCGGCGGGCAGGGGGCTTTCGAAGCGCAGGGTTTCGCCCGTCACCGGGTGAACAAAGCCCAGCACCGCGGCGTGCAGGGCCTGTCGCTCAAGGCCCGCCTGCGCCATGGCCTCGCGCACCGGGGCGGCCGGGCTGCCCGAGCCATAGACCGGGTCCCCCAGGCAGGGGGCGCCGCGGGAGGCCAGGTGCACGCGGATCTGGTGCGTGCGACCGGTCTCCAGCCGGCAGGCCACCCAGGCCGCGCTCGGCCGCTCGGCGGGGCCATAAGCCTGGCGGGTCTCATAGTGAGTCACCGCCTCCCGGCCGCCGGACTTCAGCACCGCCATCTTCTTGCGGTCGTGGGTGGAGCGGCCCAGTCGCGTCTCGATGGTCCCCTTTCGCGGCTCCGGCGCGCCGCGGGTGAGGGCCACATAGAGGCGGTCGATGTCGTGGGCGGCGAAGAGCGCGCTCAGGCCCTGATGGGCGAGGTCGTTCTTGGCGCAGACGAGGACGCCAGACGTGTCCTTGTCGATCCGGTGGACGATCCCCGGACGCGCCACCCCGCCCACGCCGGAGAGCGAGGCGCCGCAATGGTGCAGCAGGGCGTTGACCAGGGTTCCGTCCGGCGTGCCCGGCGCCGGATGCACCGCCATGCCGGCGGCCTTGTCCACCACGATCAGGTGGGCGTCCTCGAAGAGGATGCTCAAGGGCAGGGCCTGGGG
>NZ_DAIMHV010000007.1:26750-48904 GCF_036723115.1 Phenylobacterium sp. | reverse complement strand
CCCCGACAGCATCAGGGACCGGCGGTCGAACTCAGGAAACGCCACGGACAGGCTCAGGCGGCGGGCTTGACGAACCGCAGGGTCATGCGGTCGCTCTCGCCAATGGCGTCATACTTGGCGCGATCGAAGTCGGCGGGGGTCTGGCCGTCCTGGCCGGCGTTGCGGCGCACCGGCGGCAGGGTCCAGACGCCGAAGGGATGATCCTTGGTGTCGCGGGCGTTGGCGTTGATCTCGCTGGACTCGGCGAGCTGGAAGCCCGCCTTCTCGGCGGCGGCGACCACCGTGGCGGTGGCCACATAGCCGTCCCGCGCGCCCTCCACCTCCGGCCGCGGATCGGCCCGGTGCTCCTCCACGGCCAGGACGCCGCCCGGCTTCAGCACGGCGAAGAAGTCCGACAGGGCCTTGTCCAGCATGCCCTCGCGCCACATCCAGTTGTGGATGTTGCGGGCGGTGAGCACGAGGTCGGCCGAGCCCGGGGCGCCCAGGGGGGCGGAGGCCGCCCCGAAGCCCACATAGGTGACATCGCCGAAGACGGCGGCGTCGGCGTATTTGGCCTCGAAGGCCGCCCGCGCCCGGCGCGCGCCGTCCGAGAGGCTGGCGTCGTCCAGATCGGCCACGCCGGCCACATAGGACCCTTCGGTCCGGGCGGCGTAGGGGGCGAGGATTTCCGTCCAGTAGCCGCTGCCGGGCGAGATTTCGATCACGGTCTGGCCAGGCTTCAGGCCCCAGAAGACCAGGCTGTCATAGGGATTGCGCGCCTCGTCCCGGGCGCGGTGATCGTCGCTCCGCTGAGGTCCGGCGATGACCTCCTTGAGGACGACGTCTTCCGCCTGGGCGGCCGAGGCGAGCATCAGGGCCGAAAGGGCGCCGGCGATGGCGAGGGTGAACTTGTCGTGGATCATGGGTCGAGGCTCCGGCAAGTCGTGGGTGCGGTGACCCTAGAGGCCCTCGACGATCTGGCAAGGGAGTCTGGTCAAGCCGCCCCCTTGAAACCGGGCGCGCCGTCGCCAAATCGTAGAGCGAAGGCGCTGGATGTCCGGGCCTTCCGACCCTGGCGAGGCCAAGCTGGCTCGCCGCTGGTCGTTCTGATGCAACCTTGCTTCGTAAAGAAGGATGTGAACGAACATGCGTACCGTCGACTTCTCCCCCCTCTATCGCTCCGTCGTGGGCTTCGACCGACTGGCCGGCCTGCTGGAGACCGCCGCGGCCGATGCGGCCACCGGCTATCCCCCCTACAATATCGAGCGCACCGGCGATCACGACTACCGGATCGAGATCGCGGTGGCGGGCTTCCGCGCCGATGAGCTGAACATCGAGGTGAAGGAGAACCTCCTCACCGTTCAGGGCCGCAAGACCGCCAATGACGAGGCGCGCCGCTTCCTCCATCGCGGCCTGGCCGAGCGCGACTTCGAGCGCCGCTTCCAGCTGGCCGACTACGTGGTGGTGACCGACGCCAAGCTGGCCGATGGCCTGCTGTCCATCTCCCTGCGCCGCGAACTGCCGGAATCGCTGAAGCCGCGTCGCATCGAGATCGCCACCCAGGCCGGCCCCCTCATTGAGGGTGAAAAGGCCGCCTGAGCCCCCTCTCTCCCCGGGGTTTGAACCATCGAAGGGCGGCGCTGCGGCGTCGCCCTTTTTTCAGGGCGAGGCGCGAGCTTAAGCGCCGAGCTGGATGCCATAGGCCGTGGTCAGGTCCGCCCCGCGCAGAGAGGCGCCCTTGAGCACCGCGCCGGAGAAATCACAGCCGCGGACATCGGCGTCGTCCAGGATCACGGAGGTCAGGTCGGCCCCCTGGGCCTGGACGTAGCGCAGCTTGGCGTGATGCAGGTCGCCGCGATTGATCCGGTCGGCCGACAGGGGCAGCGGCCCCAGGATCGCCTCGCGCAGGTCGGCCTTCACGAGGCTGGCGCCGGCCAGGCGGGCCCCGCGCAGATCGGCGCCGCGAAGGTTCGCCCCGCGAAGGTCGGCCGCCTCCAGATTGGCGCCCTGAAGATGGGCTCCCGACAGGTCGAGCCCCACCATGATCGCGCCGCGGGCGCTCATCACCGACAGGCGCATGCCGCGCAGGCGCTGGTCGAGGGGCCGCAGGTCCGCGCCGTCGAAGCAGGCGGGCTTTCCCTCTCGTCCGCCGGTCTTGCACCAGGTCTGATTGGCCGCAGCCATCGCCAGCAGGTCGTCGGCCTGATCGAGCGCCTCCTGATCGGGCGCCCGCAGGCAGCCGTCGAAATTGGCGCCGGAGGTGCGGGCGGCGCGGATCTCAACCCCCGTCAGGACGGCGTCCACGAGCCGCGCGCCTTCCAGATTGGCGCCGGCCACATCGGCCCAGTCCATGATGGCGCCTTCGAGATTGGCGTCCTTGAGATTGGCGCGGCTGAGCTTGGCGCCGCGGAGGGAGCAGTCGGTGAAGTCGGTGGCGAAGGCCACCACCTCTTCAAGCTGGGAGCCTTCCAGATTGGCGCCCACCAGACGCGCCTCGCTGAGGTCGCCATTGCGCTGGTGGTGGGTGAGCGAGGCCAGCCCCTTGGAGGGATGGGGCACGGCGACCTGTCCGATGCGGAAGTCGGCCTGGGACAGATCGGCCTGGCTGAGATCGGCGCCGCGCAGACAGGCCCCGCGCAGATCGGCCCGCGTGAGATTGGCCCGCCGCAGATCGGCCTTGCGCAGGTCGCAGCCGAACAGGTTCGCCCGCTCCAGCCGGGCGCCGATGAGCTTCGCGCCGTTGAAGATCGAAGCCGACAGATCGGCGTCCCGAAGATCGCGACCCGACAGGTCCATGCCGCTGAAATCAATGAACTTCAGCGCCGCCAGCTTGCCGCCCGGGCGACCGCCGACGAAACGCTCGTGCGCCGCCAGCACCATGTCCAGCTCGCCCGCGGACAGGCGGCGACGACCGGAAAGTGCGACGGCGGGTGCGGCGGACAAGAGATGAACCTCGAACAGGGTTGAGCGAATGGGCTTGCGACCTATAGCCGCACAATACCGACCCAAGGGTTAAGCGACCGCCGATATTTCAGATGACGGAGTCGAGGCCTCGGGCGCCGGTTCGCCGGGCGCGGGTGATGTCCACCTGCTTGAGCTGGGCGCCGGTGAAATTGGCCCGCGACACGTCGGCCTCCACCAGGACGGCCTGGCGCAGGTCGGCGCGGGCGAGGTCCGTGTTCTTCAGCGCCGCCCCTGTCATGTTGCAGGGCATGAGTCGGTTGGACCCGATCAGCAGCGGCCCCATCTGGGCGTCGCGCAGGTCGGCGCCGGAGAGCTTGGCGTTGATCAGGCGGGCGCCGCGCAGATCGGCCCGGCGCAGGTTGCAGGCGCGTAGATCGGCGCCGTCGAGCTGCGCCCCCTGAAGCTGCACGCCTTCCATGTCCAGGCCGTAGAAGACCGCGCCCTTGGCCGAGAGCGCCGTGAGGTTGAATCCCCGGATCGTCTCCAGCGCCCGAAGATCGGCCTGATCGAAGACCGAGGGCCGACCCTCCGCCCCCCCTGTCTCGCACCAGCGGGCGTGTTCGCGGATCATGGTCTTGTAGGGCAGATCGGCCACCGCCGTTCCGGCCGGCGCATCGGTCAGCACGCCCTCCATCTCGGCCTTGCTGACATTCCAGGCGAAGGTCTTGGCGCCGACGAGAATGGCGTCGCGCAGATCGGCCCCGGCGAGATCGGCGCCCGACAGGTCGGCGCCCTGCAGATTGGCGCCGGACATGTTGGCCTGTTTCAGATTGGCCCGGACCAGCTTGGCGTCCTTGAGCACCGCGTCGGAAAAGTCCGCGCGGGCGGCCATGATCCCTGAGAGGCGCGAGCGTTCCAGATTGGCCCCGGCCAGGACGGCGCCCTGCACCTCGCCCGGCCGGGCCAGATGTTCCAGGATTCGCAGGCCCTGATCGCGGTCGGCCGCGGCGATGGAGCCTTCGCGCAGATCGGCCTCGAACAGGTCGGCGCCGGTGAGGTTGGCGCCGCGCAGGCAGGCGCCGCGCAGGTCCGACCGGCGCAGGGAGGCCTCGGTGAGATTGGCATTCTGCATGTCGCAGCCGAACAGATTGGCGTTGTCCAGGCGCGCGCCCTGGAGCTGGCACTCGTTCAGGCAGGCGCCGGTGAAATCCGCATCGGCCAGATTGCGGCCGCGCAGGTCCAGGCCCGTAAGATCCTTCCAGGCGAAGACCGCCCGGGCGCCGCCGGGGCGGGAGGTCCAGAGGCGGTCATGCTTGGCGCAGACAGCGTCCACCTCGCCCTGGGTCAGGCGCCGGAGTTCCGGAATCGAGGCGGGGCGGGCGAGCGACATCGTCTTGGGAATGGTGATCCTGCCACGACGCTAGCCCGACGAGATTAACGAGCCCCTTCCGCCCCTTAAGCGGCGCCTTCGGAGGACGGCCCGGACCGGGCCTTGGGCGTATAGGCGGCGTAGAGGCGCGCGGCCTGCGCCGCCATGATTCCCAGCCGAACCGCCACGCCGGCCTGGCGCAGCCGCTCCACGCCGCGCCCGTCGGCATAGGGCGAGGGATCGGCGCAGGCGATGACCACTTCGGCCACGCCGGCCTCCACCAGTCTCTGACCGCAGGACGCTGCGCCGGTGGACCGCTCCCCGCAGGGCTCGAGGGTCACATAGGCCTGCGCGCCCCGGGCGGCCTGGCCGGCGGCGGCCAGGGCCTGCTCCTCCGCATGGGGCCGCCCGCCCGGGGCCGTGGTCGCCTCGGCCAGGATGACGCCGTCCTTGGCGATCACGCAGCCCACGGACGGATTGTCGCCCGTCTGGCCCAGGCGCGCCTGCGCCAGGGCGATGGCCCGGCCCATCATCAGGGCGTCGTGGTCGCTCAAACCGGCGGCAGGGGCTGAGCGCGACCGGTGTCCAGATAGCGCGCCGAGCGGGGCTTCAATTCGGAATCCAGGTCGATCAGCAGGGGGTTTCCGGTGGGAATCTCCACCCCGATGATCTCCTCGTCGCCCAACCCGAAGAGCAGCTTGACGATGGCGCGCAGGGAGTTGCCGTGGGCGGCGATCAACAGGGTTTCGCCGGCCTTCAGCCGCGGGGCGATCTCCGCCGTCCAATAGGGCTCGACCCGGTCGAGCGTGGTCTTCAGGCTCTCGGTCAGGGGCAGCTGCGCGCCCGCATAGCGACGGTCGCCGGCGAAGTCATAGGCGCCGCCCTCGGCCAGGGGCGGCGGCGGCACGTCATAGGACCGGCGCCAGACCAGCACCTGATCCTCGCCGTGCTTGAGCGCGGTCTCGGCCTTGTTCAGGCCGGTCAGCCCGCCATAGTGGCGCTCGTTCAGGCGCCAGTCCTTGACCTCGGGCACATAGGCCTGGCCCGCGGCGGCCAGGGCCAGCCAGCTGGTGCGGATCGCCCGGGTCAGCACCGAGGTGAACACCCGGTCGACGGCCAGGCCCTCGGCCTTGATCAGCTCGCCGCCCTTGGTGGCCTGGGCCTCCCCCTCGGGCGTCAGGTCCACGTCCACCCAGCCGGTGAAGCGATTCTCCAGGTTCCACTGGCTCTGACCATGGCGAAGGAGGACGAGTTGGGGCACAGGGCATCTCCAGGCTTGCAGCGGCCCATCGGGCTAGGGCGACGGGGTCGGCGCGTCAAGGCGGACAAGTGTTGGACATGGTCCGGCCGCACGGGAAGGTCTATATGCGGCCCATGCTCGATCGCCTCTTCTTCCCGATTCTGGGTCTGGTGGCGGCCCTGACCGTGGGCCTGGCCCTGGTCTGGCCCCAGGGCCTGGGCGCCCGATCGCCGGCGCCGTTCGGCCATGACCCCGTCCTGCAGACGCCTGAGATGCAGGAGGCCATGCGGCGGCAGACCGAAGCCTCGCAGAACCGGCTGAACCAGGCGCGGGAGACCATGCGCGAACTTCAGTCCCAGCGGGTCCCCAACGGCTCATGAGCGCTCCGTTCGACGCCGTTTCCGTGGGCCGCCGGGTGCTGAACGCGGAGTCCGCCGCCCTGACCGCCCAGGCCGAGGCGCTGGGCGCGGACTTCAGCCGCGCGGTGGACGCCCTCTACGCCGCCAAGGGCCGCATCGCCTGCACCGGCATCGGCAAGTCCGCCCATGTGGCGCGCAAGATCGCCGCCACCTTCGCCTCCACCGGAGCGGCGGCCTTCTTCGTCCACGCCTCGGAGGCCAGCCACGGGGACCTGGGCATGATCGGCCAGGAGGACGTCATCCTGGCCCTGTCCAAGTCCGGCGAGACCAAGGAGCTGGCCGACGTGCTGGCCTACGCCAAGCGCTTCGCCATTCCGCTCATCGCCATCACCGCCGTGGCCGACAGCACGCTTGGGACGGCGGCCGACATCGTGCTGCAGCTGGCCGACACCCGTGAGGCCACCGCCGCGGTCAATGCGCCCACCACCTCCACCACCCTGCAGATCGCCATCGGCGACGCCCTGGCCGTCGCCCTGCTGGAACGGCGGGGCTTCACCGCCGGCGACTTCAAGACCTTCCATCCCGGCGGAAAGCTGGGCGCTATGCTGCGCACGGTGGGGGACCTGATGCACGGCCAGGGCGAACTGCCCCTCGTCCCGGGCGACGCCGCCATGCCCGAAGCCCTGCTGGTCATGACCGAGAAGCGCTGGGGCATCGTGGGCGTCACCGACAAGGCCGGCCGGCTGGTGGGGGCCATCACCGACGGCGACCTGCGCCGGCACATCGACGGGCTTCTAACCCACAGGGCCGAGGCGGTCATGACGCCTGGACCGCGCAAGACCGTGCCGCCGGCCATGCTGGCCTCCGAGGCCCTGGCCCTGATGAGCGATCCCGCCCCGGCGGTCACCGTCCTCTTCGTGGTGGAGAACGAGCGTCCGGTGGGCATTTTGCATATTCACGACCTGCTCCGGGCAGGCGTGATGTAGCAAGTGTCGCGAACCGAGGTTAGGACGTCTCGGTTCAGAAGACTGCAGGTTGTATTTCGCAGGGCGCGACCTCGCCGCCCCCCACTACTTCGGAGTTCCGATGCTGCCCACGCCCCGCGCCGACCTGATCCCCAACACCCTGGCCTATGAGACCGAGCCCCTGGTCAAGGCCACGGGCTTCCGGGAATATGACGCGCGCTGGCTGTTCGGGCCGGAGATCAATCTGCTGGGCGTGGAGGCCCTGGGCCTGGGCCTGGGCACGCTGATCCGGGAGATGGGCCAGACGAAGATCGTGGTGGGCCACGACTTCCGCTCCTATTCCCTGTCCATCAAGCAGGCCCTGACCCTGGGCCTGGTCTCGGCGGGGTGCGAGGTGCTGGACATCGGCCTGGCGCTTTCGCCCATCGCCTATTTCGCCCAGTTCGACCTGGACGCCCCCTGCGTAGCCATGGTGACGGCCAGCCACAACGAGAACGGCTGGACCGGCGTGAAGATGGGCGCCCAGCGCCCCCTCACCTTCGGCCCCGACGAGATGGGCCGGCTCAAGGAGATTGTGCTGTCCGGGACCTGGAAGACCGCGCCCGGCGGCAGCCTGACCCATGTGGCCGGGGTGGCCGAGCGCTATGTGGCCGACGTGGCCGACAAGGTGAAGCTCACCCGCCCCCTGAAGGTGGTCTGCGCCTGCGGCAACGGCACCGCCGGCGCCTTCGCCGCCGAGGCCCTGCGCCGCATGGGCGTGGCGGTGGTCTATGAGATGGACTGCGACCTCGACTGGTCCTTCCCCAAGTACAATCCCAATCCCGAAGACCAGGAAATGCTGCACGCCATGGCCGCGGCGGTGCGCGAATACGGCGCCGACATGGCCCTGGGCTTCGACGGCGACGGCGACCGCTGCGGGGTGGTGGATGACGAGGGCGAGGAGATCTTCGCCGACAAGATCGGCCTGATGCTGGCCCGGGACCTGTCGGCCCTGCACAAGGACGCCACCTTCGTGGTGGATGTGAAGTCCACCGGACTCTACGCCACCGACGAGGTGCTGAAGGCCAACGGCGCCACCACGGTCTATTGGAAGACCGGCCATTCCTACATCAAGCGTAAGACCGCCGAGCTGAAGGCCCTGGCCGGCTTCGAGAAGAGCGGCCACTTCTTCTTCAACGACCCCATCGGCCGCGGCTATGACGACGGGCTGGTGGCGGCGGCGGCCATCCTCTCCATGCTGGACCGCAACCCGGACAGGAAGCTGTCGGACCTGAAGAAGGCCCTGCCGGTGGCCTACACCTCGCTGACCATGTCCCCCCACTGCGCCGATGAGCAGAAGTATGGCGTGGTGGACAAGATCGTCGCCGAGTATCAGGCCCTGCGTGACCAGGGGGGCCAGATCCTGGGGCGGAAGATCATCGACCTGATCACCGTCAATGGCGTGCGCGTGGCCCTGGAAGACGGATCCTGGGTGCTGGTGCGCGCCTCGTCCAACAAGCCGGAAATCGTCGTGGTGGTGGAAAGCGCCGCGTCGGCCGACGACATGCGGGCCCTCTTCCATCAGGAGGTGAAGCCCCGCCTGGCCCAGCATCCGGAAGTGGGCGCCTACAACCAGGAAATCTGAGGTCCCATCGGACGCAGGCCTTCGGGCGGCGTCCGACGAGGTCGGATGACCGGTTCCCACACGTCAGGACGCGCTCTAGAGAGGTCACGCGGCGACGCCCTGCGGCGCCTGTCGCAGAGGTGACTCAAGCTTCGGGAAGCTGCCCATGCAAGTGGCGATGATCGGGACGGGCTATGTGGGCCTGGTGAGCGGGGCGTGCTTCGCGGACTTCGGCCATGTGGTGACGTGCATCGACAAGGATGCGGGCAAGATCGCGCGGCTGCGGGAGGGCGGCATCCCGATCTATGAGCCGGGGCTTGAGGGTCTGGTGGCGCGCAATGTGGCGGCCGGGCGGCTGTTCTTCGAGACCGAGGCGGCTGAGGCGGTGCGCCGGGCCGACGCGGTCTTCATCGCCGTGGGCACGCCCTCGCGCCGCGGCGACGGGCATGCGGACCTGTCCTATGTCTATGCGGCGGCCGAGGAGATCGCCGACCTGATGGACGGCTTCACTGTGGTGGTGACCAAGTCCACCGTGCCGGTGGGCACGGGCGATGAGATCGAGAAGATCATCCGGGCGCGGCGGCCCGAGGCCCAGTTCGCGGTGGTGTCCAACCCGGAATTCCTGCGCGAGGGGGCGGCCATCGAGGACTTCAAGCGCCCCGACCGGGTGGTGGTGGGTCTGGAGGACGAGCGCGCCCGTCCGGTGATGAGCGAACTCTACCGGCCCCTCTTCCTCAACGAGACGCCCATCGTCTTCACCGGCCGGCGGACGAGCGAGCTGATCAAGTATGCGGCCAACGCCTTCCTGGCCATGAAGATCACCTTCATCAACGAGATGGCCGACCTGTGCGAGGCCGTGGGCGCCGATGTGCAGCAGGTGGCCAAGGGCATCGGCCTGGACGGGCGGATCGGGTCGAAGTTCCTGAACGCCGGGCCGGGCTATGGCGGCTCCTGCTTTCCCAAGGACACGCTCGCCCTGGTGCGCACGGCCAGCGACTTCGGCGCGCCGGTGGAGCTGATCGAGACCACGGTGCGGGTCAATGACCGGCGCAAGAAGGCCATGGCGGCCAAGGTGATCGAGGCCATGGGCGGCGACGTCAAGGGCAAGCGGATCGGGGTGCTGGGCCTGACCTTCAAGCCCAATACGGACGACATGCGCGATGCGCCGAGCCTGGATATCATCCCGGCCCTGCAGGCGGCCGGCGCGCAGGTCACAGCCTATGATCCCGAGGGCGAGACCGAGGCCCGCCACCTGTTGCCGGGGGTGGACTTCGCAGCCGAACCCTATGCGGTGGCCAAGGGCGCCCAGGCCGTGGTGATCATCACCGAATGGGACGAGTTCCGGGCGCTGGACCTGGACCGGCTGAAGGCCGACATGGCCCGGCCCGTCCTGGTGGACCTGCGCAACATCTACAAGCCCGCCGATGTGCGTCAGCAGGGCTTCGACTATGTGAGCGTCGGGCGGCTTTAGCCCGTCGCCACGGCGATGGCGACGATTTGCTGAACGATCCAGACCGCGCCGGTCCAGAAGGCCACCGATAGGGCGGCGACGAAGGCCAGGCAGGCGATCGAATAGGATCCCTTGCTCAGGCCGCCCCGTCCACGCCCATGGCCACGCCCGGTCAGGGCGGTTTGGCGAGCCATGCGTTTCTCCCAGTCTATGACATCGCGCCGGTCGAGCGGCGCGAACATTACGATGCTGTCACAATCCGGGCGGCTTGGCCAGGGTTCCGATAACCTTGTTTCGGGGGCGCAGGATTCAGGCTGCGGCCTGGCGCACGACGCCGGCCAGCTCGTGGACCACGTCGAAGATGAGCTTCTCGTCGTCTCCCTCGGCCATGATGCGGATCAGCGGCTCGGTGCCCGAAGCCCGCACCAGCAGCCGGCCCGAGCCGTTCAGCCGCGCCTCGGCCTGGGCGATGGCGCCCTTGACCGTGTCGCTTTCCAGGGGCCGTCCCGATCCGAAGCGAACGTTTTCCAGCAGCTGAGGCACCGGCTCGAACTGACGCGCCAGGGCGCTCATGGGCTTGTCGGCCTCCTTGAGCACCGCCAGGACCTGGAGGGCCGCCAGAAGCCCGTCGCCGGTGGTGGAAAAGTCCGAGAGAATCACGTGGCCGGACTGCTCGCCGCCCAGGTTGAAGCCCCCCTCGCGCATGCGCATCATCACCGAGCGGTCGCCCACCGCGGTGCGTTCCAGGCGAAGGCCGCGTTGCCCGAGGAAGCGCTCGAGCCCCAGATTGGACATGACCGTGGCCACCACGCCGCCGCCGTTCAGCCGGCCGCGATCGGCCCAGTGGGCGGCGATCAGGGCCATGATCTGATCCCCGTCCACCACCCGGCCGGTCTCATCGCAGATCACCAGCCGGTCGGCGTCCCCGTCCAGGGCGATGCCGATGTCGGCCCGGTACTCCTTGACCATCTTGGCCATGGCCTCGGGGTGGGTGGACCCCACCTCGCTGTTGATGTTGAAGCCGTTGGGCTCGACGCCCAGCTTGATGACTTCCGCGCCCAGCTCATAGAGGGCGGTGGGCGCCACCTTATAGGCCGCGCCATTGGCGCAATCGATCACCACCCGCAGGCCGGCCAGGCTCAGCCGGCGGGGGAAGGTCGCCTTGGCGATCTCCACATAGCGGGCCTGGGAGTCGTCGATCCGGGCCACGCGGCCCAGGCTTTCCGGCGGGGCCAGCCGCTCTTCCAGCCCCTCGTCCATCAGGGCCTCGATCTCCAGTTCGCGTTCATCGGACAGCTTGTAGCCGTCCGGGCCGAACAGCTTGATGCCGTTGTCGGAGAAGGCGTTGTGCGAGGCGCTGATCATGACGCCCAGATCGGCGCGCATGGAGCGGGTCATCATGGCCACCCCCGGCGTCGGCATGGGGCCCAGCAGGCGCACATCCATACCCACGCTGGCGAAGCCCGCCACCAGGGCCGGTTCGATCATATAGCCCGACAGGCGGGTGTCCTTGCCGATCACCACCAGATGGCGTCGCTCGTCCCGGGACATGAAGACCTTGCCGGCGGCCATGCCCACCCGCAGGGCCACCTCGGCGGTCATGGGATATCGATTGGCTTCGCCGCGGATGCCGTCGGTTCCGAAATAGGCGCGCTTGGACATGGTCGGACTCTCGAAACGATCGGAAACCCAGATTTAGTCGACGCCGCGTTTGCGAATGTTAAAGGCGGCGCGGGGCGAAAGATAAGCCGCGTCGGCGCGGCCGACAAAAGACAGAGTGAGGTTGGCCCATGTGCGGGATCATCGGCATCGTCGGCAAGGCCCCCGTCCAGGATCGGCTGGTGGAGAGCCTGCTGCGCCTGGAGTACCGGGGCTATGACTCGGCCGGCATAGCCGGGGCCACCGCCCCCGGCAAGGTGGAGCGTCGCCGCGCCCAGGGGAAGATCCGCGCCCTGCAGGAGGTGCTGGCGCAGGATCCGCTGCACGCCAAGGTGGGGATCGGCCACACCCGCTGGGCCACCCACGGCGCCCCCTCGGAGCGCAACGCCCACCCGCATACGGCCGGACGGGTGACCCTGGTCCACAACGGCATCATCGAGAACTTCGCCGAGCTGCGCCGCGAACTGGAGAGCGAAGGCCGCACCTTCGAAAGCGATACCGACACCGAGGTCATCGCCCAGCTTCTGGACAGCCATCTGGCGCGCGGCCTCGCCCCCCTGGAGGCCTTGAAGGCCACCCTTGACCGCCTGACCGGCGCCTTCGCCCTGGCGGTGCTGGTCGCCGGCGAGGAGGACATGCTGCTGGGCGCCCGACGGGGCAGCCCCCTGGTGGTGGGCTATGGCCAGGACGAAATGTTCCTGGGATCCGACGCCCTGGCCGTGGGCCCCTTCACCAATCGCGTCGCCTATCTGGACGAGGGCGACTATGTGCGCATCGACCGCTCCGGCGCCCAGGTCTTCGACGCCGACGGCGCGCCGGTGAACCGCGAGGTCAAGCAGTTGGCGCAGGCCGCCGCCCTGGTGGAGCGCGGCAACTACCGGCACTTCATGGAGAAAGAGATCCACGACCAGCCCGAGGGCTGCCAGCGGACGATCTCGGCCTATGTGGACACCCTGACCAACCAGGTGGCGCCCCCCGGGGGCCTGGACTTCGCCGCCCTGGAGCGGGTCCAGATCGTAGCCTGCGGCACCTCCTATATCGCCGGCATGATCGGGCGCTATCTGATCGAACAACTGGCCGACCTTCCGGTGGACGTGGAGATCGCCTCGGAGTTCCGCTATCGCGAGCCTGCCTTGCGGCCCGGCGCCCTGGTAGTGGCCATGTCCCAGTCGGGCGAGACCGCCGACACCCTGGCGGCCCTGCGCTATTGCAAGGCGCGAGGGATGCGCAGCGCCGCCATCGTCAACGCGGTCGAATCGACCATCGCCCGGGAAGTGGACGTCGTCTGGCCCATCCATTGCGGCCCGGAGATCGGCGTAGCCTCCACCAAGGCCTTCACCGCCCAGGTCAGCGTGCTGATCGCCCTCGCCATCGCCGCGGCCAAGGCCCGCGGCCGCATCGACCAGGCCGAGGAAGCCAGGCTGGTCAAGGTGCTCATGGGCGCGCCCAGGCTGATGGCCGAGGCCATCGGGCTCGAGGACGCCATAAGCGCCATCGCCGCGGAGATCGCCAAGGCCAAGGACGTCCTCTATCTCGGCCGCGGCCCCATGTCGGCGCTGGCCCTGGAAGGGGCGCTGAAGCTTAAGGAAATCAGCTATATCCACGCCGAGGGCTATGCGGCCGGCGAGCTGAAGCACGGCCCTATCGCCCTGGTGGACGACCAGACGCCGATCATCATCCTGGCGCCCTATGACGCCTGGTTCGAGAAGTCCGCCTCGAACATGAGCGAGGTGATGGCCCGTGGCGGCCAGGTGGTGTTCATCACCGACACAGAGGGGGCCAAGCACGCGCCCGCCGGGGCGCGGGTGGTGGTCACCGCCCCTTCGTCCGACCCGCTGGTCTCGACCCTGGTCATGGCCGCGCCGATCCAGTTGCTCGCCTATCACGTGGCGGTTCAGAAGGGCGCCGACGTGGACCAGCCCAGGAACCTGGCCAAGTCCGTGACCGTGGAATAGCCCCGCAGTCAGGCTGCGGGGCTATGATCGTGCGACCTTAGGGGGCCGGGGGAGTCGTGCCGGTGGCCGGCGAGGTCGCGGCCGGGTCCATCATGGCCGGATCGTTCACCGGCGGGGGCGTCATGCCATCGGCCGGGGCGGTGGGATCCATGGGCGTGGCCGGCGTCATCGGGTCGGCGGGCGGCGGCGCGGCCATGGTGTCGGCGGGCATGGTGTCGGTGGTCTCGACCGTGTCGCGGTTGTCGGTGCAGGCCGCCAGGGCGCCCGCGGCGAAGAGGGCGGCGGCGCCGGCGGTCATCATGCGAATGTTCACGAGGGTTCACTCCCTGGGGTTGATTCCAGGGGGGTTAACGACCCTGGCCGCGCCTTGTTCCCAATTTCGTGATCGCGGAGTAGGCACATGGCCCGAAACGGGCGTCGTCACGGTTTGGCGGTGGATTTCGCGCCGGGGTTCGGCTAGAGCATCCTGCGCTCGGCCAGAGCCGGCCGGGTGGAAAACGCTAAAGATTCAAGGACTCCTGGACGCCGCTCGAACGGTTGGGCCGCGTTTCGGGCGCATGCGCCACGGCGAGAAGCGGAGACGGGAATGGGCGATCGGGTTCGCAAGGCGGTGCTGCCGGTGGCGGGATTGGGGACGCGGGTTCTGCCCGGCGCCAAGACCACGCCCAAGAACATGCTTAACATCGTCGATCGGCCGATCCTGTCCTACATCGTCGAGGAAGCCAGGGCCGCAGGCATCGAACACTTCGTGTTCATCGTCGGCCGCGGACAGGGCGCCATAGAGGACTATTTCGACTCAAACCCCGAGATCGAGGGCGCCTTGGAGGCCAAGGGCAAGACCGAGATCCTGGAGAGCGTTCGCCGCGACCTGCCCCGCCCCGGCGAGATGAGCTTCGTCCGTCAGATGGCCCCCCTGGGCCTGGGACATGCGGTCTGGTGCGCCCGCGACATCATCGGCGATGAGCCCTTCGCCGTGATCCTGCCCGACATGCTGATGGCCGCCGACACCCCGGCCCTGGCCCAGGCGGTGGCCGCCCACGACCAGGTGGGCGGCAATATCGTGGTGGTGGAGCCCGCGCCGGAGGGCGAGGCCCACAAGTACGGAATCGTCGATCTCGAAGGCTCCGAAGGCCGCCTCAACCGCATGCGGGGTATGGTGGAGAAGCCTGCGCCCGGAACCGAGCCGTCCAACCTCTTCATCAGCGGCCGTTATATCCTCCAGCCCGACATCTTCCCCCTGCTGGAAAAGCAGGGCAAAGGCGCCGGCGGCGAAATCCAGCTCACCGACGCCATGGCCGAACTGATGAAGGTCCAACCCTTCCACGCCCTGGAATATGAAGGCCAGACCTTCGACTGCGGCGACAAGATCGGCCTGCTGCGGGCCAATGTGGCCTTCGCCCTGCGTCGTCCGGACCTGGCCGAGGCCGCCCGCAAGGCGATCGCCGAGCTGCTGTAGGGGACGAAGCCCCGCCGACGACGCTTTCGCAGACCTCGCGCGTTTGTTAGCCCTGTAGGGGCGACAAACACGTACGGATCGGAGCGGCGATGCGCGTACTCATTCTTGGCGGCGATGGATTCTGCGGCTGGCCCACGGCCCTGCATCTGTCGGCGCGCGGCCACGACGTGGCCATTGTGGACAACCTGTCGCGCCGTCGGATCGACGATGAGCTGGGGGTGCAATCCCTCACACCCATCGGCGGTATCGAGGCGCGGATCGCGGCCTGGCACGAGGTGTCGGGGCGGCGGATCGACTTCCACGACATCACGGTGGGCAAGGACTACGAGGCCCTTCTGGCCCTGCTCTTGGAGTGGCGGCCAGATTCGGTTGTACATTTCGCCGAACAGCGCGCCGCGCCCTATTCGATGAAGTCGGCCCAGCACAAGCGCTACACGGTCGACAACAATCTGAACGCCACCAACGACATCCTGGCGGCCATCGTCGATTCAGGCCTGGATATCCACCTGGCCCACCTGGGCACCATGGGGGTGTATGGCTACGGCACGGCCGGGGCGGCGATTCCCGAGGGCTATCTGACGGTCAAGATCGAGACGCCGGCCGGCTGGGTGGAGCGGGAAATCCTCTATCCCGCCAATCCGGGGTCGATCTATCACATGACCAAGACCCAGGACGCCCTGCTCTTCCAATTCTACGCCAAGAACGATCACCTGCGGATCACCGATCTGCACCAGGGGATCGTCTGGGGGACCCAGACCGAGGAGACCCGCAAGGACGAGCGGCTGATCAACCGATTCGACTATGACGGCGATTACGGCACGGTTCTGAACCGGTTCCTGATGCAGTCGGCGGTGGGCTATCCGCTGACCATCCACGGGGCAGGGGGCCAGACCCGGGCCTTCATCCACATCCAGGACACGGTCCGCTGCGTGGAGCTGGCCCTGAAGAACCCGCCAGCCCGCGGCGACCGCGTCAAGGTGATGAACCAGATGACCGAAACCTGGCGGGTGCGGGATCTGGCCCAGATGATCGCCCGGCTGACCGGGGCGGAGGTCACCCACCTGGCCAATCCCCGGGCCGAGGCCGACGAGAACGACCTGGTGGTCGAGAACAGGTGCCTCCTCGACTACGGCCTGCGCCCCATCACCCTGGAAGACGGCCTGCTGATGGAGGTGGCCGAGATCGCCAAGGCCTATGCCGGTCGCGCCGACCTCTCCAAGATCCCGTGCGTCTCGCACTGGAACGCCGAGCGCGCGGCCGCCGCCACGGCGGCGGCCAAGGCCGTGGCGGCGGAATAGAGGTCCGTGGCGCGTCGCCTGCTGATCTTCGGCTACGGATTCTCCGGCGCGGCTTTCGCCCGCCGGATGTCCCGGCAGGGGTGGAGCGTGGCGGCGACCCATCGTCGTGCGGAGGACGCCGGGCGGCTCGCCGCGGACGGCGTCGTCCCGGTGTGGTTGCAGGACAGGGCGGCTCTGGCCCGAGAAACCGCAGCGGCCGAGGCGGTGCTGGTCACCGCCCCGCCGGACGCTGAGGGATGTCCCGGACTGCGGACCCTGGTTCCGGTCATGGCGCGCACCGGAGCCTTTCCCGACTGGCTGGGCTATCTGTCCACCACCGGCGTCTATGGCGACCGGCAGGGCGGCTGGGTGTTCGAGACCAGTCGGATCGCCGCCCAGTCCATGGAAGGCGCCAGGCGGGCCGCCGCTGAGCGGGATTGGCTGCAGGTGGGCGCCGGAATGGGGCTGACCGTGGCCATTTTCCGCCTGCCGGGCATCTATGGCCCCGGCCGCTCCACCCTGGACCGGGTGCGCGAAGGCCGTGCGCGCCGAATCTCCAGCCCCGGCCAGGTCTTTTCGCGCATCCATGTGGAGGACCTGGCCAAGGGTCTGGCCGCCTCCCTGGCCAGACCCAGAGCCGGCGCCATCTACAATCTCTGCGACGACGAACCGGCGCCCAACAGCCAGGTGATCGCCCACGCCGCGGCGTTGCTCAGCCAGGCGCCGCCGCCGGAAATCCCGCTGGCGGAGGCCAGACTGCCACCCCAGGCTCAGCGCTTTTATGCCGAGACCAAACGCGTCTCCAACGCCCGGGCCAAGGCGGAGCTGGGCTGGCGCCCGCTCTATCCGACCTATCGCGAGGGCCTTGGCGCCATTCTTCAGGCCGGCGGCTGAGCCAGTTCCTCCACGGCCTGAATCATCCGCGCCAAATCCTGCGGGCGCGACAGGCGATGGTCGCCATCCTTGATCAGATGGAAGACCACGTCGCTCCCGTTCAGCCCCTGGGCCAGTTCCAGCGCGTGACGCCAGGGCACGTCGGGATCAGCGCCGCCCTGAAGAATCCGCGTGGGGACCTCGATAGGGACCGGCCCCGGCAGGATCGACCAGCGGGCGCCGTCCTCCAGCAGGGCGCGGGTGATGGGATAGGGCTCGCCATAGTCTGAGGGGCGCATCCAGACGCCGTCTGTTTCCAGAGCCAGGCGCGCCGGGCCGTCGATCTCAGGTCCCATGAGCTTTTCGGTGAAATCCGGCGCGGGGGCGATCAGGACCAGCCCCTTCACCGCCTGGGGTCGCACCATGGCCGCCAGGCAGGCGATCCAGCCGCCCATGGAGGAGCCCACGGGAATCACCGGCCCCGGCGCCAGTTCGTCGAGCACGGCCAGGGCGTCGTCCCGCCAGCGGGTAATCGTTCCGGCCTCGAAGGCGCCGTCAGACTCCCCATGGCCGAAATAGTCGAAGCGCACATAGGCCTGGCCATGGGCGCCGGCCCATTCGGCCAGGGCCTGCGCCTTGGTTCCGGCCATGTCGGAGCGGAAACCGCCCATCCACACCACGGCCGGGCCTCGCCCCGCCACGCGTCGCCAGGCCAGTCGCGCACCGTCCGGGCGCTTCAGAAAGCCGCTCTCTTCCATCATGCCCTCCCTTTAGAACAGGATCGGCCGACAGGGTAACGGTCTGCCGGACGTGCGGGGTTTACCCGCCTGCGTTCTGCGCTATGCAGGGTCCCGTGACCTTGCCCGCCGACTTCACGTTGCTGCAGGTGGTGCCCGAGCTCGACACGGGCGGCGCCGAGCAGACAACCCTCGACGTCGCCCAGGCGGTGGTGCGCGCCGGCGGCAAGGCCCTGGTGGCGACCCGGGGCGGTCGCATGGCCTCGCGCCTGCTGGCCGATGGCGGGCGCCTGGCCGAGATGCCGGTGCAGAGCAAGAATCCCCTGGTCATGCTGGGCAACGCCGCCCGGCTGGTGGACCTGATCCGCTCGGAGAAGGTCAGCCTGGTTCACGCCCGCTCGCGCGCCCCGGCTTTTTCGGCGCTGTGGGCGGCCCAGGCCACCAAGACCCCGTTCGTGGCCACCTATCACGGGGTCTATCACGCCCGCAGCGGGCTGAAGCGCTGGTACAACGCCGTCATGACCCGCGGCGACCTGGTGATCGCCAATTCCAACTTCACCCGCGACCATGTGCTGGGGGAACATGCCGTCCCCCCCGAGCGGATGGTCAGCATCCCCCGGGGCGTCGATCTCGCCCGGTTCAATCCGTCGGCTGTGGGCTGCGACCGGGTGGAGGCCCTGCGGCGGGCCTGGGACCTGCCAGAGGACACCTCTCTCACCACCTTCATCCTCGCCGCCCGCCTGACGCGCATCAAGGGCCACGGGCCGGTGATCGAGGCCGCCGCGGGCCTCAAGGCCGAGGGCCGCACCGACTTCCGCCTGGTGCTGGTGGGGGATGATCAGGGCCGAACCGACTACCGCAAGAGCCTGGAGGCCCAGATCGCCGCGGCGGGGCTGGAGGGCATGGTGCGACTGGTCGGTCATTGCGACGACATGCCCGCGGCCTATCTTCTGGGGGACGCCGCCATCCTGCCTTCCGTCGTGCCGGAGTCCTTCGGGCGCACCGCGGTGGAGCCCCAGGTCATGGGCCGCCCCGTTCTGGCGTCCGAACTGGGCGGCATGATCGAAACGGTGATTCCCGGAGAGACGGGGTGGCTGATCAAGCCCGGCGACGCGGAGGCCTGGACAGCCGGCTTGCGCCGCGCCATCGAAGCCGGCCCCGCGCGACTGGCGGCCATGGGTCAGGCCGCGGCGCTGCGGGCGAGACGCCTCTACTCGGTGGACGCCATGTGCGCGGCCACCCTTGAGGCCTATGAGCGCGTTCTGGAGAGCCGAGCCTGATGGCCCGCGAGATCAAGAAGGTTTTGGTCATCAAGCTGTCGGCCATGGGCGACTTCATCCTCGCCTTCGCCGCGGCCAAGAAGATTCGCGAGGCCCATCCCCGCGCCCGCATCACCCTGCTGACCACGCCGCCCTTCGAGGCGCTGGCCAAGCTCTGCCCCTATTTCAATGAGGTGGAGACCGACGGCCGGCCCGAAGGCCTCACCCAGTGGCTGACCCTGGTGGGACGCCTGCGCCAAGCCCGCTACGACCGGGTCTATGACCTGCAGACCTCGTCGCGCTCCAGCATGATCTTCCACGGGCTTCAGCCCTTTGCGCCGGAGTGGTCGGGGGTGGCCCTGGGCTGCGCCCTGCCCCACCGCAATTCCCGGCGCGACCGGATGCACACGCTTGAGCGGCACGCCGACCAGCTGAAGGCCGCAGGAATCTGGCCCGACGCGCCCACTGAGCCGGGTTCGGCGCCGGGACCCGACGTCTCCTGGATCCTGCGCAAGATGCCGGCCGAGCGGCCGGTGGCCGGCGGCATCCAGCCCCGGCCCTATGTGCTGATGGCGCCGGGCGGCTCGGCGCACCGGCCCGAGAAGCGCTGGCCGGTGGAGGCCTATGGCCAGCTGGCGCGTAATCTCTATGACGCCGGCTTCGACATCGTGATCATCGGCGGCCCGCAGGAAAGCGCCCTGGCCCGCGCCATCCAGAAGGATGTGGGCAAGGCCCGCGACCTGACCGGCCGCACCGATCTGGCCCGCATCGCCATGCTGGGCGCCAAGGCAGCCCTGGTGGTGGGCAACGACACCGGCCCCGTCCATCTGGCCGCCGCCGCCGGGCCGCCGACCATCGTGCTGTTCTCCAAGGCGTCGGATCCGATTCTCTCGGCCCCCCGCGGACATGTGGCCGTCCTGCAGGCCGACGACCTGGCGGAGATGCCGGTGGCCCAGGTGATGCAGGCCGCCCGCGCCCTGACTCCCTTTCCGGGCGGGCGCGATGCTTGATCGCGCGGGGCGCCTTCTTCATATAGTCTGACAGGATATGGCCCGTGGGGGAGCTTCGGCTCGTCCCGGCCGTTCTGCCGAAACAACCTTAGGAGCTTTGCCTATTCGTCGCCCCATGCAGGCGCCGCCCCAGAAAGAAGGGCCGCGCATCAACGAGGACATCCGCGTTCCGCGCGTTCTGCTCATCGACCAGTCCGGTGAAAAGCAGGGCGTGATGCCGACATCGGCCGCCCTGGAAGCCGCCGCGGAGGTCGGGCTCGATCTCGTGGAGATCGTGCCGAACGCTGATCCGCCCGTGTGCAAGATTCTGGACTACGGCAAGTTCAAGTTCCAGGAACAGAAGAAGAAGAACGAAGCGCGCAAGCGCCAGAAGGTGGTGGAGATCAAGGAGATCAAGCTCCGCCCCAACATCGATACGCACGACTACGAGGTGAAGTCGCGCTCGATGCACCGCTTCTTCGAAGAAGGCGACAAGGTCAAGGTGACGCTGCGGTTCCGCGGCCGCGAACTGGCCCACCCCGAGCTCGGCATGAAGCTGCTGCAAAAGGTGAAGGCTGACTTCGAGGACGTCGCCAAGGTCGAGTACGAGCCCCGCATGGAAGGCCGTCAGATGATCATGATCCTGGCGCCGCGCTGAGGATCAGAGAACCTGCGAGACCATGGAAAGGGCCGGCGGCGACGCCGGCCCTTTCTTTGTATCCCAGGCTGGCGTCCGCCCCCCGCGACCCATCGGGATTCGCCGGAGAGCGGCCCGTAAGCGACACCTCGTTCAATTCTTCGGCGGCGTCAGAAATGGGTGAAGAAGTCCCCTTGCGACCTTGACGGGAGAGGCCTAACACCGCGGCCATGTTGGGGACTGCGCGAGGCGCGGCGACTCCGTCCGCTTTGGCCGCGCCGTCGCTGATCGCCGTCATTTTTATCAATATGCTCGGTTTCGGGATCATCGTCCCGTTGCTGCCCTTCTACGCCAAGTCGTTCAACGCTCCGGCCTGGCAGATCGCCCTGATCTTCTCGGCCTATTCGGCCGGCGCCTTCTTCGGCGAGCCCTTCTGGGGCCGGCTGTCGGACCGCTACGGTCGCAAGCCGCTGCTGATCAGCACAATCACCGGCAACTGCCTGTGCTATCTGGCGCTGGCCTTCGCCCCCAATGTCTGGGTGGCGCTCGCGGTGCGGTTCCTGGGGGGACTGGCCAGCGGCAACGGCTCGGTGATCCAGGGCTATATCGCCGACGTCACACCGCCCGAGAAGCGCGCCCGCCGCATGGCCCATATGGGAGCGGCCTGGAATGTGGGGCTGATCGTCGGTCCCTCGGTGGGCGGGGTCTTCGCCCACCCCGAGGCCGGACACCTGGGCTTCCGCCTGCCCCTGCTCATCGCCTCGGGCCTGGCGGCGGCCTCGGCCCTGTCCATCGTCTTCTTCATCCGCGAAAGCCGCGCCCGTCAGGAAGTGTTCGAGCACCAGCCCAGCCGCTGGTCGGCCATCGGTGAGGCGGTGGGACACCCCGTGGTAGGGCGGCTGATGCTGCTCACCTTCATCGTGGGCTTCGCCTTCACCGGGGTGGAATCGATCTTCGGTCTCTGGACCCAGGCCCGTTTCGACTGGGGTCCGCGGGAGATCGGGGTGTGTTTCGCCTTCACCGGGGTCTTCGCCGCGGTGACCCAGATGTTCATCACCGGGCGGCTGTCGGAGCGCTACGGAGAAGGCCCCATGCTGGCGGTCGGCATGATCCTGACCATGATCAGCGCGGCCCTGCAGCCCTTCGCCCCCAACGGCGCGGTGGTCATCGCCCTGATGTGCGCCATGGCCGTGGGTCAGTCGGTGGCCTTCCCCAATGTGGGAGCCCTGATCTCGCGCACCGCGGACCCCTCCCGCACGGGCCAGATCCTGGGTCTGAACAACGCCATGGGCGCCCTGGCCCGGGTGGTCGGCCCCCTGTGCGCGGGCCTGGCCTTCGCCGGGGTGACCATCAACGGCCCCTTCTTCCTGGCGGCCTTCGCCATGGCCCCGGCCATCTGGCTGGCCCTGTCGGCCAGCCGCCGGGCGCCGGCCTTCGCCAGCA
>NZ_DAIMHV010000007.1:0-26650 GCF_036723115.1 Phenylobacterium sp. | reverse complement strand
CCGGCCATCTGGCTGGCCCTGTCGGCCAGCCGCCGGGCGCCGGCCTTCGCCAGCAGGATCGAAGCGCCCCAGGCGGGCGAGGCGGAGACGGATGAGGCTGAGGCCGGCCAGGCCCCGCGGCCGTGAGCGCGCCCGCCCCCGGCGACCGGCGGGCGCTGATCGTCCTCCTGTCGGTCATCTTCCTGAACATGGCGGGGTTCGGCCTCGTCATTCCCCTGCTGCCCTTCTTCGGCCAGGCCTTTGACGCGCCAGCCTGGCAGATCACCCTGATGTTCTCGGCCTTTTCGGTGGGCCAGTTCCTGGGGGAGCCGGTGTGGGGACGGCTGTCGGACCGGTTCGGCCGCCGGCCGGTGCTCATCCTCACCACCCTGGGCGGCGCCCTGGCCTATGTGGCCCTGGCCTTTGCGCCGGGCATCTGGGCGGCGCTGGCGGTGCGGCTGGTAAGCGGCTTCCTGTCGGGCAACATCTCCACCCTGCAGGGTTATCTCGCCGACATCACCCCGCCCCATCAGCGCGCCGGCCGGATGGGGGTGATGGGCTCGGCCTTCTCGCTGGGCTTCATGGTGGGTCCCGCCCTGGGCGGTCTGCTGGCGAGGCCGGACCTCGGACCCACGGGCTTCCAGATCCCCCTCTTCGCCGCCGCCCTCTTCGGCCTGGCCGCGGCCCTGGGGGTCTATCTGTTCATGCGCGAAACCCTGACCCCTGGCCGCTCGCCCACGGTCACGCCGGGCGACCCGCCCCGCAAAAGCGCCCTGCGCCAGGCCCTGGCCGACCCGGTGATCGCGCGGGTCTTCCTGATCAGCTTCATCACCATTGCCGGCTTCGCCGGCATCGAGGCCACCTATGGCCTGTGGACCGAGGCGCGCTTCGGCTGGGGCCCGCGCGAGATCGGCTGGGCCTTCATGCTGGCGGGGCTGGTCGGCGCCATCTGCCAGGCCTCGGCCACCGGCTGGCTGGTGCGGCGCTATGGAGAGGGCCGGGTGCTGACGGCGGGCCTGGTCTTCATCGGCCTGGGGACCCTGGCCCAGTTCACCGCCGCCAGCTGGCACATGGCCGCCCTGGGCCTGGCCATCGTGGTCTTCGGCCAGTCGATCACCTTCCCCAATCTGGTGGCCATGATCTCCATGGCCACCCCGCCCGAGCGACAGGGCGAGGTGCTGGGGCTGAACATGTCCAACAGCGCTCTGGCGCGCATCGGCGGGCCGATCCTGGCGGGCCAGCTGTTCTCCGCCGTGGCGCCGGGCGCGCCCTTCCTGCTGACGGCGCTTCTGATCCTCCCGGCCCTGGTCCTGGCGCGACAGGTGACGCTCAGGATGCGGGGCCTCCGCAACTGACGCTCGGCCAGCAAAGTCAGAGGACGAGGCTTTAGCGAACCGCCGCCGGGCTTGCCTTTTTCGTCCTGGTCGCGTAAACGCCCCGCTCTTCGGAGCCGTCTGGCCACAGGCATGCCAGGACGGTTCATCAATACGCCAGAGGACGGGGCCTTCGGGCTCCGCAAGGGAAATGCCGAAACTGAAGACGAAATCGGGCGCCAAGAAGCGCTTCAAGATCACCGCGACCGGCAAGCTGAAGGCCGGCGTGGCGGGCAAGCGTCACCGGCTGATCAGCCATAACGCCAAGTACATCCGCCAGAACCGCGGCACCAAGGTGATGAGCGAGGCCGACGCCAAGATCATCAAGACCTACCTGCCCTACGGCCTGTGATCGGGAGCGCATAAGACATGGCACGCGTGAAACGCGGCGTGGTCGCCCACGCCAAGCACAAGAAGGTTCTGGAGCAGGCCAAGGGTTTCTATGGCCGCCGCAAGAACACCATCCGGGCCGCCAAGGCCGCGGTCGACAAGGCCGGACAGTACGCCTATCGCGACCGCAAGGTGCGCAAGCGCAACTTCCGCTCCCTGTGGATCCAGCGCATCAACGCTGCGGCCCGCCTGGAAGGCATGACCTATTCGCGATTTATCTTCGGCCTTGAGAAGGCTGGGATCGAGATGGACCGCAAGGTGCTCGCCGATATCGCGGGCAACGACCCGACCGGCTTCAAGGCCATCGCCGACAAGGTTCGCGCCGCGCTGGCTTGACGGGTCGATGGGAGGTTTCTCGCCTCCCGCTATCTGACAAGAGCCCTCCGGCGAGAGCCGCCGGAGGGCTTTTTGCTGCCCGCCCTTCCCGCGACCCCGACCACGCGATAGAGCACCCAGGCCATGACCGACCTCGACATCCTGAAGACCGAACTGATCGCCCAGGTGGACGCCGCCGCCGACCCCGCGGCCCTGGAGGCGATCCGCGTCGCCGCCCTGGGCAAGAGCGGCCAGATCTCCGAACTGCTGAAGTCCCTGGGCAAGATGAGCCCCGAGGACCGCCGCGAGAAGGGTCCGGCCATCAACGGCCTGCGCGACGCGGTGGCCGAGCGCATCGCCCAGCGCAAGGCCGCCATGGAGGCCGCCGAACTGGACCGGCGGCTGGCCGCCGAGACCATCGACCTCTCCCTGCCGGCGCCGCCGCGGCGCAAGGGCAGCGTGCATCCCACCATGCAGGTGATGGACGAGATGGTGGCCATCTTCGCCGAGATGGGATTCTCGGTGGCCGAAGGGCCGGATATCGAGACGGACTTCAACAACTTCACCGCCCTGAACTTCCCGCCCAAGCACCCGGCGCGGGAGATGCACGACACCTTCTTCATGGCCCCCGACGCCAATGGGGAGCGCAAGGTCCTGCGCACCCATACGAGCCCGGTGCAGGTGCGTGTCATGCGTCAGCTGAACGAGAAGGTGCCGGCCTGGGTGGCCTCCGGCCAGGAGCCGCCCATCCGCGTGGTCGTGCCCGGGCGCACCTACCGCTGCGATTCCGACGCCACCCACACCCCCATGTTCCACCAGATGGAGGGGCTGGTCATCGACCGGGTCATCCATATGGGCCACCTGAAATGGACCCTGGACACCTTCATCTCGCGCTTCTTCGAGACCGAGGGCGTGGTCAGCCGCTTCCGTCCGCACCACTTCCCCTTCACCGAGCCTTCGGCGGAGATGGACGTGCAGTGCGACCGCTCCGGCGGGGATATCCGCATCGGCACGGGGACGGACTGGCTGGAGGTGGTGGGCTGCGGCATGGTCCACCCCAACGTCCTGCGTCACTGCGGGCTTGATCCCGACGTCTGGCAGGGCTTCGCCTTCGGCTTCGGCGTCGATCGGCTGGGCATGCTGAAATACGGCATGCCGGACCTGCGCGACATGTTCGCGGGCGACGTGCGCTGGCTGTCCCACTACGGCTTCTCCCCCTTCGCCATGCCCAATCCCGCCACGGGGCTGAGCTGAGAAGCCATATCCACAGGCTCCCGACCGGGAGCGCCCGGCGCGATGTGACCGTCGCGCCTTTCCCCTCCGAGGGGTCGATCAGATGAGCGCAAGACGATGAAGTTCACGCTTTCCTGGCTCAAGGAGCACCTCGACACCGAGGCCACCGTCGATCAGGTGGTCGAGGCCATGACCATGGCCGGCCTGGAGGTCGAGCATGTGGAGAATCCCGCCGGCAAGCTGGCGGCCTTCTCCGTGGCCAAGATCGTGGAGGCCGTGCAACACCCCAATGCCGACCGTCTGCAGGTCTGCCAGGTGGACACCCGCGACGGCCGCAAGGAGATCGTCTGCGGGGCGCCCAATGCGCGGCCGGGCCTGACCACCATCTACGCCCCCCTGGGCGCCTATGTGCCCGGCTCCGGCATCACCCTGGAGGCGCGGCCGGTGCGCGGCGTGGTCTCCAACGGCATGCTCTGCTCGGCCTCCGAGCTGGAGACCGCCGAAGAGTCCGACGGGATCATGGAACTGCCCGACAGCCTGGCGGTGGGGACCCCGGCCGCCGAGGCCCTGGGCCTGGAGGCCGTGATCGACTTCGAGGTGACGCCCAATCGCCCCGACTGGCTGGGGGTGGCGGGCATCGCCCGCGACCTGGCCGCGGCGGGCCTGGGCCAGCTCAAGGATCTGGCGGTGAGCCCGGTGAAGGGGGCCTTCCCCTGCCCCATCTCCATCCGCCTGGACGCGCCGGACGCCTGCCCGATCTTCGCCGGTCGGGTGATCCGCGGGGTGAAGAACGGCCCCTCGCCGGCCTGGCTGCAGCAGCGGCTGGTCTCGGTGGGTCTGCGGCCCATCAACGCCCTGGTGGATGTCACCAACCTGATCTCCTATGACCGCGCCCGCCCCCTGCACGTCTATGACTGCGGCAAGCTGGTGGGCGATGTGATCGTCGCGCGCCTGGGCGCCGGCCAGGCCGACGCCGCGCCTGGACGCACCGACCAGGCCAGCCCCGCGCCGCACCGGGACGAGCAGCTGATCGCCCTGGACGGCAAGACCTATGACCTGACCGCCGAGATGTGCGTCATCGCCGACGCCGGCGGCGAGCGGCCCATCGGCCTGGGCGGGGTGATGGGCGGCGAGTCCACCGGCTCGTCCGAGGAGACCACCGACGTCTTCCTGGAGAGCGCCTGGTTCGACCCCATCCGCACGGCCCAGACGGGCCGGCTCACGGGCATCACCTCGGACGCCCAGTACCGCTTCGCCCGCGGCGTGGATCCGGGCTTCGTGGTGGACGGGCTGGAGCTGGCCACCCGGCTGATCCTGGACATCTGCGGCGGCGAGGCCTCCGAAGTGGTGGTGGCCGGCCAGGCGCCGGCCCCGCCGTCGGCCATCACCTTCGACCGCGCCTACGTGCGGCGCCTGAGCGGCCTGACCATCGATGAGGCCCGGATTGATCAGATCCTCAGCGACCTGGGATTCTCCATCGCCGGCGATCAGGTGACGCCCCCGTCCTGGCGCCGCGACGTGGAGGGCCGGGCTGATCTGGTGGAAGAGGTGGCGCGCATCCAGGGCTTCGCCGCCCTGCCCGCCGAGCCCTTGCCGGAAATGGCCAGGCCCGCCGGCGGCGTGCTGAGCCTGCGCCAGAACCGCATCCGAACCGCCCGCCGCGCCATGGCGGCCCTGGGCTATGCCGAGACGGTGAGCTGGAGCTTCATGTCCCGCGCCGCCGCCCGCCTGTTCGGCGGCGGCCAGGATGAGCTGATGGTCGCCAACCCGATCTCGTCCGACCTGGACTGCATGCGCCCCTCGGTCCTGCCCAATCTGATCGAGGCCGCCGGCCGCAACGCCCGCAAGGGGTTCGCCGACGTCGCCCTGTTCGAGGTGGGACCCATCTACCGGGGCGATCAGCCGGCCGACCAGGCCATGGTGGTGGCGGGGCTGATCGCGCCCCACCCCCCGCGTCGCTGGGACGGGGGCGGGGATGATCCCCTCTTCGCGCTCAAGGCCGACCTGATGGCCCTGCTGGAAGAACTGGGCGCGCCGCCCCTGCAGGTGGCTCAGGGCCAGGCTTCGTCCTGGTGGCATCCGGGCCGCTCGGCCAGGCTGCAGCTGGGGCCCAAGACGGTGGTGGCCCAGTTCGGCGAGCTGCACCCCCAGGTTCTCAAGGCCCTGGACGTGGCCGGCCCGGTCTTGGCGTTCGAGCTGGAGATCGAGGCCATTCCGGAAGGCAAGCGCAAGGCCGTGAAGACCCGGCCCGCCCTGTCGCTCTCGCCGCACATGCCGCTCAGCCGCGACTTCGCCTTCGTGGTGGACGAGCAGGTGAGCGCAGGCGACCTGACCCGGGCGGTGGCCGGCGCCGACAAGGCCCTGATCGCCCAGGCCCGGGTGTTCGACGTCTATCGCGGAGCCGCCCTGGGCGAAGGGATGAAGTCGCTGGCCGTGGAAGTGCTGATCCAGCCCCAGGACCACACCCTGGCCGAGGCGGAGATCGAGCAGCTGTCGGCCAAGGTCGTGGCCGCCGCGGCCAAGGCGGTGGGCGCGCGGCTGCGAAGCTGACGAGGGCGCGGCGCGGCGCGGCGCTCAAGTCTTTGAGTTAGAGCCTGATTCAACGATCAGACGGTTCCGTCTGATCGCATCAGGCTCTAGACGCCGCGCCGGCCCTTGCGGGCTCTAGAACGGGAAGATGTTGCGCTGGCGGCTATAGGCCAGATAGCCCACATTGGCCCCCAGGCGCAGCCCGACCCCGGCCCGGATGGGCGCCAGGGTGATGTCGTTGGCGCGCTGATAGTTCACGCCCAGGCCGCCCACCAGATAGGCCGAGCCCTCCACCCCCGGGAACCGCTGATAGATGGCGTCCGGATAGTGCAGGTTGTAGCAGAGGGTGAAGACCCGGCTGGCGTTGGCGCCCAGGTCCCAACCGATGGAGGGGCCCTGCCAGAACACCTCCTGGGTCTGGCGGTTCTTCATATAGAGCAGGCCGCGGCCATAGCGGGCGCCGATGGTGATGGCGGCCGAGCCTTCCTCGCCGGCGATGTAACCGGTGGGCCGGCCATTGTCGGCGAAGATGCGCTCCACCGCGCCGCCGGCGGCCTCAGCCGTCACGCCCAGGAAGTCAGAGACGTCGCGGACGATCTCGTCGCGGGAATAGGTGGCGGCCTGCTGACCCTCGATGGGATAGTTGGGGTCATGCTGCGGCGGGGGCGGACCCTGGGGGTTGGTCTGGGCCGTGGCGCATCCGGCCAGGCCGGAGCCGGCGGCGGCCAGGCCCGTGACGATCAGCTTGCGGCGATCCATGCGAAAGTCTCCTCGTAGGCGTAGGCGATCGTCCCCTCGTCCTTCGTCATCAATGCGGCGCTTGGATTAACGCGCGATTAAGCATGTTCAGTCGGAGGGCTGCGGCCCCCAGGCTTTCAGCTAACCAGGGCTTCACACCCGTCTGCCAGGGTTTGCCCATCAGGCTCTAGACTCAGGGCCTTGAGCGCCTTCGATCCGATATCCGGTTCCCACTTATCGGAACGCGCTCTGGAGGGGGAGATCGCAGTCCGTGGCGGCTTTGGCGTGCTTGCGCGTGGTGGTCAGCACCGATCTCGACGCCCTGGCGCCGGGGGTGCTGGACAGCCTGGTGGAGAAGTTCACCCTGGCCTTCCTGGAGGCGCGGTGGGCCTGGCCGCGACGCTTCTCCACCCTCAATCCCTATGCCTTCCTGCTGAGCGACCCGCGCCGGGCCGAACTGGACACGGTGGAGTTGGGCCGCCTGTCGACGGAACTCCATGCGCACCTCTTCGGGGAGGCCGACACCGGGGGCGGCGCGGTCACGGTGCTGCTGTTCGAGGGGGAGGACCCCGCCATGGCCGCCTTCGCCGAGGCCTCCGCCGAGCGGCTTCATCAGGCCATGTGCGACGCCAGCGCGCCCCTGCCCGGCGGGCAGCTCTGCCGCCTGACGCCCCAGGGCCAGCGGGTCTTTCTGCCGCCACGCGCGCCTGCGGGAGCGGGCGAAGAGGCCGAGCAAGGCGCACAGTCCGCCGCGTCAGGGGCGGTCCGCCTGCCCAATGTGGAGGCGCTCCAGGCGATCTACTACGCGCCGCGCCAGCTCTTCATCGGCGACCTGGTCACCAGCACGCCCGGCGACCTGCGGACGGGCTACAGCCTCACGGACGGCGCGTCTCACCTGCCCCAGAACACCCTGGCCTATGACATGGACTGCGTGATCGCCGGCCTGCGGTTCCTGGCCGAGAGCCCCTCGCCCACGCCGATCTTCCTGCCTGTGGCCTTCTCCACCCTGGTGCGCCCCAGCCGCTGCGCGGCCTATGGGGAGATGCTCAACCTTCTGCCGGAGTCTGAGCGGGGCCGGCTGGGCGCGGCGGTCTATGACGTGCCGCGGGCGCCGTCCTTCCAGGCCTTGAGGAAGATGAGCCGCACCCTGGAGGGACATTTCAGCCTCATCGACCTGCGAACCCGAGACCCCGCCTTCGAGATCGAACAGGTGGGCGGCGCGCAGATCAACAGTGTGACCTTCATGCTGCCGGAAGGGGAAGGCGCCCATCGCCTCGCCGTCCTGCGCCGTTTCACCGGTCGACTGCGGGCCTATCGTCGCCGCAGGATCTGGCCGGCGGTGACCAACATCCGCACCGGCCCGGAACTGGCCGCGGCGCGGGCCGCGGGCGTGCCCTTCCTCACCGGCCCGGCCATCTCCCGGGCCCAGGACCAGGTGATGGGCGGCCGTCCCTGGCCCAGCCACCAGTTGCCCGCGGGCCTGGAACGCGTGAGCCTGCGCAAGGCCGGCTGAGGATCGTCTTCGGGTCGGCGCCGGCGCGTCAGTGCTCGGCGCGGGTCTGACGCAGGCGCTGGCGGATGGCCGCGGCGTCCTCATGAACGCACTCCACCGGCGAAGAGCCCGTCAGCCGCCGGGCGGCGGCCTTGGGCAGGGCGGATCGAAGGGCGCCGAGCGCCCGCGGCGGGGCCAGGATCACCAGTTCGTCGAAGGCGCCGGCCTGGGCGTCCTTGCCCAACTGGTCGGCCAGGCGGACGAGAAAGCGGTCCTCGGCCTCCTGTCGCGGGGCGCGTTCGTCGGCGCCATGGCGGCGCGGGCCGGCGCGCTCATGAACCGTGGCGCCTGAACCGGCGGCGTGGGGATAGTCTCCGCCCTTCTGCGCCATGGCCTCGGCCTTGCGCTCCACCACCTCGCCGGCGCGTATCCGCTCTTCGAAGATGCGCGCCTGCGCCCCGTCGGCGGCCACCACCCAGGTGATTCCAGACTGTTCCATAAGCTCCTCCTGAGAGCCTGACGCTAGTCGCGCAGGAGGGCCTTGCGCCGTGACCCAGATCAAACCTCCCGGCCGCCCCCTCGCCTAAGCCTTGAAGACGCCCGAGGCGGTGCGCGACACTGACCCTGCCCAGCGCATCGCCCGTTTCACCCCAAGGAGACCCACTGTGAGCCAGGCCGTCGACCCGAAGCCGCCCGCGGGCGCGATCACAGCCGTCCTGGTCTTCGCAGAGGCCGGGGACAGCGGGCGCGCCCTGGTGGCCGCCGCCGGCGCCCTGGCCCGCGACTTCGACGCCCGGCTGATCGGCCTGGGCGCCCAGGGCCTGCATCCCATGCCCGCCTCAAGCCCCTATGGCGGGGTGACCACCGCCCATTGGGTGGCCGAGATGACGGCCCAGCTGGAGACCGAACTGGCCGAGGCTGAGACCACCTTCGCCGCCGCCGCCCAGGGCCTGGCCCTGGAATGGCGCACGGCCCACGACATGCCCGCCCGGGCCATGGCCGCCCATGCCCGCAGCGCCGATCTGCTGGTGATCCGCGCCACCGCCCAACGGGACTATTTCCGGACGGTGGACCCCGGCGAACTGGTGCTGCACGCCGGCCGTCCCGTGCTGCTCGCCCCGCAATCCGACACCCCTTTGCGCGGTGAGGCGGTGGTGGTGGGCTGGAAAGAGACCCGCGAATCCCGCCGGGCCCTGGCCGACGCCCTCCCCCTTCTGCGGCGGGCGCGGACCGTCGCGCTGACCGCGGTCCACGGACCTGGAGAAGGCGCGGCGAGCGCGGCCGCCCTGGAGCAGGTCTGCGCCTATCTGGCGGGCCATGGGATCGCCGCCGAACCCTCTCCCATCGAGGCGCCTGACGCCGATGTCGTCGATCTGCTGAACGCCAGGGCCCAGGCCATCGGCGCCGATCTTATCGTGACCGGCGCCTACGGTCAGAGCCGCCTGCGGGAATGGGTGTTCGGCGGGGTGACCCGGCGGCTCATGGACGAACCCCGCACCTGGCTGTTCATGAGCCACTGAGCCTGGCGGGCCTCAGCCGGGCCAATAGACGTATTCGTCGTCCTTGGTGGCCGGATCGGCGAGGGTCTTGTCGATCATCACCGGCATCTCGCCCACATAGGGATAGAGGGGGCCCTTCCATCCCGCGCGGTGGGCGGCCAGCAGGGCCTTGAGCTCGGCCACCTTGTCGGGTCGGCGAGCCGCCAGATTGTTCTGCTCGGTGGGATCGACCGAGAGGTCGTAGAGCCAGTCCTTGTTCGGCCGCGTGGAGGTCTGAAGCTTCCAGTCGCCGTGGCGCACCGCCAGATAGTAGCCATCCTGCCAGAACAGCGTCTCGTGCGGTCGCGGTCGCGGCGGGGCGCCCGTCAGGAAGGGGAGGAGATCCTGGCCATCGATCACCCGGTCGGCGGGCAGGCTGGCGCCGGCCGCCGCCGCCAGGGTGGGAGTCAGGTCGAGGTGGCTGACGGGCGGATCAAGGGTCACGCCCGGCGCGATCCGGCCCGGCCAGGCGATCATCAGCGGCACCCGGATCCCGCCTTCGAAGAAGGTGAGCTTCCACCCCCGATAGGGTCGGTTGAGCTCCGACAGACCGATATAGCCAGGTCCGCCATTGTCGCTGGAAAAGACGATGATGGTGTTGTCGGCCAGTCCCTGGGCCTCCAACGCCTCCATCACCCGTCCCACGCTGCGGTCCAGGGCGCGCACCATGGCCGCATAGACCCGCAGGGTGTGATCCTCGATCTGCGGCAGGGCGTCATAGTCGGCCTTGGTGGCCTGGAGCGTCGTGTGCACCCCCCAATGGGCCAGATAGAGGAAGAAGGGGCGGTTGCGGTTGGCCTCGATCACCTTCACCGCCTCGTCGGTGTAATAGTCCGAGAGATAGCCTGGCGGCTTGAACATCGGCCCGTCGTTGAAGGTGGCCGCGTGCTGCCCGCGCGCCCACAGGAATTTGTCGATGGGATCGAAGCCGATCTTGGCGTTCACCACGCCGGGATCGTCCTCGGCCATGTGCAGGACCGAGGCCAGGAGCAAGCTTTCATCGAAACCCTGGGCGCGGGCGCCGAACTCCGGCCCGTCGCCCAGGTGCCACTTGCCGATATGGACGTTGTGATAGCCCCGGGTCTTGAGGATTTCGGCGAGCGTGATCTCAGATCCCGGCAGGCCCTGGTCCGAGAAGGGCGGCAGCTCCCGCTCGGCGGCCTTGTTGCGCAGCAGCGGAAGCGGCCGCGTGCCGTCATTGTAAAAGAGATCGAGAATCCGGGTCATGCCACCGGGCGTGGGGGTGAACTCAAAGCCGTGGCGGGTGGGATAGCGCCCCGTCATGATCATGGCGCGGGAGGGGGCGCAGGCCGCGGTTCCCGCATAGGCCTGCCGCATATTGGCGCCCCGCGCGGCCAGGGCGTCGATATTGGGGGTGGGAACCAGGCCGCCGGCCACGCCGCCCCCGAAGGTCGTGATGTCGTTGATGCCCAGGTCGTCGGCCAGGATGACGATCACATTGGGCGGACGCTCGCCCGTCGGCGCAGCGTCCGGTCCCCGGGCCCATTCGATCGTCTGGGTGGGTCCGATCTCGTCCCGCGCCATATTGGCCACGGCGAAGAGGATGATGGACTTGAGATTGGCGGCCGCCAGCCCCCCCAGGCTGACGACCACCAGAAGGACGAGGCCAAGCCCCATCCAACCCTTGCGCGACATGACGCCCTCTCCCCAGGCCGATCTATAGATATTGGCACGTTACGCGCAATTTAAATCACGCCTCAAGGGGAGGCTTGCATATTTTGGCACGTCGCGCGCAATAATGTGGGCGCAAGGTCCGGAGGTGCTGAGATGGGCGGATGGATGTGGCGGTGGCTGCGGCGGGCGGGGCTGAGCCTCGCCGTGGCGGCGTTTGCGGGCGGCCCAAGCCTCGCGGCCACGGCGCCGAACATCGTGCTGATCCTGGTGGACGATGCGGGCTACACCGACTTCGGCGCCTATGGGAGCGAGATCCCGACCCCCCACATCGACGCCCTGGCCCAGCGCGGGGTCCGGTTCTCCAACTTCCGCGCCACGCCCATGTGTGCCCCGTCCCGCGCCATGCTGATGACCGGGATGGACAGCCACACCGCCGGCGTCGCCAATCTGCCTGAGACCACGCCGCGGGCCCACGCCGACCTGCCCGCCTATCAGGGGCGGCTGGCGCCGGGGGTGGAGACGGTGGCCACGCGACTGAAGCGTCTCGGCTATCACACCTTCATGGCTGGCAAGTGGCACCTGGGCCATGGACCCGGCGACCTGCCCAACGCGCACGGCTTTGACCGCTCCTTCGCCATGGACGGCACCGGCGCCGACAACTGGGACGGGCGGTCCTACTTCCCGCTGTACGAGGCCTCGGTCTGGTACGAGGACGGCAAGCCCGTGGAGCTGCCGGAAGACTTCTACTCCTCCGCCTCGCTCGTGGACCGGATGATCGACTATCTGGATGCTCGGCCTCAGGATGGTCAGCCCTTCTTCGCCTATCTGCCCTTCCTGGCCATCCATATCCCGGTGCAGGCCCCCGAGGCGTTCGTGCAGCGCCATCTGGGCCGCTATGACGGCGGGTGGCAGGCTCTGCGTGAGCAGCGGCGGCTGGGCGCGATCCGCACCGGCCTGATCGCCCCGGACACCCCGGTGGGTCCGCCGCCGCGCAATGTGCGCGACTGGCGCGCCCTGTCGCCGGAGGAGCAGGCCGCCCAGGCCCGGGCCATGGCGGTGAACGCCGCCATGCTGGAGGCCATGGACCACCATCTCGGCCGGTTCATCGCCCATCTGAGAGCCACGGGCGCCTATGAGAACACCCTGTTCGTGGTGCTGTCCGACAATGGGCCCGAGGCGGGCGACCCGCTGGCCGAGCCGGTCTTTCGCGCCTGGCTTCAGCAGCGGCAGGGCTATGACCTGGCGCCGCAGGTTCCCGGCGGTCGAGGGACCTATGCGGCCATCGGCCCGGGCTGGGCCAGCGCCGCGGCCGGCCCCCTGTCGCTGTTCAAATTCTATGCGGGCGAGGGCGGGGTCCGCGTGCCGCTGATCATGGCCGGCCCCGGCCTGCCGCAGGGCCAGACCGCCCAGGCCTTCAGCCTGATCTCGGACATCACCCCCACCCTGCTGCAGCTGGCCGGCGCCCCGCCCGAGGCCCTGGCCGACCTGCACGGCAAGAGCCTGCTGCCCCTGCTGAGGGGCGAGCGCGACCATGTCTATGGCCCCGACGAACCGGTGGGCCTGGAGGCCGCCGGCGACGGGGCGCTCTACAAGGGGCGCTACAAGCTGACCCGCAACGCCGGGCCGTTGGGCGACCCGGCCTGGCGGCTCTATGACATCGTCGCCGATCCGGGCGAGACCCGCGACCTGGCCGCCGAACAGCCCGAGCGCGTGGCCGAAATGCTCGCCGACTACGAAGCCTACGCCCAGAGGGTGGGCGCAGCCCCCGCGCCCGAGGGATTTTCCGCCGACCGGCAGGTGGCCGCCAATGTGGCCCGCCACATCATCGCCGACTTCCGGGGCGCCCTGCTCGCCGGCCTCGCCGTGGCCGTGGCGCTGATCCTGGGGGCGGTCCTGGGCTTGCGGGGCCTCGACCGGAAGGACAAGGCCCTGGGCGCGCGGGTGCGCGAGGGGGCCGCCCGCCTGGGCGCCGGCCTGCTGGGCGCAGCCTTCCTTCTGCTGGCCCTGCGAATCTGGGCGGCGCCGGCCCTGGTGGCGGGAAATCTCGCCATCGCCCCAGTGGGCGAGTTGGGGCTGGCGAGCCTGCGCGCCGACCTGGCCGGTTTCTTCGGGGTGGGCGGCGGCTTTGCGCTCTGGGCGGCGGTGAAGCGCCAGCGTCAGTGGCTGATTCCCCCCTTGGCCCTGCTGGGAGTCGCCCTGAGCGGACGGGCCCTGACCCTCGTCCTCGACGGCGGCGGCATCCGGCAGATCCCGCCGATGGTGGTGGAGGCCCTGGCGCTCATCATCCTGGCGCTGGCCTGGCGCGCCCTGGCGCCGCAGCGGGCGCAGGCCCATGATTAACGCAATCTTCAGCGGCGCCGGCCAGCCTCAGAGCGCCGCCCCCATGCCCGGGCGCGCCTGACGGGGGCGGCGCCCCAGGGTCCAGGGGCGCTCCAGGAGGGTCCCATGACCGCCCTGTCTCCCGCCCCCCTCGCCGGACACCCGGCGGTGAACGACTTCCTGGAGCACGGAACGCACATCTTCGCGCCCCTGGTGGACCCGGTCGCCGCCGCCGACCTGCTGGCCGAGATCCGCGCCACCCGCGCCTTCGATCACAGCCTGTTCCTGAGCGAAGCCGAGTTCGACGCCGATCCCCAGTACACCGGGGTCAACCCGCGGCCGGGCCGCAATCTTCTGGAGCGCTATGAGGACCGGCTGGGCTTCGTCGAACAGGCTCCGCATATCGTGGACGCCCTGGGCGCCCTGCTGGGCGCCGACTATGAGATCCTGAACCGCAAGGTGGTCTGCGGCGTGCCCCAGAGCGCGGTGCCGGCGTGGCTTCGGCGGCGCATTCTGGGCAATCCGGTGAACAATCTCGGCGCCTATGTGCGGCCGGACTATCGCGACATCACCTATTTCTACGGCATCGACTTCCACCAGGACCTGATCGACTACCGCGACCGGCCGGCGGATTTCCTGACCCTCTATGTCTATCTGCACCCCGTGGGGCCGCAGGACGCGCCGCTGTTCCTGCTGGAAGGCAGTCACCGGTTCGGCGGGACGGTCTTCCCCCACGACCTGCGCCGCGACGGGGCTGAGGAATGGGTCTATGGCGACGGCGCCGGCCGCAGCCTGCGCACGCGCCAGAAGGTCCTGACCGGCCCGGCGGGCTTCGCCGCCATCTGGCACGCCTGCACCCTGCACGGCACCCAGCCCGACGCCGCCGACCATGAGCGCATCTCGCTCCGCTATCTCGTGGCCCGCCGGTCGGGGCGGGCGGGCATCGACGAGGTGAACGCCCAGCTCTCCGGCCCGCTGGCCCTGCCCCAGACCCGCGTGGACCTGGGCGCCGACGGCCAGGCCGTGGTGCGGGGAAACCACGTCAACATGGCCTGAAGAGGTCGTGGCCGCCCGCGGCGGTCGCGACCCTCAGCGCATTGTTGCAATCAGGCCCACATCGGCCGGGGTGCGGCCGGCGATCAGCTCGGCCAGAGCAGCCTGGACGGCCGCCGGCCCCCGGACCTCGCGCAGGGCGATCTGGCCCTTGAGCTCCTCCACCATGCGCAGGGTCTCGGTCTGGGTTCGGCGCTGGATCACCCCGGCCCCCAGGTCGCCGTCCCGCTTGGCGATATGGGCGGGGATGAAGATGAACTCGTGCGAGGGCGCGCCCTCCACGCGGGTGCGGCCGCGCGGCTGGTCCCAGTGGGTCGCGCCCACAGCGCAGCTGAGCTTGAGCTGGCCCAGGAAGGTGCGGTGGATCGCCTCGATCACCGCCCCGTCGCCAGCCATGTCGATGAAGGCCGTGGGAACGGCGCCGTCCAGGGACTCGATCTCGCCATAGGTCACCACCGAGTCGCAGACCCCCAGGCCGGTGACGAAGTCGACATTCCGCGGCGAGGTCAGGCCGACGATGCGGGGGCGCGGGGCCGGATGGCGGGCCAGCATGTTCAGAAGACCGATGGCCGTCTTGGACGAGGCGCTGCCCACCAGAATCTGTTCGGCGCCGAAGAAGCCGCCGTCCACCAGATAGTCGTAGAGCAGATAGCCGGTGCCGAGCAGCGGCAGGAGGAGGCAGCGCTCGGCCTCCAGGGCCTGCATGGCCGCGGGCTCCCCCGTGGTGCGCTGATAGGCGTTGTAGAAGGCCGGCAGCCCCGCCCGATGCGGTGCGGCGTCGATGAAGCCCCGCGGTCCCACCTGGTCGGGCTGAAGCACCACGTGCGAGGCGGTGGGAAAGAAGCCATAGACCCGCTCGCCCGCCGGCAGGTCCGGATGACGCGACGCCACCACATCGGCGAAGCCCCAGACCGGCGTCAGGCCCCAGGGCGCCTCCGCCGGAAAGTAGCCCCAATAGCCGATGGACTCTCCCGACAGGGCGTAGCTGACATTGTTGGAGGTCAGGGCGAAGCGGTCGATGGCCAGGAGCGCCTGACCGGCCTGTAGCTCGGGCTCGGCCATCTCCACCAGACGGCTTTCGGTCAGGCGGTCACGGCGCAGTTGAAGCTGGGTGATCATGGGTCGAACGCCTTCTGGGTCTGAGGGAGAGGATCAGAAAGACCACGGCGAGCGCGGTGTGCGCCACCGTCGTATAGTGCTCCGGCGGATGATGGCCCCCCGCCCCGCGCCCGAACCAGGCGTCGAGCCCCACCAGTCCGCGCTCCAGAACCACCAGGGCCAGGAAGAGCGGAACCAGGTTCCGATAGCGCACGGCGACGGCCAGCTGCGCCAGTCCGTGGGGAATCTGCAGGGCGCCGTACCAGGCGAACACGCCGACGATGGTTTCCCGGCGGGTGGACAGGTCGATCCCGGCGATCACGCCTGCGCCGCCATCGGGAAGGCCGTAGTGCAGCAGGCCGGGGATGAGGGACCCTGCCGCGCAGAGCCCCAGGAACACCGCCGAGAGGCCTGAGCCCCCATAGGCGGCGTTGGTGGAGGCCGGCAGAAGTCCCCGCGCCAGCATGTCTAGTCCACGCCTAGAAAGGCGGTCACCGCGGCCACCAGTTGATCGGGCGCATCTTCCTGGATGAAGTGACCGGCCTTGGGGATGATCTTGTGGGGCAGGCCCTTGGCGCCGGGGATGTGGGCTTGGGCGCGGGCCTCCCAGCCCCGGGCCACGGGATCGAGCTCGCCGAACAGGGTCAGGAAGGGCTTTTCGAACCGGCCGAGCTTTTCCCAGGCCGCCAGGTTCAGCGGCACGCCGGGATTTTTCGGTTGGACGGCGATGAGGGACGGGAAGGAGATCAGGCCCCACTCATAGTCCGGCGAAGGGAAGGGTGCATAATAGGCCGCCTGCTCGGCCTCGGTCAGCTTGCGCTCCATGCCCTGATCCAGCAGGGGCCAGGGGAAGGCGGTGGCCGCCTCCATCATGCCCACCCACATCTTCATGAACTCGCTCTCGCCCTCGCCAATGGGAAGGCCGGTATTGGCCGCCACCACGCGGTCGAAACGCTCGGGATTCTCAGCCACGAGATAGAGGCCGATCGTGCCGCCCCAGTCCTGGCAGAAGAGGGTGATGTTGCGCAGGTCCATGGCCTTCAGCCACTGGCCCATCCAGTCATAGTGGCGGGCCAGGGTGTAGTCCGCCCGCGCCGCAGGCTTGTCAGAACGCCCGCAGCCGACGAGATCGACGGCGATCACCCGCCGCCCCGTGGCCAGCAGGCCGGGGATCATCCGCCGGTAGAGATAGGACCAGGTGGGGTTGCCGTGCATGAGCAGGATGGGCGGGGCGCTCTTGGGGCCTTCATCCACATAATGGATGCGCAGCGCCGTGCCGTCGGCGTCACGGATGTCGAGATAGTTGGGCGCGTAATGGAAGCCCGGCAGGTTGGCGAAACGGGCGTCGGGCGTGCGCAGGACGTTCATGCAGAGTCTCTCTCGGCAGGCGGATGGATCAGGCGATGAGGAGGTGCAGCAGCGCCAGATGCGCCAGGGCGGCGGCCAGGGCGAGGCTGAGCGCCAGCCACACCGGAGGCGGGGCGAGCGTCATGATCTGGGGCTTGCTGGGGAAGGAGAAGGTCCGCGGCATGGCCGCGAACTTGAACTCGTGCGCCCCGGAGAAGCGCGGGTCGGTGATCAGGGCCACCAGGTCCCGGCGGCTGCGGTAGCGCATATAGCCCAGGATGGACCAGCCGGGATCGGCCTCCACGCCCCAGGCGTCGAAATAGCCCCCCACCTTGCGCGCGGCGAGCGCGGGGTAGCCGCCCCGGGCGAATAGGGCCGGCAGGAAGACCTTGGTATAGTCCTCCATCACCTGCCGCGCGGGGCGCGCGGTTCCGGTTTCGGGATCGACGATGGGCTCCGGCGACAGGCGGACCAGGTTCAGCATGTAGAAGCCGCGGCCGTCGTCCTCCCGCAGGAAGCGGCGCAGGATCTCCGGATCGTTACGGCCCTCCATGGGCAGGCCGGTGGCCATGAGGCGCGCCACGGCGGCGTCGGCCTCGGACGAGGTGAGCGGCGCGCGCCAGTTGAAATACCAGGCCAGGAAGCCGCCATAGAGGGCGAGCGCCGCCGACCAGGGCGTGATCAAGATCCAATCCGGCATGTCCACGTTCCTTCCCTAGCGCCCCAGGACCCGCCGCCGACTGAGCCGCGGGGGGCCGCCCGCCGCATCAAGGCTGACCATGTCCCCGTCCCGACCGACTCTCAGAGGCCCGTCGAACGCCTTGGGCGCGTCGCCCAGGAACGGGCCTTCCAGCGCCCGCATCGGCAGGGGCGGGACAATGTGGGTGAGCAGCAGCATCTGGACGCCGGCCCGCTGAGCCAGGGCCGCGGCCGCCTCTGGCGTGGTGTGATAGTCGGGGATGTCGGCCAGGATGTGCGCCAGGTCGGCGCGCCCGGCCGCCTCTGCGGCGGCTTGCTGCCGGGCCACCAGCTCGGGGGAAAGCGCCTCATGGACCAGCAGGTCGGCGCCCCGCGCCTGATCCTCCACCGCGCGGGTCGGAACGGTGTCGCCGCTGATGACCACCGAGCGGCCCTTGTAGTCGAACCGGTAACCCACGGCCGGCTCCACCGGGGAATGATCCACGCCGAAGGCCGTGATGCGCAGGTCGCCCTCGTCGAGGATGACCACCCCCTGCGCGTCCGGCAGGGGGAAGGGCGCGGCTGCGGCGCCGAATCCGGACGGCGGGACCACCTCGGCGCCGTGGTGGGCGATGCGATAGTCCCGGTCGAGCGCGTAGGCCGCATTGAACCCGGCCACCACCTGCTCCACCCCCGGCGGGGCGCGGACGGTCAGGGGGCGGATGGAAGAGCCTGCGGCCCAGTGCTGCAGCATCAGTTCGCCCAGGCCGTCCATGTGGTCGGAGTGGAAATGGGTCAGCAGCAGGGCCTCGGCCCGGGCCGGCGGAAGGCCCATCAGGGTCAGGTTGCGCGTGGCGCCGGCTCCGATATCGACGATGAACAGGCGCTGGCCGGCGATCACCGCCGTGCAGGGGCCGGCGCGGGTGGGATCGGGCATGGGCGAGCCTGCGCCGCACAACACCACATGCAGGCCGTCGGGGAGGTCGGCGAAGGGGACCGCAGCCATGTTGCGGGCCATGGCCCGGTCCATCAGCGCCAGGACGATGGCGCCCCGCTGGACATAGGCCAGGGCCAGCCCCCCCAGGACCAGGGCGAGCCCGACGCCCAGAGCCACGATCCAGCCGCGGCGGACGGCGGGCTTGCTAGCCTCCATCGGCGGCCTCCGGGACCGGGGCGCGCAGAACCGTGCGGAAGCCCACGTGCGATGCGCCGCCGTCGGTGGGGCCGGGCGTCCGCGCCGCAGGCCGGTAGCGGAAGCAGTAGTTGTCGGCGCAGAGGAAGGAGCCGCCCTTGATCACATGCTTGGCCTGACCAGGCTCGGCGGGATCGTGGGACATGGCCCGGGGCGGGCCGCCCCGCTCCAGCACGGCGGCCGGCGCCAGACCCGGACGGTACCAGTCTTGCGTCCATTCCCAGACGTTTCCGGCCATGTCGTAGAGGCCATAGCCATTGGGGGCATAGCAGCCCACAGGGGCGGGCCTCGCCTTGTGCCCGTCTTCTCCGGAGTCCGCGGCCGGAAAGACCCCCTGCCAGGTGTTGGCCTGCGGGGCCTCGCCCGAGGGCGCCGCATCGCCCCACACATAGCGGGCGCCGGCCAGTCCGCCGCGGGCGGCATATTCCCACTCGGCCTCGGTGGGCAGGTCGCGGCCCAGCCAGCGGGCATAGGCCAGGGCGTCCTCCCAGGCGATGTGCACGACGGGCCAGGCTTCCCGGCCGGCGAGATCGCTGCCCGGTCCTTCGGGCGCGCGCCAGGAGGCGCCGGGCACGATGCGCCACCAGGTGGACGGGTCGGGCGAAAGCTCGTTGGCGCCGGCGAAGACGAGGCTGGCCGGCGCGCGCTGCGCGGCCGACAGATGGGGATATTCGGCCGCGCTCAGCGGCCGCTCGGCCAAGGTCACATAGCCCGTGGCCTCCACGAAGCGGGCGAAGGCCGCATTGGTGACCTCGGTCCTGTCGATCCAGAAATCGCCCACCTGGACCTGCCGGGGCGGGCCCTCCTCGGGGCGCTCGGCCGCCGCCCCCATGGCGAAGACCCCGCCCTTTACCGGAACAAGCCCCGCCTTGGGGTCGGCGGGGTCAGGCCGGGGCAGGTTCGGCTGGCAGGCGGCCGCCTCCAGGGTCGGACCTGACCGGCAGGCGGCCACGCCGCAGGCCAGCAGGGGGACCAGCAACAGGGCCAGGCCTGCGGCCCGCCCGCCAAACCCTCTCCGTCTTTTCGCAACCCCGTCGACCATTGCGCCCCCGGACGCCATCGATATATTGGCACTTAGCGTGCACAATTCTCGGAGGCAGCGCAAGCCATGTCCGGACCGCTCGTCACCCTCTCGGGCTCACCGGGGTCGCCCTATACGCGCAAGATGCTGGCGGTCCTCCGCTACCGACGGATCGGCTACCGCTTCCTGCAATCGGCCAGCCCAGCCGCCGCGGCCCTGCCGCAGCCCCGGGTGCGCCTGCTGCCCACCTTCTATCTTCCGAACGCCGAGGGGGTTCTGGAGGCGGTCACGGATTCCACGCCCCTCATCCGTCGTCTGGAGGGGGAACACCGCGGCCGCAGCCTGATCCCCGCCGATCCCGCCCTGGCCTTCATCGACGAGCTGGTGGAGGACTATGCCGACGAGTGGCTGACCAAGGCGATGTTCCACTATCGCTGGAACTATGACGCCGACATCGCCCAGGCCGCCGAGATCCTGCCCTGCTGGTCGGGCCTGACCATCCCCGACGAGGTCCTGGCCCAACGGGGGGAGACGTTCAGCCGCCGGCAGATCGACCGCCTGGGCGTGGTGGGCTCCAATCCGGCTACCGGGGGGCTGATCGAAGAGAGCTATCGCCGCTTCCTGACCGCCTTCGAGGCGCATCTGAAGGTCCTGCCGCAGGTGCTGGGCGCCCGGCCCGGCGCGGGCGACTTCGCCCTCTTCGGACAGCTGAGCCAGCTCGCCCAGTTCGATCCCACCCCCATGCGCCTGACGCTGGACGTCGCGCCCCGGGTCTTCGCCTGGACCAGTCTGATGGAAGACGCGTCGGGCCTGGAACCCGGAGAGGCCGACTGGATCGACCTTTCCGCCCCGCCCCCCACGCTTGGCCCGCTCCTGGCGGAGATGGGGCGGGTCTATGTCCCGGTGATGCTGGCCAATGCGCGGGCGGTGGCCGAAGGCCTGTCACAGGTGGAGACCGAGATCGACGGCCAGGCCTGGCGACAGGCGCCCTTCCCCTATCAGGCCAAGTGCCTGGGGTGGCTGCGGCAGTCCTGGGCCGCCCTGCCGCCTGAAAGCCGGGCGACGGCGGCTGACGTTCTGGAGGACGCAGGGTTCACCCAGCTGCTGTCCTGAGGCCCGCCCTCTGGCGCGGCGGGCCGTAAGATTCTATGCAGCGGCATGTTTCGTAAGGGTCCAACCGCGTGAGCCGAGCCGCCAGCGCCTCCAGGGAGCCGGCGCCGGACCTGGAGACCGACGGCCGCCGCCGCCGGTCCCAGGACAGCCGCGCGCGCATCGTCCAGGCCATGCTCGACCTGGTCCGGGAGGGCGGCGTCTCGCCAGCCGCCGAGGTGGTGGCCGAGCGGGCCGGCGTGGGCCTGCGCACCGTCTTCCGCCACTTCAAGGACATGGACAGCCTCTATCGGGAGATGGGGGCGGCCATCGAGGTCGAACTTCAGACCGTCATCGCCCAGCCGTTCGCGGCTCAGGACTGGCGCGGCCGGGTCCGGGAGCTGATCTGTCGGCGATCGGTGGCCTATGAGCGGATCACCCCTTTCCGGCGCGCCGCCGAGGGTCAGAGACTGCGCAAGGGGGGCGCCCTGGCCGCCGACTACGCGCGGTTCGTGGCCATGGCTCGGGACATCCTGCGCCGGGTGCTGCCGGAGGAAGCCGCCGCCGACCAGCCCCTGTTCGAAGCCCTCGACCTGCTGCTCAGCTTCGACGCCTGGGACCGCCTGCGCCGCGATCAGGGGCTGTCGCCCGAGGCCGCCGTCGCCGCTCTCGACCGCGCGGTGAGCCGGCTGATCGGCGAGGCCTGATCCGGACGTCACCCGCAGCACCCTGTGACCCTTCGCCGCATGCCCAGCGGCCTGTCGGCGAGGATCCGGCGAAAACTCAATTTGAGTAAGGCCTTAGGACGCCGCAACAAGCGCTCGCTCCGCCTGTGCGACAGAAGCGTCACCTCGCGGTTGACGCAGCGTTTACCACGGTCTCGCCAAGGCAGGAGTTCATCTCCTTCGAACGCGGCGAGCAGGAACCCATGGGTCCGATCAAGCTGAACACCGTCTCCGCCAAGCTGATGGCGGCGGCCGGACTGACCATCGGCCTGCTGCTGCTGCTGGCGGCCGCCCTGTTGTCCCAGCGGGTCCATGGGGTGACGACCCGGCTTTCGTCGGACTACGCCCGCGCCGTCGGCGAAGCGGCGGGCAAGGAGATCGCCGGCGACCTGGGCGCGGTCCAGACCGCCGCCACGGCCCTGGCCGCCAGCATCGGCGCGGCCCACGAGGTCGGGCTGACCGACCGCGTCGCGGTGACCCGCATCATCCGCGACTACGCCCGGGCCTCCGATCTGGTCATGGGCAGCTGGTTTGTCGCCGCGCCCGAGGGTTGGGATGGCCGCGACGCCGAGTTCATCGGCGACGCCCGCAGCGGCTCCAACAGCCTGGGCCGCTTCGAGCCCTACTGGGTGGTGGTCGACGGCCAGCTCCAGATGGAGCCCCTGGACGAGACCCAGCCCTTCGACGAGCCCTTCTACAAGCTGGCCGCCGACAGCGGGAAAGGCGCGATCACCGAGCCATATCTCTATCCGGTGGACGGCAAGGAGGTGCTGATGACCTCCATCGCCGCACCGGTCTTCGCCAATGGCCGCCTGATCGGCGTGGCCGGGCTGGACGTGGGCATGGACGCCTTTTCCGCCGAACTGGCCAAGATTCGCCCCCTGGAGACCGGAACGGTCAGCCTGCTCTCAGGCGGCGGCGCCTGGGTTGTCCACGCCGACCCCGGTCGCAGGGGCAAGCCCTATGACGATGCCGGCGCCGAGACGGTGCTGAAGGCCGTGGCCGGCGGCGAGACCCTGGACGCCGGGAAGGTCAAGGCCGAGGGCGACACGGTCCGCCGCGTCTTCCTGCCCGTACCGCTGGAAGGCTCAAACACCCATTGGTCGATCATGGTCGACGTGCCCCAGGCCACCATCGGCGCCCCGGCCCGCGAACTGGTCGTCGGCCTCCTGGTCGGCGGGCTGCTGCTCACCGGCCTGGTCCTGGGCGGACTGTGGGTCGCCTCGACGCGGATCGTCGGCCAGCCCCTGGGACGGCTGACCCGCAATGTGGCTCAGCTGCGCGAGGGCCGCTACGACATCGCCGTGGAGGGCGGGCAGGCCCGAGACGAGGTGGGCGAGATCGCCCGCGCCCTGGAGGCCTTCCGCCACGACCTGGCCGGCGGCCAGAGCGCCCGGCGCGAGCAGGAGACCCTGCGCCAGCAGGCCGAGGCCGAGCGCACCCGCAACCAGGCGCTTCAGGACCGCGCCGCGGCCGATCAGGCCCTTGTGGTGGAAGCCCTGGAAGGCGCCCTGTCGCGCCTGTCGCAAGGGGACCTGACCGCGCGGGTCGAGGCCGAGTTCGCCCCGGAATACGCCCGGCTGAAGACCGATTTCAACGCCGCCATGGTCAAGCTGGAGGGCGCCATGACGGGGGTCGTGGCCAACACCTCGGCCATCACCTCCGGCGCTCACGAGATCAGCCACGCGGCCGACGACCTGTCGCGCCGCACCGAGCAGCAGGCCGCCAGCCTCGAGGAAACCGCCGCGGCGCTGGACGAGATCACCGCCACGGTCCGCAAGACCGCCGGCGGGGCCGAACACGCCAGCGCCCTGGTGGGCCGGGCCCGCCATGACGCCCGCGAAAGCGGCCTGATCGTCGGCGACGCAGTGGCCGCCATGAGCCAGATCGAGCAGTCCTCCCAGCAGATCGGCCAGATCATCGGCGTGATCGACGAGATCGCCTTCCAGACCAATCTGCTGGCGCTCAACGCCGGGGTGGAAGCCGCCCGCGCGGGCGACGCCGGTCGCGGCTTCGCCGTGGTCGCCTCGGAAGTCCGGGCGCTGGCCCAACGCTCGGCTGAGGCGGCCAAGGAGATCAAGGACCTGATCGGCGCCTCCACCGCCCAGGTGGCCGGCGGCGTGGACCTGGTGGGCCGCACCGGCGCAGCCCTGCAGCGCATCGTCGAACAGGTGAGCGAGATCACCCAGATCGTCGAGGAGATCGCCGCCTCGTCCAAGGAGCAGGCCGAGGGCCTGGCCCAGGTGAACACCGCGGTGAACCAGATGGATCAGGTGACCCAGCAGAACGCGGCCATGGTGGAGCAGTCCACCGCCGCCAGCCACGCCCTGGCCCGCGAGGCCGCCGAGCTGGCGCGGCTGATGGCCCAGTTCCGCACCGGTCAGGCCGGCGCGGCGCCGGCGCGCGGCGCCCGGGCCCAGCAACAGCGCCTGGCCCGCGCGCTGGGACGCTGAAGGCCTCTACTGCGCCAGGGCCGCGGCGTGGACGGCGTCCAGGAAGGCTGAGCGGGCGGCCGACAGGTCCTGACCCGTGGCCCGGGGCCAGGCGGAGTTGATGACGATCACCAGCCGGTCGTCCCGATAGGTGGTGATCGACTGGCCGAAGATGCCCGAGGCCTGATAGGCGCCGCTGGGGTTCATCCACCAGAAATAGCCATAGCCAGCCGCGCCATTGTCGATCTGGCGGCGGGTGGCCTCCGCAGCCCAGCCCGGGGGCAGGATGGCCTGATCTCCGGCCACGCCGTTCTCCAGCATGAACAGCCCCACCCGCCCATAGTCGCGCAGGGTCATGGAGATGCAGCAGCCGCCCCGCTCCAGGCCCGAGGGGTCGAGCATCCAGATGGCGTCCTGCTCCATGCCATAGGGCTTCCAGATCTTCTCCGAGGCGTAGTCCGACAGGCTCTGGCCCGTGGCCTTGGCCACCAGAACGCCCGCCAGATCGGTCTCGCCGGTGTTGTAGTTGAACACCTCGCCCGGCGGATGGACCCGGGGCAGGCGGCGCATATAGCTGACCATGGCGTTGACGCCGGGCTCGCCCGGACTAGCGCCGGCGGTGGCCACGTCGGAATTGGGATCGGTATAGTCCTCGTTCCAGCGCACGCCCGAGCTCATCATCAGGAGCTGGCGCACCGTGACCCCGTCATAGCCCGACCCCGCCAGTTCGGGGATGTAGTCGGTGACCGGGGCGTTCAGGCCGGCGATCTTGCCCTCCTGGATTGCGGCGCCCACCAGGGTGGAGGTGATGGACTTGGCCACCGAGAACGAGGTCCACCGCTCGGCCGGCTGGCGGCCCAGGCCATAGCGCTCCAGCAGGATCTCCCCGTCCTTGAGCACCAGCACGCCGGAGACGTTGAAGGCCTCCATATAGGACTCCACCGTCCAGCTGCGCCCGTCATGCTCGAACTGCGGCGCGATCTGGCGCCTGGCCATGACCAGGGGCCGCACCTGGTCGCCCCGGGCGATGGTGTTGACCTGGAAGACCTGTTCGATGGTGCGATAGCCGCGGCTCTGCAGCTCCGGCGACCAGGCCAGGAAGTTGGGGGTGGACGGGTCCAGCGGGACCTGGGCCTGGACTGCGGCCGGCGCCAGCACGGCGGTGCTCAGAATAAGGCCCGCGGCCAGGGCGCCGGCGGCGACGATGCGCGTCATGGTGTCGTTTCCTCGATGATTTTGCGGCCAAGCTACTCCAACCGCCGCCGCGGGCCAGGGGGGCATCTGGGGTGACGTAGCGGCAGCCTCCCCGCCCCTGGCGGCGCCGCGCCCAGCGGTGCTATCGAGGGTGCGCCGCTAGAGCTGTCGATAAACGGGAGAGAACGACATGGGTCACAAGCGCCTGGGCCGCAGCCCCATCGTGGTGTCGGACATCTGCATGGGCACCATGACCTTCGGCTCCCAGGCCGACGAGGCCATGTCCTTCCGCATCCTGGACCAGTCCCTGGAGGCGGGAATCAACTTCTTCGACACCGCCGAGAACTATCCCGTCCCACCCATGCCCGAATGGGCCGGCCGCACCGAGGAGATCGTCGGCCGCTGGATGAAGACCAAGAACCGCGACGCCATCATCCTGGCCACCAAGGTCAGCGGTCCCAGCCACGGCTGGATCAAGAGCGCCCAGCGCGCAGGCATGACGGCGCTGGACCGCCACAACATCGTCCGCGCCGTCGAGGCCAGCCTGACCCGCCTGCAGACCGACTATATCGACCTCTATCAGACCCACTGGCCCGACCATGGGACCGGCTATGAAGAGGCCCTGCGCGCCCTGGACGACCTGGTCCAGGCGGGCAAGGTGCGGGTGATCGGCTGCTCCAACGAGACCTGCTGGGGCCTGACCAAGTCCATCGCCGTGGCCGAGCGCGAGGGCACGGTGCGCTATGAGACCATCCAGAACAATTTCAGCCTGAACAACCGCCGGTTCGAAGACGAGCTGGCCCAGGCCTGCCGGCAGGAAGGCGTCAGCCTGATCCCCTATTCCCCCCTGGCCGGCGGGGTGCTGTCGGGCAAGTACAATGGCGGCGCCCGCCCCGAAGGCGCCCGCTTCACCCGCTATCTGGAGCTGGGCGGCCGCCAGGCGGCCATGGCCCGCCGCTTCGTGAATGACAGGTCCCTGGCCTCCACCGAGCGCTTCGCCGCCATCGCCGAAGAGGCCGGCCTCTCCCTGGTGACCCTGGCGACGGCCTGGAGCAAGCAGCACGACTTCGTCGCCTCCACCATCGTCGGCGCCACCCACGACAACCAGCTCCCCGACATCCTGGCCGCCCTGGACCTGACCCTCACCCCCGAGGTGATGAAGGCCATCGACGCGGTGTCGAAGGAGATCCTGTACCCGATGGGGTGAGGGGTGGCGGTTCTTCGCCAGGGGACTAAGCCGCTCGCGCGGCATGGGTGGGCTGGAGAGAGGTCTGTGAGGG
>NZ_DAIMHV010000006.1:0-52775 GCF_036723115.1 Phenylobacterium sp. | reverse complement strand
CCGCCGCCCTCGACATGCTGATCGGCTCGGCCTCGGCCAAGTGGGCGGCGCTGGCACCGGTGCTGGTGCCCATGCTCATGCTGCTGGGGGTCAGCCCGGAGATGACCACGGCGGCCTATCGCATGGGGGATTCCAGCGTGAACATGGCCTCGCCGCTTATGCCCTACTTCGCCCTGGTCCTGGGCTTCTGCCAGAGATGGCGGCCGGGATTCGGCGTGGGCGGGTTGATCAGCGCCATGCTGCCCTACTCCGTGGCGATGATGAGCGCGGGCCTGATCCTCACCGGCCTCTGGGCCACATTGGAGCTTCCCCTGGGACCGCAGGCGCCTGTGCATTATTCGCCGCCGACGGCGATTAGCCGATGATCGGCTGTTGACACGATTCCGAGCCGGACCTATCAGACGCGCCTCGCGGCGACGCGAGACCCATCAGCGGGTGTAGCTCAGTTGGTTAGAGCGCCGGCCTGTCACGCCGGAGGTCGCGGGTTCGAGCCCCGTCACTCGCGCCATGGTGTTTCCACCATGGCGCTCCGCCGATCCCCGATGATCCGCATCTGACATCATCCCTTCTGCATCGCTCCCGCCGCCTCGGCCTCACCGGGGCTGAGCTTCAGCGCCTCCCAGAAGCCCGCCGGCTCCAGGATCGGACGCAGGCCTTCCCGGTCGGCGGGGGCAAGCTCGGCGAACATCACCTTCAGCCAGGTCCAGCAGCGCGCCGTATAGGGTCGCGCGATGCTGGCGAACCGCTGGCCGGCCAGATCGAATTCGCATCTCAGCTCACCCTGGGCATGGGCCTGGGCCGTGGCGGTCATCATGGCGCGGAAGCCGCGACCCGCCAGCTCCACCAGGCGCGCCACGGCGTGGGAGGGCGCAGAGCCCCCGCCCCACTCGCCCTCATGCCCGGAGAGGTCATCCACATACTGGACCCACTGATAGGTCCGCACCGCCTCCGTCCGCATGAGCCCCGACGGGGTCGGGTCGATGGCGAACTGCGAGAGCATGCCATAGAGCGCGAAGTCGGCGATGGAGGGGCGCTGCCCGAACAGGAAGAGCTGGACGGGGATCATCTCCTCCAGGATTTCCAGCAGGGTCATGAACTCGGCCTGCAGGGCGGCGTGGGTCGCCAGATCACCCCCGCCGATGAAATTGCGGACCCCTTGCTGGCGCGCGGTGAACCGGTTGATGGCGGCCTCGAGTTCGGCCTCAGGGACCGGCCCCAGCCAGCCGCTCATCTGCCGCCGGGCGCAGAAGGCGACGTCCGCCTCCGAGGTCCAGCGGAAGGCCATCAGGATGACGGCCAGCCACTCGTCGGCGAAATCCTCGATCAGTCGCGCCAGGAACCTCTCGGCCGGCGACGGCGGCAGCACGCTTGGCCCGTCGTGCAGGTCCTCAAGCTCATGAATGATGGGGGTCGAATCCGTCCAGGCCGCCCCGTCGGGATAGACCACCACCGGAACCATCCGCTTGCCGAAGGCGCCCAGGCCGCCGACGTGTCCTGTCCCGTCGAATCCGCCCAGGGGGATGGTCCAGTCGTGGGCGATGCGTCGATAGCGCATGACCGCCCGCACCTTGTGGGAATAGGGCGAGCCCGGTCCCGCCAGGATCCGGTAGCGCCCGGGTCGGGCCATCAGTTGAGCTTTTTCGAAGATCACGCCATTCCTCCCGCCGATCAACTATCGACACGATGAATGACAATAGCGGGCGATCGGGCCTGGGAAAGGGCGAATGCTCAGCCTTGCTGGGCAAGGCCGATCTGTTCGGCCAGGTCGGGGGGCAAGGCCTGGCCGGAGGCGGCCGCATTGGCCTCCAGATGGGCGCGGCGGGTGGTCCCCACCACCGCGGCGCTCACCCCGGGGTGGCTCAGCACATAGGCGAGACTGGCCTGGGCGGCGCTCATCCGGGGATCGTGGCGCAGGAAGCCCAGCCGTCTTGCCAGGCGCACCTCCTGCCGATGGTTCTTGAGCGCCCGGGCGGCGTACCAGAGGTCCCGAAGACCGCGCAGCTTGGCGAGCTGGCCGTCCACATGGCCCATGGCCAGCGGCATGCCCGCCAGCACGCCCTTGCCCCGGGCGGCGGCGCGCTCAATCGCCGCCGCCCGCTCCGGGCGGAGGACATTGTAATCCAGCATCACCACATCCAGGCTCGGCGCGGCGATGATGGCCTCGATCACGCCAGGGTCGAAGCTGTTGGCCCCGAAGGCGCGCACGAGGCCGCGACGGCGCAGGCGCTCCAGGGCTTCGAACAGGTCATCGTTCAGCTCCGCACGGGCTGGGCCGTGCAACTGGACGAGGCCAAGCTGTTCGACGCCCAGGCGGCGAAGACTGGCCTCCACGCTGGCCACGAGGGCCGGCGGCGAGAAGTCCCGTCCCGTGCGGCCGCCGCCGGCATGGAAGGTGCCCGCCTTGGTGGCCACCACCACCCGGTCGAGGTCGCGGCCCCTCAGGGCCCGGCCCAGCCGGGGCTCGGCCTCGCCGCGGGAATAGCCGGGCGCGGTGTCGAACAGGGTGACGCCCAGGTCCAGGGCGCGGTGCACGAGTCCCACGGCCTCGGCCTCGGGAAACCGCCGCAGCCCCCAGTAGCTGGCGGCGCCGAACCCGATCTCGGAAACCGTCAGGCCCGTTCGGCCCAGGGGGCGATAGCGCATGACAGTCCCTGCGTCGTGATGGCTCTGCGTCGTGAGGCCTAGAGGCGTGGTGGGCGGCGAGGGGTTCGAACCCCCGACCCCCTGGGTGTAAACCAGGTGCTCTGACCAGCTGAGCTAGCCGCCCTTCGCGCCTCCTATTAGAGGGTCAGGGCGCAGATAGACACTGCGACCGCGCAGAAATTTGGCGAGGGCCAAGCCGGCCGAAGAGCCCTTCCCGCCCAAGCCCGCCAGACGAACAAAGGGCGGCCGCATTGGCGACCGCCCCCCCTATTCGAATCGCTCACCCCGGTGCGATCAGCTGTTCAGGGCGTTCTTCAGACCCTCGCCGACCTTGAACCGCGCCGTCTGTGACGCCGGCCGCTGAACGCTCTCGCCGGTCCGCGGATTGCGCGCAGTGCCCGCCGCCCGCTTGACGGGCACGAAGCTCCCGAAGCCCACCAGACGGACTTCCTGCCCGCCCTTGAGCGAGCCCGTGACGGAGCCAATGAACGCTTCGAGGGCGTCCTTCGCCTGGGCCTTGGTGATGCCCGCCTTCTCGGACATCTCCGCGACCAATTCTGCCTTGGTCATTCCTGGTTTCCTCTCCCTGCCTTTTTCTGTTTTGCGCGAAGGTCCGGCAGCGTCTTTTTCACCTTCGCGTCACGCGATTATGCGGGGTTCAGGACCAGCGTCAAACAAAGGAGCGACGCAGGTTTCCCTGCGCCGCTCCCAACTGTTCAAGACGTGACCGAAGTTCAGTGAGTCATGATCGGCTCAGGCTCGGCGTCGTCCGCCGGCGCAGGCGGAGCCGCGGCCGTCTCCGACCATTCGATCGGCTCGGGCGCGCGGGTCAGGGCATGGCCCAGCACCTGGTCCATGGTGTTGACCGGGATGATCTCCAGAGACTCCTTCACCTTGGCCGGAATGTCGGCCAGGTCCTTCTCGTTCTCCTCGGGAATCAGCACGGTCTTGACGCCTGAGCGCAGCGCCGCGAGCAGCTTTTCCTTCAGACCGCCGATGGCCGTCACCCGGCCCCGCAGGGTGACCTCGCCGGTCATGGCGATGTCCTTGCGAATGGGAATGCCGGTCAGCACTGAGACGATGGCCGTCGCCATGGCCGCGCCGGCGGACGGGCCGTCCTTGGGCGTGGCGCCGTCGGGCACGTGGATGTGCACGTCCGTACGCTCAAACACCGGCGGTTCGATGCCGAACTGGGCCGAGCGGCTGCGGACGTAGGAGTTGGCCGCCGAGATCGACTCCTTCATGACATCCTTCAGATTGCCGGTGACCGTCATGCGGCCCTTGCCCGGCATCTTCACCGCCTCGATGGTCAGGATGTCGCCGCCGAAGTCCGTATAGGCCAGGCCGGTGATGATGCCGACCTGGTCTTCGGCGTCAGTCTCGCCATAGCGGTACTTGCGCACCCCGGCGTACTTGGCCAGGCGTTCGGCGTCGATGGTGATGGCGCTCAGGCTCTCACGCGCCAGGTCCCGCACCGTCTTGCGCGCCAGATTGCCCAGCTCGCGCTCGAGCGAACGGACCCCGGCTTCCCGCGTATAGTAGCGGATCAGATCGCGAATGGTCTCTTCCGGCACGATGAACTCGGTCGGCTTGAGGCCATGGTCCTTGGTGAGCTTGGGCAGGACGTGGCGCTTGGCGATCTCGACCTTCTCGTCCTCGGTATAGCCGGGGATGCGGATGATCTCCATGCGGTCCAGCAGAGGCTGGGGCATGTTGAGCGAGTTGGCCGTGGTCACGAACATGACCGGCGACAGGTCGTAGTCCACCTCCAGATAGTGGTCGGCGAAGGTGGAGTTCTGCGACGGGTCCAGCACCTCAAGCAGGGCCGAGGCCGGGTCGCCGCGATAGTCAGCGCCCATCTTGTCGATCTCGTCCAGCAGGAAGAAGGCGTTGGTGGTCTTGGCCTTCTTCATCGACTGGATGATCTTGCCGGGCATGGAGCCGATATAGGTCCGGCGGTGACCGCGGATCTCGGCCTCGTCGCGCACGCCGCCCAGGGAGACCCGGACGAATTCGCGGCTGGTGGCCTTGGCGATGGACTTGCCCAGAGAGGTCTTGCCCACGCCGGGAGGTCCCACCAGGCAGAGGATCGGCCCCTTCAGCGAACCGGTCCTGGCCTGCACGGCCAGATACTCCAGGATGCGCTCCTTGACCTTGTCCAGACCATAGTGGTCCTCGTCCAAGATCGCTTCAGCCTTGGCGAGGTCGATGGGGCGCTGCTTGGCCTTGCCCCACGGGATGGACAGCAGCCAGTCCAGATAGTTCCGCACGACGGTGGATTCCGCCGACATGGGGCTCATCTGGCGCAGCTTCTTCAGTTCGGCCTCCGCCTTGGTGCGGGCCTCCTTGGACAGCTTGGCCTTCTTGATGCGCTTCTCCAGCTCATTGAGCTCGTCGCGCGTGTCGTCCTGTTCGCCCAGCTCGCGCTGGATCGCCTTCATCTGCTCGTTCAGATAATATTCGCGCTGCGTCTTCTCCATCTGACGCTTCACGCGGTTGCGGATCTTCTTTTCGGTCTGCATGACCGAGATCTCGCCCTCCATGAGGGCGTAGACCTTCTCCAGCCGCTTCACGACGTCGAAGATTTCCAGCAGGGCCTGCTTCTCGCTGATCTTCACCGACAGGTGAGAGGCGACGCGGTCGGCCAGCTCCCCGGGGTTTTCGATCTGCGGCATGGCCGCCAGCGCCTCGGGCGGAACCTTCTTGTTCAGCTTCACATAGTTTTCGAACTGCTCGATCACCGCGCGCGACAGGGCCTCGGCCTCGGCCGAGGCCAGGCCATCCTCGGCGAGGGGCGCGATGTCGGCCTCGTAATAGTCCGCCTGGGCGGTGTAGCGGGCGACGCCGGCGCGGCTCTTGCCCTCCACCAGCACCTTCACGGTGCCGTCGGGCAGCTTCAGCAGCTGAAGAATGGTGGCGACGACGCCGACCTCATAGATGGCGATGGGCGCCGGGTCGTCATCGTCCTTGTCCTTCTGGGTGAGCAGAAGGATTTCCTTGCCCTCGTTGCGCATGGCCTCTTCCAGGGCGCGCACGGACTTCTCGCGCCCGACAAAGAGGGGCACCGGCTGATGCGGAAAGACGACGATGTCGCGCAGCGGCAGGACAGGTAGGGTCTTGGTCTCGGACATGATGCTCTTCACTCCCGGTCGGCCCCCTTGAACGGTAAGCGAGGCTCGACCCACGGGCCGCGGTTACATCAGACGATGCGCCTGAGTCGGACGGCCCGTCCGCCAAAACGGCGGCGTTTTCATATCATTTATGTGGACGCTCCGGCCGCGGGTTCAAGCGGCGCCGCAGCGTCAGCACCCATCATGTCTTCGGCGCCGCAACACAGTTTCGTGCGGCCAGGGCCGCTCAGGCGGCTCCGCCTTTGTCCCGGCGCTCGGCATAGATGATCAGCGGCTGGGCCCGGCCCTCGACGACCTCGGCGTTCACCACCACCTCTTCGACCCCGTCATAGGTGGGCAGCTCGTACATGGTGTCGAGCAGGATGCCCTCCAGGATGGAGCGCAGTCCCCGGGCGCCGGTCTTGCGGGAGATGGCCTTGCGGGCCACCGCATTGAGCGCATCGTCGGTGAAGGTCAGGCCGACATTCTCCATGTCGAACAGACGCTGATACTGCTTGATGAAGGCGTTCTTGGGCTCGGTCAGGATCTTGACCAGGGCCTCTTCGTCCAGATCGTCCAGGGTGGCGATCACCGGCAGACGGCCGATGAACTCCGGGATCAGGCCGAAGCGCTGCAGGTCGTCGGGCTCCACTTGGCGCAGGACCTCGCCCGTGCGCCGCTCGTCGGGATCGGCCACCTTGGCGCCGAAGCCGATGGAGGTCCCCTGCCCGCGCGCCGAGATGATCTTGTCCAGGCCCGCGAAGGCGCCGCCGCAGATGAACAGGATGTTGGTGGTGTCCACCTGCAGGAATTCCTGCTGGGGATGCTTGCGGCCGCCCTGGGGCGGCACCGAGGCCACCGTGCCTTCCATGATCTTCAGCAGGGCCTGCTGCACCCCTTCGCCCGACACGTCGCGGGTGATCGAGGGGTTGTCGGACTTGCGGCTGATCTTGTCGACCTCGTCGATATAGACGATGCCGCGCTGCGCCCGCTCCACATTGTAGTCGGCCGACTGAAGCAGCTTCAGGATGATGTTTTCGACGTCCTCACCCACATAGCCGGCCTCGGTCAGGGTGGTGGCGTCGGCCACGGTGAAGGGCACGTCGATGATGCGGGCCAGCGTCTGGGCCAGCAGGGTCTTACCCGTGCCGGTGGGCCCGATCAGCATGATGTTGGCCTTGCCCAGCTCCACGTCGTTGTTCTTCGTGGCGTGGTTCAGGCGCTTGTAGTGGTTATGGACCGCCACCGAGAGGACCTTCTTGGCGTGGTCCTGGCCGATCACATAGTCGTCGAGCACCTCGCGGATTTCCCGCGGGGTGGGCACGCCATCCTTCGACTTCACGAAGGAGATCTTGTGCTCCTCACGGATGATATCCATGCAGAGCTCGACGCATTCATCGCAGATGAAGACCGTCGGACCGGCGATCAGCTTGCGGACCTCATGCTGGCTCTTTCCGCAGAAGGAGCAGTACAGCGTGCTCTTGGAGTCCCCGCTCGCGGCCTTGGTCATGGTTCAGTCTCACTCTCTGGACGACGGCTCGGACCATCGCCTGGGCGCAGGCGGCGATCTCCCGCCATCCTTGCAGGATACGCGCCGGGGGTTGTCTAATCCTTGACATTCCCCGATCCGGAGCCGGATCACAAGCCTCGGTTGGGCGCCGCACACAGCGGCGCATCGGCTCTGCGTGGCGCGCAATTTCGAATCTCTAGATGGGATTGTATCGAACTGGCGCAAGTCGACGAAGCCGGACCTTTCCCCCAAAGGCCGGCGCGTGGCTCAGCTTGAGCGGGGGTTCGGCCCGAAATTCGCAAGGCGGGCCGATCGGAGAAGCGTGATGTTGAGACTGCGTTATTTCGGCGCATCTGGAGCTTGGGGGCCATGATCGACGATCCTGCTGAGGAAACGGGCGTCGTCGCCTTCGATTTCGACGGGACGCTGACCACCCGCGACAGCTTCACCACCTTTCTGAAGTGGCGTGCGGGCTCGGCCCGCTATGCGCAAGGCATGCGGCGTCTTGCGCCGGCGGCGGCCGGCTATCTGTTCCATCGCAACCGCGGACGCTTGAAGGCGGCCGCCGCGCGGGAGTTTCTGAAGGGCGTGCCGCGGGAGCGGCTCGAGGCGGACGCCCGCGCCTTCGCCGAAACCTTCGCGCCTCGACTGCTGCGGCCCGACGCGCTGAGAACCTGGCGGCGGTGGCGCGAGCGGCGGGCGACCCTGGTGATCGTGACCGCCTCGCCGGACCTGATTGTCCAGCCCTTCGCCCGCGGCCTGGGCGCCGACCTGCTGATCGGCACGCGCCTGGCCTTCGACGACCAGGACCGCGTCACCGGCGCCTTCGACAGTCGCAACTGCCGCGGACCTGAAAAGGTGACCCGCCTGCAGGCGCAGTTTGGCCCGGACCTTCGCCTGCGGGCGGCCTATGGCGACACCAGCGGCGATCGGGAAATGCTGAAGATCGCCGAAGAGACCGGCTATCGCGTCTTCCGGGAGAGCCCGTGATTCGCGAGCGCGCCGAGCCCAATAGCGCACAATAGATAAGCGCGGCCCATTGATCGGAAGGGCCGCGCCAGGTTCGTATCGGCTCAGGAGCCGCGACCTGTGGGATCAGTCCTCGGCGCGGCGCTCATAGACGTGATCGACGAGGCCCCAGGCCTTGGCTTCCTCGGCGGTCATGAAGTGGTCGCGGTCCAGGGTCTTCTCCACCACCTCGACGGGCTGGCCCGTGTGCTTGGCGTAAAGTTCGTTGAGGCGCCGCTTGGTCTTCAGGATGTCCTCAGCGTGGCGCTGAATGTCGGTGGCCTTGCCCGAATAGCCGCCCGAGGGCTGGTGGACCATGATCCGCGCATTGGGCAGAGAAATCCGCTGGCCCTTCTCCCCGGCCATGAGCAGGAACGAGCCCATGGAGGCGGCCATGCCCAGGCAGACCGTGGAGATCGGGCTCTTGATGTATTGCATGGTGTCGTAGATCGCCAGGCCGGAGGTCACGATCCCGCCGGGCGAGTTGATGTACATGGAGATCTCCTTCTTGGGATTCTCCGATTCCAGGTACAGCAGCTGGGCGCAGATCAGCGCCGACATCCCGTCTTCCACCGGCCCGTTCAGGAAGATGATCCGCTCCTTCAGCAGGCGCGAGAAGATGTCGAAGGCCCGTTCGCCGCGGCTGGTCTGCTCGACCACCATGGGCACGAGGTTGAGCGCGGTGGTCACATGGTCACGCATAAGCTTGAAAGCCCTTCTCGTTGGGCGACCGAGTCGATCGCCGCCGTCCCTTCCGATATCGCGTCTGCGTCGGCCGGTTGCAAGGCGACCCTCGGGCGCCGGCCCTTTCGGAAGCCCTAAAATGAATGATCCCGACGCCGCCTGCAGGCCACGCCGGGATCATGGGTCACATCATCGCGCCCGATGGGCGCGGCGCGCAAGCCTTACTCGCCATAGCCCTCGGGCAGGTCGTCCTCGGCCATCAGCTCGTCCTTGCTGACGTCCTTGTCCTCGACCTTGGCCTTTTCGATGATCAGATCGACGACCTTGTCCTCGAAGATGGGCGCGCGGAGCTGGGCCTGGGCGTTGGGGTTCTGACGGAACATGTCGAACACCTGCTGGGCCTGGGGACCATAGCGCATGGCCTCCTGGCGCATGGCCTCCAGCAGTTCCTGGTCGGTCACCTGGACATTGTTGACCCGGCCGATCTCGGCCAGGACGAGGCCCAGGCGCACCCGGCGCTCGGCGATCTTGCGGTATTCGGTCTGCAGCTGGTCGTCGCTCTTTTCGGCGTCTTCCGGCGGCAGGGCGCCACGTTCCTTGTCCTGCTGGACCTGCGACCAGATGGCGGCGAACTCGGCCTCCACCATGCGCGGGGGCAGCGGGAAGTCGTGCTGGCTGTCCAGGGCGTCCAGCAGGGCGCGCTTGAGCTTGAAGCGCGAGGCGCCGGAATACTGCTGCTCGATATTGGTGCGCAGCAGCTCCTTGAGCTTGTCCAGGTTCTCGATGCCGAGCTTTTCGGCGAAGGCGTCGTCCACGGTGGTCTCCACCGGGGCGGAGACGGCCTTCACCTTGACCTCGAATTCGGCTTCCTTGCCGGCCAGATGGGCGGCCTGGTAGTCCTCGGGGAAGGTGACCTTGACCACCACGTCGCTGTCGGGCTTGGCGCCCACCAGTTGCTCTTCAAAGCCCGGGATGAACTGGCCCGAGCCCAGGACCAGATCGGCGTCCTCGGCCGAACCGCCCTCGAAGGCCTCGCCGTCGATCTTGCCGACGAAATCGATGGTGACCTGATCGCCGTCCTTGGCCTTGACGGTCTTGCCGGTGCGCGGCTCGAAGCTGCGCTGCTGCTTGGCGAGCTCGGCCAGGGCCTCGTCCACCTCGTCGTCGCCGGGCTTATAGACCGGGCGCGACAGCTCCAGGGTGGCGGGATCGACCGGATCGAACTCCGGCATGATCTCCAGGGAGATCTCGAAGGCCAGGTCGGCCTTGCCCTCGACCACCTCGCCCAGGTCGCCCTCGGGCTTCAGGTCAGGCTCGCCGGCGGGGCGCAGCTTATTGTCCTCAAGCACCTTCTGGGTGGTCTCGGAGATGGTCTGTTCGACCACTTCGGCCATCAGAGCCTTGCCGTGCACCCGACGCACATGGGCCGGCGGCACCTTGCCGGGCCGGAATCCCTTGATGTTCAGCTGAGGGGTGATCTCGGTGATGCGGGCTTCGAGGCGTTCGGCCAGGTCGGCGGCCGGGACGGTGACGCCATAGACGCGGCTGAGGCCTTCACCAGACTTTTCAACGATCTGCATCGACATTCTTGCTTCCGGACCGGAGCGCTTGCGCCGCGCTTTTTCAAGGTCCGCCTTGGGGTGAAACGGGAAGCGCCGCCTACGTCGAGGCGGCGAGAGGGCGCCCTTATGTCACGGGCGCCCCGGCCGTCCAAGTGCAAAGGTGGTGCGGGCGAGAGGACTCGAACCTCCACGCCTTGCGGCGCTGGAACCTAAATCCAGTGCGTCTACCAGTTCCGCCACGCCCGCTGAGCGCGCCTGCCATCGACGCTTTGGCCGGCGCCGTCAAGGCCGCTCAGCCCGCCCCCCTCAGATCGCCCAGCAGGTCGGCGAGAACCGGAACCGTCGACAGGGCCAGCAAGCCAGCCATGGTCCAGTTGAACACCCGCAGGGCTCCCGGCCTCTGAAGCAGGCGCCGCAAGCCCACGCCAAAGCCGGTCCAGGCCGCCACACAGGGCAGGTTCACCAGGCCGAACACCCCGGCGACCACGGCCACGCCCGCCAGGGGACGTCCCGGGGGCAGATAGGCCGCCAGCGCCCCCACCGCCATGACCCAGGCCTTGGGGTTCACCCACTGGAAGGCGGCGGCCTGAAGGAAGGTGAAGGGCCGCCCCTCCCCCGCCCCGGCCTCGGGTCCGCCACGGGCCTGGCCGATCTTCCAGGCCAGCCAGAGAAGGTAGGCGACGCCAGCGGCCTTGAGGACGGTGTGGGCCTGCGGCCAGGCTTCGAACAGCCCCCCGAGCCCCAGGCCCACACAGGCCACCAGAAACATGAAGCCCAGGGCCACCCCGGCCAGGTGCGGCAACGTCCGCACAAAGCCGTAATTTGCGCCCGAGGCCATCAGCATGGCGTTGTTGGGGCCAGGGGTGATGGAGGAGACAAGGGCGAACAGGGCGAGGCCTGCCAGGAGCTGGGGTGTGAAGCTGCTCATTCTCGGATCTCGGCGATCCGGCCCGGCGCCCGGGGGCCTCCCCGGCGCAGAGGCCGGGGGTTGAAGGACGCGCCCCTTATGAGGCGGCGTCCTCTGTCAGGTCCCGGCGGCGCTCACGGCGCGCGACATGATCCTTCCGGCGGCTACCGGGACGATCAGGGCTGCGGCGGCGAGCAGGCGCATGGGTAATCCTTCAGGGACAGTCAGCCTCCTACCATCGGGAAGGCCCGGGCGCCACCGGCCGGCGCCCCCTCAGACGCTGAGATAGAGCCTGCGCAGCACGGCGGGCGTCAGGCCCGGAAGGTCCTCTGCGATCAGGCCTGGCCCATGGGCGGCGCCGGCCTCCCCATGGATATAGACCGCCGCGCAGGCGGCCTCGAAGCTGTCCATGCCCTGGGCCACCAGGCCTGCGATCAGTCCGGCCAGCACGTCGCCGCTGCCGGCCGTGGCCAGCCAGGGCGATCCGTTGAGGTTCACCGCGCACCGCCCGTCCGGCGCGCAGACCACCGTATCGGGGCCCTTCAGCAACACCACCGCGTCCGCCTGGGCCGCAGCCTGACGCACGGCGGTGATCCGCTCCGGCGCGGACTCCAGCAGGCCGGGAAACAGCCGGCCGAACTCTCCCACATGGGGCGTGAGCACATCGTCCCGGTCCAGGACGGAGAACAGTTCTTCCGGATCATCCCGGAAGACGGTGATGGCGTCGGCGTCCAGGATAAGGGCCGCGCCCGTGCGGGCGAGCGCCATGACGTGGCTGAGCGTCGTCTCATTGACGCCGGCCGCCGGGCCGATCACGGCGGCGTCCACATCGGCGGCCAGGGCCTCGAGCTCGGCCTCGCTCTCAAATCCCTTGAGCATGACCGCCTCCAGATGGGCGGCGTTGACGGCCAGGGCGTCGGGGAGCGAGAGCACGGTCACCAGGCCCGCCCCGATCCGCAGGCCCGCGCGGGCCGCCAGCCGGGCGGCCCCGGTGCTGGTCATCGGCCCGCTGACCACCACCATGCGCCCGCGGGCATGCTTGTGCGAGGCCGCCGACGGCCAGGGAAAGCGGCTCAGCCACAGGCCAGGCTCGTTCTCGAAGAGCCGGGTCTCCACCTCGCCCAGTCCGATATCGGCCACCACCACCTCGCCGCAGCGGCCGCGCCCGGGTTCGAGCACGTGGGCGGGCTTGCGCGCCTGGAAGGTCACGGTGAGCGCCGCGCGCGCGCAGGCGCCGAGCGGCTGCCCCGTATCGCCGGGCAGGCCCGAGGGCAGATCGACGGCGACCACGCGGTCGGCCTGGGCGGCCAGCTGGGCGGCCAGGCGGGCGGCCTCCCCGCTGAGCGGCCGGGCGAAACCGGCGCCGAACAGGGCGTCCACATAGAGGGCTGCGTCCGGCAGGTCGTCCGAGGCGGCCATCGGGCCGTCCCAGAGCGCCGCCATGGCCTTGGCCGAAGCGGTGGCGGGCGGGGCAAGGGCGCTCACTGTGACCGGCCATCCCGCCTCGGCCAGCCGCCGGGCGATCACATAGCCGTCCCCGCCATTGTCGCCGGGACCGCAGAGAACCAGCACCGGGCCAAGTGGGAAACGGGCGAGGATGGCGTCGGCCACCGCCCCCCCGGCGCGCTCCATGAGGGTCAGGGCCGGCGTCCCGGCGGCGACGGCGGCGCGATCGGCGGCCGACATCTCGGCCACCGTGAGAATGGGCCTGGGCGTCATGATCGGCTCGCTCAGAGGACGCCGGTGGCGGCTTCGCGCCCACGCTCGACCAGAACCAGCCGCTGACCGTCCGTCTCCAGGGTGGTGATCGAGGTGTGGTCGGGGCGGAAAGAGACCACCCGGTCGTCCTGCGCCAGGTGGGACAACACCGCATTGATGGCCACGAAGTGACTGAAGACCGCCGTATCCCCCCGGCTCAGCAGGGCGCGGGCGATGGACCCTCGCCACGCATCGTAGTCGAGGTCGCCCGGAATATCCTGCCAGCGACCCTGGAAGGCATCGCGCAGCCAAGCGGGCCTGGCCTCGGCGGCCAGGGCCGCCGGCGTGGGAATCTCGCCCACCGCCGGATCGATCTCGATCTCCACCCCCAGGGCCTGCGCCGTCGGCATGGCCGTTTCGCGACAGCGGGCCAGGGGCGAGGACACCACCCGGCGGGGCCGATGCTCCGCCGGCAAGGCCAGCAGCACGTCCCGGGCCGCGCGGGCCTGGGCGGCGCCGGTCTCATCCAACCCCGGATCATCGTCATGGCCGCCCCAGGTGGCGGCGGGCTTACCGTGGCGGATCAGATAGAGACGGGGCATGGGGATCAGTCCGGAATGAAGAGGTTTCGCTGGCCTTCGGGGGCGGGACCGACCCTACCCCGCCGGCCCACCGATTCCACAGCCTCCAGGCCGTGCAATGTCTCGGGGTCGGCTGGGGTATGGGCCACGAACCGGCGATCGGCCTCGTCGCGGCCCACGACGATGCCCATGAGATAGCCTTCGCGACCATGCACGACAGTATAGGTCTCGATCACCGCCCGGCCGTCGGGGTTTTCGATGATCTCCGGGTGCGGCAGGGCGTCGATCTGGCGCTGGAGGACAGCGGGATCTTCCCGTTCGAACGGACGATCCGGCGCGTGCGTGGAATAGACGCCCGTGGACTGCTTGGTCAGGAACCAGCCATTGGCCGTGATCAGGCCGTAGTCGCCGCGGTTGGCCCGCAGACGCCGCATCAGAGCGCCGATGGAATGCATGGCGTAGTTGTTCCCCGGTCCCCCGAAATAGGGCAGCCCCCCCGTCAGGGTCAGACCTCGACGGTCATCCAGCGACAGGCCCAGCTCCTCGGCGCCGATCTCCACGGCCACGGGAAAGCAGGAATAGAGGTCCACATGGCCGATTTCGTCCAGGCTGATCCCGGCCATCTCCAGCGCCCGCTGGCCGGTGAGGCGCATGGCCGGGCTGGAGTGGAAGTCCTGACGCTCCAGGGGATACCAGAGATCGGCCGCGTCGGCGCAGCCGTGCAGATAGACCAGCCGGTCTTCGGCCACGCCCAGGGCCCGCGCCTTGGCCAGGCTGGTCACCAGGACGGCGGCGGACTGATCCACATCCATGATGGCGTTGAGGTACTTGGTGTAGGGGAATCCCACCATCCGGTTGCGCTCGGTGACGGTGATCAGTTCCTCGGCGGTTCGGGCGATCGGGAACCAGGCGTCCCGGTTCTGAGCCGCCACCTCGGTGAAGGGGGCGAACAGGGCGCCGAGGCGCTTCTGGTGATCGGCGATGGCGCGGCCGTCCCGGGCGCGCAGGGCGTTTTCGAACAGGGGATAGACATTGATCGGCCGACCGAGCCCATGGCGCGCCTCATAGGGCGTCACGCCGGGACGGGGATCGCCGATGCGCTCTGGCGGCGGAAGATCCTGCGGCTCCTGCCAGTCGTCGAAGCCGAGACCTCGGGTCAGGCGCTTGGTGGCCGAGCCCAGGAATTCACAGCCGACGGCCAGGGCGAACTCGGTCTCGCCCCGGGCCACCCGCTCGCAGAGGATGTTGACCAGCTGCTGGGGCGTGTTGCCGCCCATATGGCTATAGACCTGCCAGCGGGGCGCGGCGCCCAGGGTTCGGGCGAGGCTGGCCGGCGGATTGGCGCTGTGCGGCGTGGGCCGGCCGCCGCCCGGGGCGTCCACCGTGAAGCCCACCACCGCCAGGCTGTCGATCCCGGCCAGGTGCTCAGCGGTCAGGCCGGCGTCCTGAGCCGCCGCAAGCGCCGCAATCTTCAGCAGTTTCGTCGGCGAGGGAGAGTCCTGCGGTTCGCCGCGATAGGTGAATTGGCCCGCTCCGATCAAGACAGGGGTCTTGTCGTCCATGTCCTCGCCTCCTCCCGCTCATTGTTGCGACGATCCTAGGGGCGGATGGCGGCGTCACAAGGGCGATTTCCGCACCGCACAATCCGCAGGCGCCTGCTGACTATTTGTTGTGCAACAGGCGAAATCGGCTAGACCTCCGGCGACGCCGCGTCGAGAGCCTCTTGTGGCCGCGCGCCCAGCCGTGCTCCGTCCCCTCGACCCGCCGGGGCGACGGCGCGTTCTGTGACAGTGAAGGCCCCATGAAGAAGATCGAAGCCGTCATCAAACCCTTCAAGCTGGACGAGGTGAAGGAGGCCCTGCAGGAGCTGGGCGTCCAGGGCATGACCGTCCTCGAGGCCAAGGGTTATGGCCGGCAAAAGGGCCATACTGAGCTTTATCGCGGCGCCGAGTACGTCGTGGACTTCCTGCCGAAGATCAAGATCGAGGTCGTCGTAGCCGACGACCAGCTCGACGCGGCGCTGGAAGCCATCACCGGCGCGGCGCGCACCGGCCGCATCGGGGACGGAAAGATCTTCGTCTCCGAGGTCATCGACGTCCTGCGTATCCGCACCGGGGAAACCGGCGCGGCGGCGGTCTGACATCCACTCCAAAGAGCGAGTTAGGGGATAATAATGAGCACGGCCAAAGACATCCTGGCGATGATCAAGGAAAAGGACGTCAAGTATGTCGACGTCCGCTTCACCGATATCCGCGGGAAGCTGCAGCACGTCACCTTCGACATCGATCTGGTCGATGACGACTTCCTGAACGACGGCACCATGTTCGACGGTTCGTCCATCTCGGGCTGGAAGGCGATCAACGAGTCCGACATGAAGCTGCGTCCGGATCTGGACTCGGCCTATATCGACCCCTTCTACCAGCAGACCACCCTGTGCCTGTTCTGCGACGTCCTGAACCCCGACACCAACACCCCCTATAACCGCGACCCGCGCAGCATCGCCAAGGCGGCGCTGAACTATGTGAAGTCGGCGGGCATCGGCGACACCGTCTATTTCGGTCCCGAGGCCGAGTTCTTCATCTTCGACGACGTGCGCTGGTCCACGGCCGGCCACAACACCGGCTACGCCTTCGACTCCACCGAACTGCCGGTGAACTCCTCCAAGGAATATGCCGAGGGCAATATGGGCCACCGCCCGGGGCCCAAGGGCGGCTACTTCCCGGTCAATCCGGTGGACTCCGGCCAGGATCTGCGCGGCGAAATGCTGGCGGTCATGGGCGAGTTGGGCATGCAGCCCGAAAAGCACCACCACGAGGTGGCGCCGGCCCAGCACGAACTCGGCCTGAAGTTCGCCGACCTGCTGACCATGGCCGACCGGATGCAGCTCTATAAGTACGTGATCCACAATGTGGCCGCGGCTTACGGCAAGTCCGCCACCTTCATGGCCAAGCCGATGTTCGGCGACAACGGCTCGGGCATGCACGTCCACCAGTCGATCTGGAAGGACGGCCAGCCCATGTTCGCCGGCGACAAGTATGCCGGCCTGTCGCAGGAATGCCTGTGGTACATCGGCGGCATCATCAAGCACGCCAAGGCCATCAACGCCTTCGCCAACTCCACCACCAACAGCTACAAGCGCCTGGTGCCCGGCTACGAAGCTCCGGTGAAGCTGGCCTATTCCTCGCGCAACCGCTCGGCCTCCATCCGCATCCCGCACGTGGACAGCCCCAAGGCCAAGCGCATCGAGGCCCGCTTCCCCGATCCGATGGGCAACCCCTATCTGACCTTCGTGGCCCTGCTGATGGCCGGCCTCGACGGGATCGAGAACAAGATCGATCCGGGTCCGGCCATGGACAAGAACCTCTACGACCTGCCGCCGCGCGAGCAGAAGAAGGTCCCGGAGGTCTGCGGCTCGCTGCGCGAGGCCCTCGAGAGCCTCGACAAGGACCGCGCCTTCCTCAAGAAGGGCGGCGTCATGGATGACGACTTCATCGACGGCTATATCGAGCTGAAGATGGAAGAGGTCATGCGGCTGCAACTGCATCCGCACCCCGTCGAATTCGACATGTACTACAAGTGCTAAGCCCCAGCGCTTAGAGCGATCCGGAAAGGGCCGCAGCGCTTGCTGCGGCCCTTTTTCCGTTCAGACCCGGCCGCATTGATTTGTCCGCCGCTGCGATTCATACCGGGCGCTTCCGAATCGCCCCAGCTTCCGAGCCCGATGTCCAAGGCCCCCCCGCAAGCCTCCCTGTTCGACGACGCCCTGAACCCGGCGCCGGCCGCACCGCTCGCCCAGTCGCACGAGCCCCGGCCCTCCCCGCCGCCGGCCGAAAAGGCCAGCGCCGCGCCGGCTGGAGCGCCCGCAGGCGGCTATTCGGCCAAGGACATCGAGGTCCTGGAAGGTCTTGAGCCGGTGCGCAAGCGGCCGGGCATGTACATCGGCGGCACGGACGAACGGGCGCTGCATCACCTCTTCGCCGAGGTGCTGGACAACGCCATGGACGAGGCCGTGGCCGGCCACGCCAAGTTCATCGAGGTGAGCCTGGACGCCGAGGGCTATCTGACCGTCAAGGACGACGGCCGCGGCATCCCCGTGGACCCACACCCCAAACATCCAGGAAAGTCGGCCCTGGAAGTGATCATGACGGTCCTCCATTCCGGCGGAAAATTCTCCGGCAAGGCCTACGAGACCTCCGGCGGCCTGCACGGGGTGGGCGTCTCGGTGGTCAATGCGCTGTCGGAGCTGGTGGAAGTCACCGCCTGGAAGGACGGGTTCGAGTGGCGCCAGGCTTTCGCCCGCGGCAAGCCGCTGGGATCCATCGAGAAGGGCCAGCCCACCCGCAAGCACGGCACGGCCATCCGCTTCCTGCCCGACCCGCAGATCTTTGGCGACGGCTGCGCCTTCAAGCCGGCGCGCCTCTACCGGATGGCCCGGTCCAAGGCCTACCTGTTCGGCGGGGTGGAGATTCGCTGGAAATGCGACCCTGCCCGCATACACGACCAGACCCCGCCCGAGGCCGTCTTCCGCTTTCCCAACGGTCTGGCCGACTATCTGGCCGAGCAGGTTCAGAACATCGAGACCGTCACCCCCGAACCCTTCGCCGGCCGCTTCGAGCGCCAGGGCGAGGCGGGGGCGGTGGAATGGGCGATCACCTGGACCCCCGAAGGCTTCGGCGAGGCCGACGGCTTCATCCGCTCCTACTGCAACACCGTGCCCACCCCCGAAGGCGGCACCCATGAGGCGGGCCTCCGCGCCGCCCTGACCCGCGGCCTGAAGGCCTATGCGGAGCTGACCAATGAGAAACGGGGCGGGCTGATCACCGCCGAGGACGTCATCGCCCAGGCCGGCGTCCTGGTGAGCGTCTTCATCAAGAACCCCGAATTCCAGGGTCAGACCAAGGAGCGGCTCTCCACCGCCGAGGCTCAGCGCCTGGTGGAAGGCGCCCTGCGCGATCCCTTCGACCACTGGCTGACCGCCCAGCCCAAGGCCGCCAACGCCTTGCTGGCCTTCGTCATCGAGCGCGCCGAAGAACGGCTGAAGCGCCGCAAGGACCGGGAGGTCTCCCGCGCCAGCGCGACCCGCAAGCTGCGCCTGCCGGGCAAGCTGGCCGACTGCGCCATTCAGGCCGCCGACGGAACTGAGCTTTTCCTGGTGGAGGGCGATTCGGCCGGCGGCTCGGCCAAGCAGGCCCGCGACCGCAAGACCCAGGCCATCCTGCCCCTGCGCGGCAAGATACTGAACGTCGCCTCGGCCGGGGCCGACAAGCTGGTCGCCAACAAGGAGCTGAGCGACCTGCTGCTGGCCCTGGGCGTGCAGCCGGGCTCCAAGTTCCGCGAGGAAGACCTGCGCTATGAGCGCATCGTGATCATGACCGACGCCGATGTCGACGGCGCCCACATCGCCTCGCTCCTGATCACCTTCTTCTATCGCACCATGCCCAACCTGATCCGCGCGGGGCGGCTCTATCTGGCCCTGCCCCCGCTCTACCGGCTGAGCCACGGGGGAAAGACCATCTACGCGCGGGACGACGCCCATCGGACCGAGCTGCTGGCCACCGAGTTCAAGGGCAAGAAGCCGGAGATCGGTCGCTTCAAGGGCCTGGGCGAGATGATGCCCGCCCAGCTCAAGGAAACCACCATGGACCCGGCCCGCCGCACCCTGGCGCGGGTGACCCTGCCCCGGTCCGAAGAAGCTGTGGCCGATCTGGTGGAAGCCCTGATGGGCCGCCGTGCTGAGCTTCGCTTCCGCTTCATTCAGGAGAATGCGGAGTTCGCCATGGATGATCTCGACGTCTGAACGTGTGCCGCGATCCTGAAAATTGAGGAGGGATTGCGGCCGACTTGGTCCTTCGCGCGTTGACTTGAAAGCGCTTCGGCCTATGTTCCGCCGCGCGCGTCGATCACGTCGCGCCTGACGATCTGTGGCGCGCGCGCAGCGCCCTGATCCTACCTAGCCAATGAATGACTGAATTCTCACATCTCGGCCTGTCGGACGCGACGCTCAAGGCCATCGTCGAAACCGGTTACACCACCGCCACGCCCATTCAGGAGCAGGCCATTCCGGTCGCCCTGGCCGGACGGGATGTCCTGGGGATCGCCCAGACCGGAACCGGTAAGACAGCCGCCTTCACGCTTCCGATGATCGACCGCCTGGCGGCCGGGCGGTCCAAGGCGCGGATGCCGCGCTCCCTGGTGATCGCCCCCACGCGGGAACTGGCCGATCAGGTCGCCTCGTCCTTCGAGCGCTACGCCAAGTATCACAAGCTGAGCTGGGCCCTGCTAATCGGCGGCGTCTCCTTCGGCGATCAGGAAGCCAAGCTCGACCGCGGGGTCGACGTGCTGATCGCCACCCCCGGCCGTCTGCTGGACCATTTCGAGCGCGGGAAGCTGCTGCTCACCGGCGTCCAGCTGCTGGTGGTCGACGAGGCCGACCGCATGCTCGACATGGGCTTCATCCCGGACATCGAGCGCATCTTCAAGCTGACGCCGCCCAAGCGCCAGGTGCTGTTCTTCTCGGCCACCATGCCGCCGGAGATCACCCGGCTCACCAAGCAGTTCCTCAACGATCCCACGCGGATCGAGGTGTCGAAGCCGGCGACCACCGCCGACACCATCACCCAATATGTGAGCGAGCTGCCGGTTTCGGACTCCAAGGCCAAGCGGGCGGCTCTGCGCGCGCTCATCGAGCGCTCCGACGTGACCAACGGCATCGTCTTCTGCAACCGCAAGACAGAAGTCGATATCGTCGCCAAGTCCCTGAAAACCCATGGCTTTGACGCTGCGGCGATTCACGGCGACCTGGACCAGGCGACGCGGATGCGGACCCTGGAGAACTTCCGCAAGGGTGAGCTCAAGCTGCTGGTGGCCTCCGATGTGGCCGCCCGCGGACTGGACATCCCGGCCGTCGGCCATGTCTTCAACTACGACGTGCCGCACCATGCCGACGACTATGTCCACCGCATCGGCCGCACCGGCCGCGCGGGCCGGACGGGTGAAGCCTTCATGATCGTCACCCCGGCCGACGCCAAGTCGCTGGACAAGGTGCTGAAGCTGATCGGCAAGACGCCCGAACAGGCGCCTCTCGACCTGGACTGGTCGTCGCTGACCGACGAAGGCCGCGGCCGTAGCCGGCGCGGCGAACCGCGCAACGCCGCCCGGGGTGGTCGACGCACCCGCAGCGAGCCGGCCTCCGAAGGCGCCGAGCGCCCCAGGCCCGAGCCCGAGGCCGAAGCTCCGGCCAAGGCCAAGCCGGCGGCCAAGGCTGAACCTGAGGCGGCGCCCGCCGAAGAGAAGCCCAAGTCCCGCGGCCGCTCCAGGCCCGCCGCAGACCGGGCCGCCTCGCGACCGGAGGCCGAACCTGCGCCCCGCCGCAGCCGCGCCGAAGCCCGCCCCGTGCGCGGCGTTCGGACGCGGGATGAGGACGAGGACGACCGCGTCGGCGTGCGCGGCTTTGGCGGCGACACCCCGGCCTTCCTGCTGCGCCCGACGCCCCTGCGCGACGAGTAGCCGACCGCCCCTGCTCGCTCCGCGGGCGAGGCTTCATGCTCAAGCTTAACGGCTCGTTTGAACCTCGTCCGTAGGATGCGTCTCGACAGACACGCCAGACGCCAGGGGGCGCGGCGGCAGGGAAGACGCAAAACTCATGTCACAGAATGTTGACGTGCGGCTCAGAGGCCCGGAGGCGTTCGATTTCGCCCGCCGCGCCGTCCAGGAGATGGAGCGGCATGGGGTTTGGCCCACCGCCGTGAATTTCGAACTCTGGGTCAACTTCCTGGCCAACCCGCAGGGCGAGCTCGGCCGCGAGATCACCCGCATTCTGGAAACCGGCACGGCCTTCACCGAGACCGTCAGCGATGAGCTGGCGGCGCGCTACCTGCCCAAGGCCAAGCTGACCGATCAGATCCGCGACACCGGCGACCAGTTGAGCCGGGAACTGGCCTCGGTTTCGGCCGCCATCAGCTCGGCGAAGCAATCCAGCGCCGACTACGGCCAGACCCTCGCCACCGCCAGCCGGTCGCTGAGCAGTTCGGCCGACCTCGACGCGCTGGCCGTGACGGTCAAGACCCTCTCCCAGGCCACCGAACGGGTGCAGCAGGAAAACGCCTCGCTGGAAAAGCGGCTGAGCGATTCCAGCAGCGAGGTGGCGCGCCTGCGCGAGCATCTGGAACTGGTCCGCCGCGAGGCCACCACCGACGGACTCACCAACCTCGCCAACCGCAAGGCCTTCGATGAAGAGCTTGAACGCGCCTGCCTGGAGGCCGAACAGTCCGGCCGCCCTGTGACCCTGGCGCTGATCGACATCGACCACTTCAAGGGCTTCAACGACACCTGGGGCCACCAGACCGGGGACCAGGTCATCCGATATGTGGCCAGCGTCATCGGCCGGGTCGGCGCCACCCCTCGCCTTGCGGCCCGCTATGGGGGCGAGGAGTTCGCCATCATCTTCCCGGACGAGGGCCGCGATGTGGCCGGCGCCGTGCTTGAAGAGATGCGCCAGGAGATCGCCTCGCGTATGCTGAAGCGTCGGTCCACCAATGAGGATCTGGGCGCCATCACCGTGTCGTCGGGTTATGCCCAGCGACGCGCAGGAGAAAGCGCTCACGCCCTCATGGAGCGGTCCGACGCGGCCCTCTACGCCTCCAAACGCGGAGGCCGGAACAGGGCCACCTGCGGGGATGGCGCGACGAAGGCCGCCTGAGCGGCCGATTGGCCCTTGGCTGACCCTAGGTCGGCTCCCCCAGGATCGCACAAAGACAAGACCCTGGAGGACGCCCGTGGCCTATCACAAGATCAAGACGAGCCAGGAGAATGGCGTGGCGGTGGTCACCCTCTCCGACCCGGCGACCCTGAACGCCGCCGGCCTCGATCTGATCGGTGAACTGGACGCGGCCATGCAGGCCTATGCCGCGCCTGACTCCGGGGTCCGCTGCGTGGTCATCACCGGCGAGGGCCGCGGCTTCTGCTCAGGCGCCAACCTGTCAGGCCGGGGCAGTTCGGAAAGCTCCGGCGAGGCCGAACCGCGGGACGCCGGCGCCGCCCTGGAAACCGTGTACAACCCGTTCGTCAGCCGGATGCGCGACTATCCGCTGCCCATCGTCACGGCTGTGAATGGTGCGGCCGCGGGCATCGGCTGTTCCATCGCGCTCATGGGCGACATCGTGGTGGCCGGCGAGAGCGGCTACTTCCTGCAGGCCTTCCGCCGCATTGGACTGGTTCCGGACGGGGGCGCCACCTATCTGCTCAGCCGGCTGGTGGGCAAGGCCCGGACCATGGAGCTGACCCTCCTGGGTGAGAAGCTGCCCGCCCGCACGGCCGTGGAATGGGGCCTGATCAATCGCTGCGTGCCCGACGCGGAACTGATGCCCACGGCGATGGAGTTGGCGCACGCCCTGGCCACCGGGCCCAAGGCTCTGGGCTATATCCGCAAGCTCGTCTGGGACGGGCTGGATGCGGCCTGGGATGAACAGCTCAAGGCCGAGCGGATCGTGCAGCGCGAGGCGGGGCGCACCGACGATTCCCGCGAAGGCGTGCTGGCCTTCCTGCAAAAGCGCCCGGCGCAATTCACCGGCCGATAGAGCGCGGCCACACGGGGGGAGACAGGCCGGTCAGGACGGTTCCTGGCCCGCCTCCGCCGGAATGATCGTGACGCTTTCCCCGCAGCCGCAGGCGTCGGTCTCGTTCGGATTGCGGAAGACGAACTTGGCCGAAAGCCGGTTCGTTTCGTAGTCGATCACCGTTCCGATGAGGAACAGCACGGCCTTGGGTTCCACCAGTATGGTGACGCCCTTGTCCTCTACCACCTCGTCCAGAGGGTCGGCGCTCTCGGCATAGTCAAGAACGTATTCCTGGCCCGCGCAACCGCCGTTCTTCACCCCGACGCGGAGGCCGGCATAAGGCTTTTCGGCGCGGGCCATGATCTCGCGGACGCGGTCGGCGGCGGCATCCGTCAGACTGACCACCTTGGGCCGTGGACGGCGGGCGCGGGGCGCAGGCGTGAGGCTGAGAGGTTCCATGGCGCTGATATGGGGTCAGAACATGTTCAGTTGAAGCTTGGCCTCGTCGGACATGCGCGAGGGATCCCACGGCGGGTCGAACACCAGGTCCACCGTGCAGGAGCGGATGCCCGGAATCTCCATGATCGCATCCTGCACCCAGCCGGGCATCTCGCCGGCCACGGGGCAGCCCGGCGCGGTCAGGGTCATGTCGATGGCCACATCCTTATCGTCCGACACATCGACCTTGTAGATGAGGCCCAGCTCATAGATGTCCACCGGGATCTCCGGGTCGAACACCGTCTTGAGCTTGTCGATCAGCTGATCGGTCAGTTGGTCCAGCTCCGCCTGGGACAGCGGCGTGGCCTCGGTGGTGGCGGGGGCGTCATCCATGGCGTTCACGCAAAAAAGGCTTGGGTCTTTGTGAGGGCTTCGACGAAGGCGTCCGCCTCAGCCTCGGTGTTGTAGAGTCCGAAGGAGGCCCGGGCGCTGGAGGTCACGCCGAACCGCTTCATCAGGGGTTCGGCGCAATGGGCGCCGGCGCGCACCGCCACCCCGTAGCGGTCCAGGATCTGGGCCACGTCATGGGCGTGAGCGCCGTCCACAAGGAAGGAGAGAATGGCCCCCTTCCCTGGCGCCTCGCCGATCACCTTCAGCCAGTTGGCGCCGGCCAGGCCCTCCAGGGTGCGGGCATAGAGGCGCTGCTCATGCTCGGCGATGGCCTGGCGGTCGAACCCTTTCAGCCATTCGATGGCCGCGCCCAGGCCGATGGCCTCGAGGATCGGCGGCGTGCCGGCCTCGAACCGGTGCGGTGGATCGGCATAGGTGATCGCCTCCAGGCTCACCTGGGCGATCATCTCGCCTCCGCCCTGATAGGGCGGCAGGTCCGCCAGGGCGGCGGCCCGACCGTAGAGCACGCCGATGCCGGTGGGCCCATAGAGCTTGTGCCCGGAGAAGACGTAGAAGTCGGCGCCCAGCTCGCGCACGTCCACGGGTTGATGGACCACCGCCTGGCAGCCGTCCACCAACACAAGAGCGCCGGCCGCATGGGCCATCTCGGTCAGGCGCTGAGCCGGATTGACCGTGCCCAGCACGTTGGACATGTGGGTGAAGGCCACCAGCCTGGTCCGGGGACCGAGCAGGTCCTGATAAGCCGCGAGATCAAGCTCCCCCTGGTCGGTGACCGGCACGAACCGCAACACCACGCCCAGGCGTTCGCGCAGAAAGTGCCAGGGGACGATATTGGCGTGATGCTCCATCTCGGTCAGGAGGATCTCGTCGCCCGGCTGCAGACGCGCGCCCAGGCCGGCGGCCACCAGATTGATGCCCTCCGTCGCCCCCTTGGTGAAGACGATCTCGCCCTCCGCAGCCCCGATGAAGCTCGCCACGCTGCGGCGGGCGGCCTCATAGGCGTCGGTGGTCTCATTGGCCAGGGTATGCAGGCCGCGATGAACATTGGCGTAGGAGGACTCCATCGCCGAGCGCATGGCGTCGATCACCGCCCGGGGCTTCTGGGCGGAAGCCGCTGAATCCAGATAAATCAGCGGCTTTCCGTTCACCTGACGCTGCAGGATGGGAAAGGCCTCGCGCGCGGCGGCGACATCGAACCCCATCAGCCCACCCGCCGGGCTGCGGCCCAGGCCGCCACCGCCTCGCGCACCGCCTCATCGGCGATGCGATCGACCACCTCGCCCACGAAGGCGCTGGTCAGCAGGGCGCGGGCCTCGGCCTCCGGCACCCCCCTCTGGCGGGCATAGAACAGGGCGTCCTCGTCCAGGGCGCCGACAGTGTTTCCATGGGCGCAGGCCACATCGTCGGCGAAGATCAGCAGTTCGGGCTTGGCGTCCACTTCGGCCCGGTCATCCAGGATCAGGGCGTGGTGGCCCATGCGCGCGTCGGTGCGGTCGGCGCCCGGTTCCACGGTGATCCGTCCTTGGAAGACCCCGCGGGCCTGGCCGCTGGCGACGCCCTTGACCAGCTGATTGGTGGTTCCGTCCAGGCCCGCATGGGTGACCGCGCTGGTCAGGTCCGCATGGCTGCGCCCCGTCAGCAGATAGACCCCGTCCATCTGGACATGGGCGCCCTGGCCGGGATGCCGGACCACGGTCTCCAGCCGCTGTCGCCGCGCCCCGGTGGTGAGCGTGGTCTGAAAGAGGCGCGCCCCCGGGGCCAGATCGACATGGGCCTGGGTGACCGCCACCGAGAGCGCGCCATCCTGCGCCAGCACGACCCTGTCCAGGCGCGCCTCGGCCTCAAGGTCGATCTTCAGCTGAATGTCGGCCACATAGTCCTCGGCCAGACCCTCATGGCTCTCCAGCAGGGTCAGATGGGCGCCCTCGCCCAACGAAACGGCCAGCGTCGTCCCGTGAGCGGTCTCAAGCGAAACGGAGACCAGACGCAGGCGCACGGTGCGCCGTTCCCCCGCCGCCAGCACCAGGGCCTGCGCCCCGCCCAGGGGTCGGCCGTTGACCACCACCAGCTCGGCCTCGCCGAGGTCGCCAAAGGGACCCGCCCCATCCGGGGCCGGCGCCGCCGGCGCCTGCGGCGGCAGCTCGCGGATCAGGCCGCGAAGGTCCGTCCAGCGCCAGTCCTCGTCCCGGCGGCTGGGCAGGCGCGAGACGTCACGCGCGATCAGGGCGGCGGCGAGGGTCAAGCGGCCCTCGCATACTTGTCATAGCCTTCGCGCTCCAGCTCGAGGGCGAGGTCCGGGCCGCCGGTGGCGACGATGCGGCCGGCCGCCAGCACATGGACCTTGTCGGGGCGGATATAGTCCAGCAGGCGCTGATAGTGGGTGATCACGAGCATGGCGCGGTCCGGTCCACGCAGGGCGTTGACCCCGTCAGCGACGATCTTCAGGGCGTCGATATCCAGGCCGGAGTCGGTCTCATCGAGAATGAGCAGACGCGGCGAAAGCATCGCCATCTGAAAGATTTCCATGCGCTTCTTCTCACCGCCGGAGAAGCCGACATTGAGCGGGCGCTTGAGCATGTCGAAGTCGATCTTCAGGTCCTGAGCCACCTGACGGGCGCGCTTAAGGAAGTCCGGCGCCGACATTTCCTCTTCGCCACGGGCCTTGCGCTGGGCGTTGAGCGCCGTGCGGATGAAGGTCATGGCCGGGACGCCGGGGATTTCCAGCGGATACTGGAACGACAGGAAGAGGCCCCGCGCGGCGCGCTCCTCCGGCTCCAGGCCCAGCAGATCCTCGCCGTCCAGGGTGGCCGAGCCCTCGGTCACTTCATAGCCGTCGCGACCGGTAAGCACATAGGAGAGGGTCGACTTGCCCGCCCCGTTCGGCCCCATGATGGCGTGGACCTCGCCGGCTGGCAGCTCCAGGCTGAGGCCCTTGAGGATCGCAGCCTCTTCGACCCGGGCGTGCAGATTGTTGATCGACAGCATCAGCGGGTCTCGTCTGCCAAAAATTGAGCCATCACCAGCAGGGCGTCATCCACGGTGTCGACGAACTGCTGCTTGCGCGGGGCGGCCGAAGAGGTGGCCGTGCGCTTGTCGGCGGAGGTGACGCTGATCTGGCCGTCCTCGAAATAGGCGGCGATGCGATAGTCGGCATGGTCCAGCTGGACCGTGTAGCGGCGGCGGCTGAGCGAAATCTCACGCTCGGCCAGGAAGGCGGGCTCGGCGGCCAGAACGGCCTCCAGGGCCTCGGCGCGGGCCAGGTCCTCGGCCTGCCGCTGCAGGTCGGCCTCTTCCCGCGCCCGGCGCTCGGCGTCCCGACGGGCATGCTCGGCCTCGAAGGCGGCTTTCAGGTTCATGGCTAGGGTCCGATCTTGCGGAAGGGTCATCCGACGGACCCTTCGAGGGAAATGGCGACGAGCTTCTGGGCCTCCACGGCGAACTCCATGGGAAGCTCCTGCAGCACGTCCTTGACGAAGCCGTTCACCAGCAGCTGGACGGCCTCCTCCTCCCCTAGGCCGCGTTGGCGGACATAGAAGAGCTGGTCGTCGGAGAGGCGGGTGGTGGTGGCTTCGTGCTCGAAGACCGATTGGCCGTTGCGGGCTTCGATATAGGGCACGGTGTGGGCCGCACAGTCCTTGCCGATCAGCAGGCTGTCGCACTGGGTGAAATTGCGCGCGCCCTTGGCCTTGGGATGAGCCGAGACCAGGCCGCGATAGGTGTTGGACGACTTCCCCGCCGAGATGCCCTTGGAAATGATGCGCGAGCGGGTGCCCTCGCCCAGGTGGATCATCTTGGTGCCGGTGTCGGCCTGCTGGCGGCCGTTGGTGATGGCGATGGAGTAGAACTCGCCCGAGCTCCCCTCTCCGCGCAGCACGCAGGACGGATACTTCCAGGTGATCGCCGAGCCGGTCTCCACCTGGGTCCAGGAGACCTTGGAGCGGTCGCCGCGGCAGTCGGCGCGCTTGGTGACGAAGTTGTAGATGCCGCCCTTTCCGGTCTCCGGATCGCCCGGATACCAGTTCTGGACGGTGGAATATTTGATCTCCGCATCGTCCAGGGCGATCAGCTCCACCACGGCGGCGTGCAGCTGGTTCTCATCGCGCATGGGCGCGGTGCAACCCTCCAGATAGGAGACGTAGGCCCCCTTGTCGGCGATGATCAGGGTGCGCTCGAACTGACCGCTCTCGGCCGCATTGATGCGGAAATAGGTCGACAGCTCCATGGGGCAGCGGACGCCGGGGGGCACATAGACGAAGCTGCCGTCGGAGAAGACCGCGCTGTTCAGGCAGGCGAAATAGTTGTCCGAGGCCGGCACCACCGAGCCCAGATACTTCTTCACCAGGTCGGGGTGCTCGCGCACGGCCTCGCTGAACGAGCAGAAGATCACCCCGGCCTCGGCCAGTTCCTTCTTGAAGGTGGTGACCACCGAGACGCTGTCGAACACCGCATCCACGGCGTATTTCGGCGCGCCCTGCACCCCGGCCAGGACCTCCTGTTCGCGCAGGGGAATGCCCAGCTTGGCATAGGTGGCGAGCAGTTCGGGATCGACCTCGTCGAGGCTCTTGGGCCCCTCCTTGGTCTTGGGCGCGGCGTAGTAATAGGAGTCCTGATAGTCGATGCGCGGAAAGGCGACCTTGGCCCAGGTGGGCTCCTCCATGGCCTGCCAGCGCTCGAACGCCTCCAGGCGCCAGGCCAGCATCCACTCCGGCTCCTCCTTCTTGGCGGAGATGAAGGCGATGATGTCGGTGTTCAGGCCCTTGGGCGCGAACTCCTGATCGATGGTCGTGACGAAGCCGTGTTGGTAGCGTTCCAGGGCTTCGACATGTTCGACGGTCTGCTTGACGGCAGGCATGGTTCTAATCCTTCAGGCCGCAGGCGCGCGCCGGCGCGCGGCGTGACGTTCGCGAGCCTTGATCCAGGCCTCGGCGAATTCGGTCCAGTCTTCGGCGATGGTGGCCCAGCCGCCGCTCACCCGGATGGCGCAGCCGGCCAGGTCGGCGCGCCCCATGGCGCTGACCACATGGCTGGCCTTGACCTTGCCTGAGGAGCAGGCCGAACCGGCGCTGATCATCACGCCGGCCAGATCGAGGTTCATCACCTGAAGCTCGGCCGGATAGCCCGGCATGGCCAGGCACAGGGTGTTGGGCAGGCGGGCCGCGTCGGCGCCCAGGATTTCCGCCCCGGCGTCGCGCAGGCGGGCTTGTGCGGCGTCGCGCCAGGCGGCCTGGGCGGCCATGAGTTCAAGCCCCTGCACCGCCGCCGCCGCGGCGGCGGCGAAGCCGGCGGCGCCGGGCAGGTTCTCGGTGCCAGCCCGCCAGCCCCGTTCCTGCCCGCCACCGTGAATCCGGCGGCTAAGCCGGGCGCGGGGGCCGAAGGTCAGGGCGCCGACCCCTTGCGGGCCGCCCAGCTTGTGGGCTGAGACCGCCAGGGTGTCTGCGCCCAGGGCGCGGCTGTCGAAACCGATCTTGCCGGCGGCCTGGACGGCGTCCACATGCAGCCAGCCGCCCGCGGCGCGCACCATCTCCGCAGCCTCCGCCACGGGCTGGATGACGCCGGTTTCGTTATTGGCCAGCATGAGCGCAACGAAGGCCGCCCCCTCAGAGGCGTCCCACCGCTCCAGCCGCGCCGAAAGCCAGTTCAGCTGGACCCGCCCCTGGGCGTCCACCGGCCAGAACTCCACCGCCGCGCCGGAAGCCCGCGCCGTCTCGATGACCGCGTCATGTTCCACCGCGCTGACGATCAGGCGCCGGGCGCCGGAGGCCACGGCGCTCTCGATGGCCAGGGCGTTGGCCTCGGTGCCGCCGGAGGTGAAGACCACGGTGGAGGCCGGCGCGCCCATCAGGGCGGCCACCTGGCCGCGGGCGGCCTCCAGCCGGGCGCGCGCGGCGCGGCCCACCGCATGGACCGAGGACGGATTGCCCCCGGCCTCCAGGGCCGCCAGCACCGCGGCCCTGGCCTCGGGCCGCACCGGCGCGGTGGCGTTATAGTCGAGATAGACCGCGCTCATGCGGCCACCGTCCTGCGGGCGCGCAGGCGGCCCTCCACCACGTCGGCGAGGCTGACCGAGGCGAGATAGGCATGGATCTGCTGGCCCATCTCCTCCCAGAGATCATGGGTCAGGCACTTTTCGCCGCTGGCCATGCAACCCTTGTGGCCGCCGGCCCCGCCGCAGCGGGTGGCGTGCAGCGGCTCGTCCACAGCCAGCACGATGTCGGCGATATTGGTATCCTGCGCCGCCCGCGCCAGGCGATAGCCGCCGCCGGGGCCGCGGGCGCTGACCACCAGGCCAGATCGGCGCAGGCGGGCGAAGAGCTGCTCCAGATAAGAGAGCGAGATCTCCTGCCGCTGGGCGATGTCGGCCAGGGCCACGGAGCGTTCGCCCTGGCGACGGGCCAGGTCGGCCATGGCCATGACAGCGTAGCGGCCCTTGGTGCTCAGACGCATGGGCCAGCCCCCCCGATGCAGTTTTCCCGCGCATCACGGCCGGCCTGTGCTACAAGCCCCGGCTTCGCGCGGGCGGAACTTCCGATTGAACGCATGGCTGCGATCTAGGAAGACCAAGCTGCGTAGTCAAGTATTCGGCCGCACGAGAGGATGGCATGCCAGAGGTGGTTCTGACCGGCGCGGCCGGGCGGATCGAGGGGCGTTACTCCCAGGGTAAGACCGAGAACGCGCCCGTGGCGCTGATCCTGCACCCGCACCCCAAGGCGGGCGGGCAGATGAACAATCCCGTGGCGGTGCAGCTCTATCACCTGTTCATGAAGCGGGGCTTCTCGGTCCTGCGCTTCAATTTCCGCGGCGTCGGCCGCAGCCAGGGCGAGTTCGACTCCGGCATCGGCGAGCTGGCGGACGCCGCCACCGCCCTGGACTGGCTGCAGTCCACCAACCCGGCCGCCGCTCAATGCTGGGTGGCCGGCTATGACTTCGGCGCCTGGATCGGTATGCAGCTTCTGATGCGCCGGCCCGAGACCGACGGCTTCATCTCCGTCTCGCCGCCCACCAACATGTATGACTTCAGCTTCCTGGCGCCCTGCCCGGCCTCAGGCCTGATGCTCCAGGGCACGGCCGACACGGTCACGCCGCCCGTGGAGGTGGAGCGCGTGGTCTCCAAGCTGCGCACCCAGAAGGGCATCGTCATCGACTACGACCTGGTGGAAGGCGCCAACCACTTCTGGACCGAACACCTGCCCGAGGTCGAGACCCGGGTCGGCGGCTATCTGGACCGCCGACTGGCCGCCTCGGCGACCGAATAGGCCAGGACGTCAGTCCGAGCCTCCGGCCGGACCGCTGGCCGCCGCCCGATCGAGATAATCGAGGGCGGTCAGCACCTGGGCGCGCACGCCCACCTCCAGCGCCGCCTCATCGATGGTGAAGAAGGGCGAGTGGTTCGTCCCCGGGGGAAAGCCGATCCCCAGCCTGTAGAAGAGGCCCGGAACCACGGCCTGGAACTCAGAGAAGTCTTCGGCGCCCGTGACCAGGGCGGTGTCGGCGCTGACGGTCTGATCGGTGGCCGAGGCCAGGCTCTGGCGCATGGTCTCAGCCAGCGCCGGATCATTGCTCACCACCGGGGTGTGGCCTGACATGGTGAGCTCACCCGTCGCGCCATAGCGATCCGCCAGGCTCGCCACAGCCTTCTGCATCTGGGCGATGGTGGCCAGCCGCATCTCGGGATCAAAGGTGCGCAGGGTGCCGCCCATGGTCAGGTCTTCGGGGATGATGTTGTGCCGCACCCCGCTCTGGATCATGGCCACGGTGATCACCGTGGGCGAGCGCGCCACATCCAGCCGCCGCGCGGCGATCTGGTTGAAGGCGGTGACGATTTCGGCGCTGAGGGAGGCCAGGTCCACCCCGTCCCAGGGCCGCGCCCCGTGGGTCTGCTTGCCCTTGAGCCGGATTTCATAGCTGTCGGCCGCGGCCATCATCGGACCCGGGCGATAGGCGATCGCGCCCACCTCGCCCGGACTCACATGCAGACCGAACACCGCGCCGGGCCGAGGATTGTCCAGCGCGCCTTCAGCCACCATCAGGGCCGCCCCGCCCGCCTCGCCCGCCGGCGGGCCTTCCTCCGCGGGCTGGAAGATCAGCACCACCGTGCCGGCGATCTGGTCGGCCATGCCCGCCAGCACCTCGGCGGCGCCCATCAGTATGGCCACATGGGCGTCATGGCCGCAGGCGTGCATCACCGGCACCGTCTGGCCGTTGTACTCCCCCGTGACACGGGAGGCGAAGGCGAGGCCCGTCTGCTCGGCCACCGGCAGGGCGTCCATGTCCGCGCGCAGGGCGACCACGCCCGGGCCGGGGCGTCCGCCCTTCAGCACCGCGACGACCCCGGTATGAGCCACGCCGGTGCGCACCTCATAGCCCAGGGCGCGCAGATGATCGGCCACCAGGGCCGAGGTCCTGAACTCGCGATTGCCCAGCTCCGGATGCTGGTGAATGTCCCGCCGCCAGGCGACCACCTTGGGCTGAAGGGCGGCTGCGGCCGCCTCGACCGCGGGCCGGTGGGGGCTCTGCTGAGCCGCCGCCGTCCCGAGAGAAGCCATCGCCAGGACCGTGCCCAGCAGCGCCGCCCTTAAACCGCCTTGATGGACCATGCGCCCCTCCCCTCCGGTGATGCGTCTTCTGTCAGTCTTGCTGCAGCGCCGGGCCGGCGGGGGTGACGATCCGCCCCCCCTTCATCGGCTCGGGCGCCCCTGTGGTGGATGGAAATGAAATCGGCAGGCCCCTGGCCGTGCGCGCGGCCAGGAAGGCGAAGGCCTCGGCCTCGATGGCGTCGCCGCGCCAGTCGACATCCTCAGCGCTCACCACCTCGGCTGACAGCCGCTCGCGCAAGGCCCGCATGATTTCCGGATTGTGCCGGCCGCCGCCGGTGACGATCACCTGGGTGGGGGCCGCCGCCAGCTTGTCGAAACCCAGCCGGACAGCCTCGGCGGTGAAGGCCACCAGGGTCGCCGCCGCATCCTCCAGTTTCAGTTCCGACAACGGCTCGAGACTGAAGTCGTACCGGTCCAGGGACTTGGGCGGCGGCGCATCGAAATAGGGGTGGGCCAGCAGGGCGCGCAGCACGCCTTCGTCCACCAGACCCACCGAGGCGTAGTTGCCCTTGTCGTCAAAGCGTCCCGCCCCGCGGTTCTGGACGAGCAGGTCGATCATGCCGTTGCCAGGCCCGGTATCGAAGGCCGACAGCTCGCCCACCCCGGTCCACAGGGTGACATTGGCCACCCCGCCCACATTCAGCACCGCCAGCGGCGGCGTCATCTGGGCCGCCCGCGCCCGCGCCAGGTGATAGATCGGCGCCAGGGGGGCGCCCTCGCCGCCCGCCGCCACGTCGGCGGAGCGGAAGTCGAAGGCCACGGGCCGGCCGGTCTGATCGGCGAGCCAGGCGGCGTCGCCCAGTTGCACCGTCCGCCCCGGGCGCCCGTCGGTCGGCCGTTCATGCAGCACGGTCTGGCCGTGCATGCCGATCAGATCCAGATCCGCCCAGGTCAGGCCGTTCTTTTCGAGGAAGGGCGCGGCGGCGGCCAGATGCTCCTCGGCCACCGCCCGGGCGGCCTGGGCGAAAATCTCCGGCTCCGGCGCGTCCCGTGGCCATTCACGCGCCGCCTCCGTGGCGGCCAGCACCAGCTTGCGAACATCGTCGGAAAGCTTGCGCTCCCCCGCCGGACCGAAGGCTTCGATGGTCTCGCCATCAGTCTCGAGCACCGCCATGTCGACCGCGTCGAGCGAGGTGCCGGTCATGAATCCCAGAACGCGCATTCACCTTGACTGCCACGGCTGGCCGACGCTAGCTAGCGGCATGATCGCGCCCGCCCACCTGTCCGGCCTCTATTATCGCGCCCCCTGACGGCGCGGCACGATCCCCTGCGCCTTCGCCCTTCCCGGCCGGCGCCCTTTGATCTCCCCCATGAGACGACGCCTCCGGCCCCAAACTCCGGAGCCTGTTGATATGACCCTCGAAACGCTGGAGCCCGCCGTGCTAGAGGCCGGCTCTTCTCCCTCGAGCCATAAGCCGATGACCAGCCCGACTGAGTTCAAGTCCGATTTCCTCCGCGTGCTGCAGGCCCGCGGCTACATCCACCAGATCACCCATCCGGCGGAGCTGGATGCAGCCTGCCTGGCCGGGCCGGTGATCGCCTACATCGGCTTCGACGCCACGGCGCCCAGCCTGCATGTGGGCCATCTGTTCTCGATCATGACCCTGCGCCGGCTGCAGCAGGCCGGCCACAAACCCATCGTGCTCATGGGCGGGGGCACCACCAAGGTCGGCGATCCCACGGACAAGGACCAGCAGCGTCCCCTGCTGACCGACGCCCAGATCCAGGGGAACATCGACTCCATCAAGACCGTCTTCCAGCGGTTCCTGACCTTCGGCGACGGCCCGGCCGATGCGGTGATGGTGAACAACGCCGAGTGGCTCGAAGCCTTCGGCTACGTCCAGTTCCTGCGCGACTACGGCGTGCACTTCACCGTCAACCGCATGCTGAGCTTCGACAGCGTCAAGACGCGGCTCGAGCGCGAGCAGCCCATGACCTTCCTTGAGTTCAACTACATGCTGATGCAGTCGGTGGACTTCCTGGAGCTGTCGCGTCGCTACGGCTGCGTGCTGCAGATGGGCGGTTCCGACCAGTGGGGCAACATCGTCAACGGGGTGGAGCTGATCCGCCGGGTCGACGGCAAGCCGGCCTTCGGCCTGACCACGCCGCTCCTGTCCACCGCGTCGGGCCAGAAGATGGGCAAGACCCTGGGCGGCGCCGTCTGGCTCAACGCCGACATGCGCAGCCCCTACGACTACTGGCAGTTCTGGCGGAACACCGAGGACGCCGATGTGGGCCGCTTCATGCGCCTGTTCACCGACCTGCCCCTGGACGAGATCGCCCGGCTGGAGGCTCTGGAAGGCGCGCAGATCAACGAGGCGAAAAAGGTCCTGGCCAATGCCGCCACGACTCTGCTGCACGGCGCGGACGCGGCGAAGACGGCCGAGGCCGCGGCGGTGGCCGCCTTCGAACAGGGTCAGCTCTCCACCGACCTCCCGAGTTTCGAGGTGTCCAGGCGCGAACTGGAGGCGGGCGTCGTGCTTGCGGCCCTGGCCGTGGATGCGGGCCTGGCCGGTTCCCGGGGCGAGGCGCGGCGTCTGGCCCAGGGCGGCGGCCTGCGGGTCAACGACAAGGCCGAGCCCGACGCCAATCGCCTGATCGACGCATCCGATCTGGTCGATGGGGTCGTAAAGCTGTCGGCGGGCAAGAAGAAGATCGTCCTGGTGCGCCCCGCCTGAGGGCGCGCCAGGATGGACGGGGCGCCGCCAGCCAGGATGTGGGAGAAGGCCTGATGACCGATCTGACCGTAGGCGCCCAGGCGCCGGACTTCGAACTCGAGGGACCCGATGGTCCTCTGCGCCTGGCCGACTATGCCGGCCGTTCGCTGGTGCTCTATTTTTACCCAAAAGACGATACGACCGGCTGCACCAAGGAGGCGATCGACTTCTCGGCCCTGATCGGGGACTTCGCCGCCGCGGGCGCCGTCGTCCTGGGGGTGTCCAAGGACAGCGCCGCCTCCCATAAGCGGTTCAAGACCAAGCACGACCTCAAGGTCGAACTGGGCGCCGACCCCTCGGGCGCCTGCGTGGAGGCCTATGGCGCCTGGGTCGAGAAGAGCATGTATGGGCGCACCTATATGGGCATCGAGCGGTCGACCTATCTGATTGATCCGCAAGGAAAGATCGCGGGCGTCTGGCGCAAGGTGAAGGTGCCGGGCCACGCCGCTGCGGTGCTGGAAAAGGCGCGCGCCTTGACCATGTGAGGTCGAAAAATTTCCGCCGCCCGGCGGGAACTTCAGCCTCCAGACTGTGTTGTAGAATTGTCGCGCGCCATCGGATTGTCGCGGCAGGCCGTGTCCTGCCGCTTGATCCCGGTGGCGACGCACAGACCTCTCGTTTAACGAGAAGTTCGATCTTAAGGCAAAACGACCCCGCGCACACTTGCGGCGCGAAGGGTCTTGCGCCGCTTAGCGTTCTCATTGCATATCGTCGCCGCTGCTCCTGGTAACTGTAGCGATGAGCATGAAACGCATAACGCGCCTCCGCCGTTCGCTCGAAGAGCTCTTCCCCGAACGCCATCTCTACATCCGCTCCGGCGGGGAGATGCGCGCCTTCGTCCTCACCACATCTCGCCAGATGATGGCCGCCGGCGTCGTCGCCGCCGCCGCTCTCTGGATGGGGGTCTCCACCGCCGCGGTCATGGTCAACGCCATGCAGCTGTCGGCCACCGATCAGGAGATCGCCAAGACCCAGGCCAAGTACGAGCGCTGGATCGCCGACCGGCAGGCCCGCCTGGACAGCGCCGTGGCCCAGCTGAACGCCACCAACGGCTCTATCGACGACCTCGCCCTGTCGGTGGAAAAGCGCCACGCGGCGCTGGCCATGTTGCTGGCCGACTATCGCGACACCCCTGGCGCGGCCAAGGCCCTGGCGCCGGCCCTGCAGACCGCCGCCGCCGTCAGCGGCGAAACGGTCACCGATCCGGTCCGGCGCATCGAACTGGTTCGCGCCAGCCAGGAGCGCCTGCTGGACACCGCCGATGACTATGCCAAGAGCCGGGCCGAGCGCCTGCGCCTGGCCTTCCGTCTGGCCGGACTTTCGCCCAACGCCTACGCCCCCAAGGCCGGCGGCCTGGGTGGTCCGCTGATCGAGGCCCGCGACCCGCGGGCCCTGGCGGCCGTGCTCGACGTGGACGAAGGCTTCGCCGAGCGTATCCAGCATGCGGCCACCAACCTGTCGGAGGCCCGCGCCCTGGACGGCGCGGCCCGCAAGCTGCCCCTGGCCAAGCCCACCCATGCCGGTCGCCAGACCAGCGGCTATGGGGTGCGGTTCGATCCCTTCACCAAGCGCCCGGCCTTCCATTCGGGCCTCGACTTCGCCGGCGGACTGATGACGCCCATCGTCGCCACGGGTCCTGGGGTCGTGTCCTTCGCCGGGGTTCGGGCCGGCTATGGCAATACGGTCGAAGTCGACCACGGTTCGGGCTTCAAGACCCGCTACGCCCATCTCCAGGCGATCGCCGTTCGTCCCGGACAGCGTGTGGCCGTGGGCCAACGCGTGGGCGGCATGGGGTCCACCGGACGGTCCACCGGTGTCCATCTCCACTATGAGGTCTGGGTGAACGGGCGCGCCCAGAACCCCAGCCGGTTTGTCAAGGCGGGCGAATATGTTCAGCAAGCAGGCGACTAAGTCCGACCCGGCCAAGACGGCCGCCAAGATCGACCTGCCCGCCCTCGCGCCGCCGGATGCGGCGACGCCCCGCAAGGCCCCCAAGGTCGCCTCCCTCATCGCCGAGCACATGACTCTCGAAGGCTCGATCAGCGGCGAGGGCGAGTTGCATGTGGACGGCGTGATCCGCGGCGACGTGCGCATCGGCAAGCTCACCATCGGCGACACCGGCCATGTGGAAGGCTCGATCTTCGCAGAGGCGGTGGAGGCCCGCGGCCGGGTGATCGGCGCCATCACCGCCAAGCAGGTGCGCCTCTATGGCACCTCCTATGTGGACGGCGACATCACCCACGAACAGCTGGCCATGGAGACCGGCGCCTTCTTCCAGGGCCGCAGCCTGAAGTTCCAAAAGCCCGCCGCGCCCGCGGCGGCCGCCCCCGTGGTCACCGCGCCCGTTCCGGCGACCGAGCCCGTGGTCGAGAAAGAGCCGGCGGTGCTGGGCGCGCCGCAACCCAAGCCGGTCTTCTAGAGCGGGTCCCACAAGGGTTCCTGACCGTGAGCCGATTCCTGGAAATCGAATCACGGCCCAGGCGACGACCCGATCTGGCCGATCAGGTCGCCGTCCGTCTTCCTATCCCTCGCGCGTGACCCCGACCCTCTGGGCCAGGGATGCGCCCATGAAGGCGTCCAGATCGCCGTCCAACACCCCGTCGGTGTCCGAGGTCTCCACCTGGGTCCGCAGGTCCTTGACCATCTGATAGGGCTGCAGGACGTAGGAGCGGATCTGGTGGCCCCAGCCGATGTCGGTCTTCTGATCTTCCAGGGCCTGCTGTTCGGCCTCGCGCTTTTGCAGCTCCAGCTCGTAAAGCCGGGCGCGCAGCATCTTCCAGGCCTCATCCCGGTTGGCGTGCTGGGAGCGTCCCGCCTGGCAGGCCACGACCACGCCGGTGGGAATGTGCGTCAGGCGCACCGCGGAATCGGTCTTGTTGATGTGCTGACCGCCGGCGCCGGAGGCCCGGTAGGTGTCGGTGCGCACATCGGCGGGGTTGATCTCGATCTCAATGGTGTCATCGACCACCGGATAGACCCAGACCGAGGCGAAGCTCGTATGCCGCTTGGCGTTGGCGTCGAAGGGCGAAATCCGCACCAGCCGGTGCACCCCAGCCTCGGTCTTCAGCCAGCCATAGGCGTTGGCGCCCTTGATCTGGAGGGTGGCCGACTTGATGCCGGCCTGTTCGCCGGAGGTCTCCTCCACAAGCTCGACGCTCATGCCGTGCTGCTGGGCCCAACGGCTGTACATACGCAGGAGCATGCCCGCCCAGTCGTTGGATTCCGTGCCACCAGCGCCGGAATTGATTTCCACATAGGCGTCGTTGCCGTCGGCCTCGCCGGACAGCAGGGCCTCCAGCTCGGCGCGAGCGCCCCGCTCCTTGATGGCGCGCAGTTCGGCCCGGGCCTCCTCAAGGGTGGCCTCATCGCCCTCCTCGTCGGCCAGTTCGGCCAGGGCCAGGGCGTCGGCCAGGTCGCGCTCCAGCCCCTTGACCGCGTCCACCTGACCGGCGAGCCGCTGACGGTCGCGCATGATGGACTGGGCCTGGGCCGCGTCATCCCAAAGGGTCGGGTCCTCGACCCGGGCGTTCAGTTCGTCGAGGCGTCGAAGGGCAGGTTCCCAGTCAAAGTCGCCTCCTGAGCAGTCCGATCGACTGCTCGATGTCGGCCGCCATGGCCTCGACATCCGCTCGCATGCTTCGCTCCTGGCGATGAAATCCGTCCGGGCGATGATCTATCCGGGCCGCCCGGCCGCCTCTCGGGGCGCGGGGGATAACCCGGACGCCCAGTCAATACAATCCGCTCATCTCGTCATTGGGCGTGTTGGCCGCCTCGCCGGCGCTGCCCGCGCCGGTGACACGGCCATCGGGCCAGACCTTGTTGTAGGGCATGGGACCGCCCGCGCCTTCAGCCGCCGGCGTTGGCGCGCGAGGTTCGGTGCCGGGCCGGAAGGCCTCGCGGATCCCCCGCACGCTGGCGAACTTGGCGTTCTCCGGCGCCCTGAACTCCGTGACCGGCGTGCCCTTGATCGCCTCGCGCATGAAGGCGGTGAAGACGGGCACGGCCGCCGTCGTGCCGGTTTCGCCAAAGCCCAGGGACCGGTTGTCGTCGAAGCCGATGAAGACCCCGGCCACGATTTCCGGCGTGAAGCCGACGAACCAGGCGCTGCGGTACTCGTTGGTGGTGCCGGTCTTGCCGCCCACGGGCCGTCCCAGAACCGAAACCGAGGTTGCGGTTCCGCGCTGGACCACGCCCTGAAGCATGGAGTTGATCTGATAGGCGGTGATCGGGTCCATCACCTGCTGACCCGCCGGGACGATCCGCGGGCTCTCGTCCCCGCTGAAGCCGGCCCGGCAACCGCGGCACTCCCGGCTGTCGGCCCGCCAGATGACCGCCCCCTCGCGATCCTGGACCAGTTCGATCAGGTGCGGCTCAACCCGCCGGCCGCCGTTCACGAAGGCGGCGTAGGAGGCCGTCAGGCGGAAGGGCGTCGTCTCGCCAGCCCCGAGAGACATGGCCAGGACAGGCGCCATGCTGTCGGCGACGTCCATCTTCACCGCCAGGTCGGCGATCTTGCGCATACCCACCCCCTGGGCGAGGCGGACGGTCATGGTGTTGCGCGACAGTTCCAGGCCACGGCGCAGGGTCAGGGCGCCGTAATACTGCCGGTTGTAGTTCTCGGGGCTCCAGGCCTCCCCCTGCGCGCCCGGCAGGGTGATGCGGGAGTCCATGACGACGCTGGCCGGGGTGTAGCCGTTCTCCAGGGCCGCGGCATAGACGATGGGCTTGAAGGCCGAGCCGGGCTGGCGGCGCGCCTGGGTCGCCCGGTTGAAGCTGGACAGGGAGAAGGAATAGCCGCCCACCATGGCCAGCACGCGGCCGGAGTGCGGCTCGATGGCCACCAGGGCGCCGTTGACCTGGGGCACCTGCTTCAGGCGGAAGGCGCCGCCCTCCCCCTCCGGCGGCTCCACAAATATCAGGTCCCCCGCCGAAAGGCCCTTGCCGGCCCTCGCCCAGCTGACGTCCTGGGGCGCCAGAGCCCCCTTGGCGCCGCCCTGGGCGACCTCCACCCGCACGGTCCCGCCGGAGACTTCCGTCACCACAGCGGCGCGCCAGCGGCGACGCTCGGCCGGAGCGGCCTGCTTGAGCGCCGCCTCCTGCCAGCCGGGCTCCAGCTCCACCCGCCCCCAGGCGCCGCGCCAGCCGTGGCGGCGGTCATACTGCTCCAGCCCGTCCATCAGGGCTGCGCGCGCGGCGGTCTGAAGCCGGGGGTCGAGGGTCGTGCGCATATAGTAGCCGCCCTCGTTCAGGCGGTCGCCCAGAGCGTTCAGCCCACGACGGCGCACCTCCTCCACGAAATAGTCGGCGTCACGATACTTGGCGCGGGTGGGCGCCTCCTGGACCACCAGGTCCTCAGCCATGGCCGCCTCGGCGGCCTCGCGCTCGACCCAGCCGAGATCGGCCATCTCGCCGATGACCCAGTTGCGGCGGCCGATGGCCGCGGCCTTGCGCCGCTGCGGGTGGTAGTTTTGCGGTCCCTTCGGCAGGGCTGCCAGATAGGCGGCCTCAGCCACGGTCAGGTCACTGATGGACTTGCCGAAATAGTTGTAGGCCGCCGCCCCCACGCCATAGGAGCGATATCCAAGCCAGATCTCGTTCAGATAAAGCTCGAGGATCTGCTCCTTGCTGAGGGTCTGCTCCAGCCGCTGGGCGAGCACCGCCTCCTTGAACTTGCGTCCCAGGGTGGCGTCGCTGGTCAGCAGGACGTTCTTGGCTACCTGCTGGGTGATGGTGGAGCCGCCCTCCAGCCGACGTCCCTGAACCGCGTTCAGGACGTTCTTCATCATGGCGCGGGCCAGGCCCATGGCGTCCACGCCGCCGTGCCGGAAGAAGTTGCGGTCTTCCGCCGCCAGAAAGGCCTGCACCATGTGCGGCGGCATCTGGTCGTAGGGCACATAGATGCGCCGCTCGCGGGAAAACTCGCCAATCAGCGTGCCGTCCCAGGCATAGGCGCGGGTGGCCGTGGGCGGGCGGTAGTCCGCCAGTTCGCTGGCGTCGGGCATGTCATGGAAGAGCCAGGCGGCGTAGATGGCGACCGCAAAGCCTGCGACGGCGATCATGCTAAGCACGGCGACGCCGGCGATCGCGACCCATCTCTCGGGGGGATTCAACTGCGCTGACCTCCACGGGCGCCCTCAACCCGTCCGCCGTCATCTAGCCTGCATCGCGGCGGGCGCCAACGCCCGCAAGGGGGCGCGGCGGCGCCTCTTCAGCGCGAGGCGATGTGGGTCTGCTGGGCGAAGTAGTCGTCGATGGCGTCGCCCACGGCGTTCATGAACCGGCCGCGGCGGGCAGGATCCATCAGCAGCGCTTCATCGTCCACATTGGTCATGAAGCCCATCTCCAGCAGGACCGCCGGCACGTCGGGCGCCAGCAGCACCACGAAGCCCGCGTCCCGATGACTGCGACGCAGCAGGGGCATGTGTCCGTCGGCCTTGGCCAGCAGCAGTTCGGCGAAATTGGCCGAGCGGTTCTTGGTGGCCCGCTGGGTCAGGTCGAAGAGGATGTCGCGCACGCCCTCGTCGCCCCGGTGAAGGCTGGCGTTCATGAACCAGTCGTCGTTGGAAACGAACTTGGCCGCCCGACCGGAGGCCTGCTCCGAGAGAGTGTAGACCGAGGCGCCCCGGGTGGCGGCGTCGGCGCCGGCGTCGGCATGGAGCGAGATGAACAGGTCCGCCCCGGCCCGGCGCGCCGTCTGGACCCGGCTCTCCAGCGGGACATAGACGTCGGTGCTGCGGGTCAGCACGACCTTGTATTTGCCGCCCCGCTCCAGCCGCTGCTGAAGGGCCAGGGCCGCAGCCAGGGTGATGTCCTTCTCGAAGCCGCGCGAACCGCGGGCGCCCGGGTCGCGCCCGCCGTGCCCGGCGTCGATCACCACGACCTTCTTCAAAGGCAGGGGCCGCGCGGCGGGCGCGGAGGCCTGGGTCCGGCGGGCGGGCCTGGCGGTGAAGCTGGCCTGGGCGGGCGGATTGGCCGCGGCGATGTCCACCACATAGCGATAGTGCGGGACGCCGTCGGCGGGCGGCAGGAGGAACCGGCGCTTGATGCTGGCGCCGCCGGCCAGGTCGATCTGGACCCGCGCCGAGCCGCTGGCCTCGTCGATCATCCAGGCCTTGATCAGGCCCCGTCCGGCGCCCTGGAGGGTCGCGGCGGACTCGACGCCAGGAAGCGACAGGACGACCCGTCCATTGGAGCCATCCTGGGCGACCTTGGCGGTGGCGCTGCGCTGAAGATCGATGACCAGACGGGTTTCGGTGGCGTCGCCGCCCAGGCGAACGCCGAGCACGCTCGCGCCCGGGGAAGCGGCATGCGACACCGCGACGGCCACAAGCCCGCCCAGGACTGCGATCGCAGCTCCCGTCCAGGCCAGGCGCGCTTTCCGGACCCAATCGCCCAGTCTAGCCACCATCAACGGCACTCACCCACCAACGCATTTTCTTTGAAGACAATCGGGACGAGTATGGGCCATCCCCATGGAAAAAGGGTTAAGAGGCCGGTCATCGACAGGCGGCTTTCCTTTTTTCCTTGGGTGTTGCAAAGTCGCGCCGCGCACGGTGGGGGCGGGACTCATCTCAGCCTCCCTTTCGCGTCAAACACTGCGTCGGCCCGACCGAGTTCGGAGACGACGCGCCACCGATCCTCGCCTTGCAGGCGTGACTAGGACACACCCATGGGCAGCGTCGCACGAGCCCCATTCCGGCGTCCGGCCGGCCTCGCGGCCGCCGCTTTTGCCGCGAACAGAGATCCTGCGCGCGCCCTCCTGAAAAGCCGGCAGCGCCCGAACCTTGCGTTCGCGGCGCGCCGTGGAGATTCACTTTATGACGAAGAAGATGCTTATCGACGCAGCCCATGCCGAGGAGACTCGGGTGGTGCTGGTCGACGGGACGCGTGTTGAAGATTTCGATTTCGAGACCAAGAACCGCAAACAGCTTCGAGGAAACATCTATCTCGCCAAGGTGACGCGCGTGGAGCCCAGCCTCCAGGCCGCCTTCGTCGAGTATGGCGGAAACCGCCATGGCTTCCTCGCCTTCAACGAAATCCACCCGGACTACTACCAGATCCCCGTGGCCGATCGCGAAGCGCTGCTGCGTGAAGAGGCCGAGGATCACGACGAGGACGAACCGGCCCGCGCCGGGGATCCGGACGATGAGGACGGCGAGGCCGGCGCCGACGAAGACGACGTCATGGACGAAGAGGTCGCCCGGCGTCGCCGGCGGCTGATGCGTCGCTACAAGATCCAGGAAGTGATCCGCCGCCGGCAGATCATGCTGGTTCAGGTCGTCAAGGAGGAGCGCGGCAACAAGGGCGCGGCGCTCACCACCTATCTGTCCCTGGCCGGCCGCTATGGCGTGCTGATGCCCAACACCGCCCGGGGCGGCGGCATTAGCCGCAAGATCACCACCGCCACCGACCGGAAGCGCCTGAAGGGCGTGGTGCAGAGCCTGGACGTGCCGCAGGGCATGGGGCTGATCGTGCGGACCGCCGGCGCCAAGCGCACCAAGGCCGAGATCAAGCGCGACTACGAGTACCTGCTGCGCTTGTGGGAGAATATCCGCGAGACGACCCTGCACTCCATCGCCCCGGCCCTGATCTACGAGGAAGAGGACCTGGTCAAACGGGCCATCCGCGACCTCTATGACAAGGACATCGACGGGGTGTTCGTGGAGGGCGAGGCCGGCTTCAAGGAAGCGCGCGACTTCATGCGCATGCTGATGCCGTCCCAGGCCAAGAAGGTTCAGCTCTATCGCGAGCCGACGCCCCTGTTCGTGAAGCACAAGGTGGAAGACCACCTGTCGCAGATCTACAGCCCGGTGGTGCCCCTGAAATCGGGCGGCTATCTGGTGATCAACCAGACCGAGGCCCTGGTGGCCGTCGACGTGAACTCCGGTCGCTCCACCCGCGAACGGAACATCGAGGCTACGGCGCTCAAGACCAATATGGAAGCCGCCGAGGAGGCCGCCCGGCAGCTGCGGTTGCGGGATCTGGCCGGCCTGATCGTCATCGACTTCATCGACATGGATGAGTCGAAGAACAATCGCGCCGTCGAGAAGAAGCTCAAGGACGCGCTCAAGGACGACCGCGCCCGCGTCCAGATGGGCAAGATCAGCGGCTTCGGCCTCATGGAGATCAGCCGCCAGCGCCGCCGGACCGGCGTGCTGGAAGGCACCACCCATGTCTGCGAGCACTGCAACGGCACCGGCCGGGTCCGTTCTGTGGAGTCCAGCGCCCTTGCGGCCCTGCGCGCCCTGGAGATCGAGGCCCTGCGCGGCGGCGGCGAGGTGAGCCTGAAGGCGCCCCGCGCCGTGGCGCTCTACATCCTCAACGAGAAGCGCGCCCATCTGGCCCGCCTGCACGAGACGCTTGGCGTGTTCGTCACCGTGGTGGTGGACGACGCCATGCCCCACGCCGACTACGAGATCGAGCGCACGGCCAGCGAGACCCGGCCCGACCATGCGGTGATCACCCACGCCGCCCCGGCGCCGTTCGAGCCCGTCTATGACGATGTCGACGACATCGAAGACGAGGATGAGGACGAAGAGCTCGAGGACGACGAGGCTGAGGATGAGGTCGCCCTGGCCGAGGACGAGGAAGATGAAGACGGCGAGCGTCCGCGCGCTCGCCAGGCCGATGACGACGCTCGGGGTCGTGGGCGTCGCCGCCGGCGTCGCCGCGGCGGACGTCGCGACGAAGAGGAGCGTCCCGCCCCGGAGGCCGAGGCCCGCGGCATGGACGACGAGAATGGCGGCCGTCGTCGTCGTCGGGGCCGCCGCGGCGGCCGAAGGATGCGCGAGGACCGTCCGGGCGACGTGTTCGCCTGGGTCCGTCCCTGGGTTCCCTATACCGATGACCCCTTCGTCTGGTTCGACCTGTCCGAAGACCAGCGCATGGCGGTGAACGAGGCGGCGCCGAGCGCGGCTGAAACCCCGGCGGCGTCGGTCGTGATCGAACAACCGGCGGCCGAGAGCGCCGAGGCCCGGCCCGCCCCTGTGGCCGCCGCCTCCGACGACGACATCTGGGTCGAACTGCCCGAGGTGGAGGAAAAGCCCAAGAAGCGTCGCACGCGCAGCCGCAAGGCCGCGGCCGAACCGACCGAGGCTCCGGCCGAGACTCCGGCCGCCGAGGCCGCGCCGCCGGAAGCTGTGACCGCCGCCCCCGTGGAGGCTGAACCGGCGGCCGAGGCCGAAGCGGTCGAGCCGCCCGCCAAGCCCAAGCGCGTCCGGACCCGCAAGAAGGCCGAACCCAAGGTCGAGGCCGCCCCGGCGCCGGAGGCTTCCGCAGAGGTCGTGACGGCCGAGGCGGCGCCTGCCTCTGCACCTGCCCCCGAGCCCGTCCCGGAGCGCGCGCCTGCGGCGGCCGTGGCGGAGCCCGCTGCGGCGGAGACTCCTGTGGAGACGGCCGCCCAGCCCGACCCTGCGGAAATCACCGCCCCGCCGTCCAAGCCGCGCCGAGGCTGGTGGCGCCGGGGTTAAGAGACGAGCTGGCGCATGGCGGGGGCTCATCCCGACATGCGCCAGCCCTTTCAATTCGCAGGCATCGGCGAGGTTGAACCCTTGGCCCCTGCGGCGGGAAATGATCTAGACTTGAGCTGACGGGCGCCGGGGGGACGCGAGCGAGAGAATGAGCATGGCCTCCCCCCTGCACGTCCTGAAGCGAACCGTGACTGGCCTGGCGCTCAGCGGGGCCCTGGCCCTGGCGCCGGTCGCGGCCTTCGCCCAGGACCGGATGACCCTGATCCGGGACACCGAGATCGAGGCGACCCTGCGGTCATATTCGGAGCCAATCCTCGACGCCGCAGGCATCAACTCCGCCGATGTGAACATCCTGCTGATCGGCAGCCGCGACTTGAACGCCTTCGCCGCCCCGCGGACCATGGGCTTCTTCACCGGCCTGATCCTGGAGTCCAAGACGCCCAACCAACTCCAGGGCGTCATCGCCCACGAGGTGGGCCACCTGGCCGCCGGCCACAGCGCCCGCTCGGGGGAGATGCAGCGGGCGGGCATGCAGCCCTTCCTGCTGACCATGGGTCTGGGGGTCCTGGCCGCCCTGGCCGGGGCTGGCGACGCCGCCGTGGCCCTCATGGGCAGCGCCGGCCAGTTCGGGGCCCTGGGCGCCATGGGCTACAGCCGCGAACAGGAAGGCCGCGCCGACCAGGCCGGCCTCAACCTGCTGGACAAGGCCGGTATTTCCGGCCGCGGCCTCTATGAGTTCTTCGACAACTTCCGCTACCAGGAGGTGTTCCAGGAGGCGCGGCGCTACGAGTATTTCCGCAGCCACCCCCTGTCGTCGGACCGCATCGAGCGCCTGCGCGCCCGCGCCGAAAAGCTCAAGGACTACGACAAGCTCGACAGCCCCGAAGCCCTGGCCGAGCACGAGATCATGAAGGCCAAGCTGCTGGGCTTTCTGAGCCCGCAACGGGCCATCGTCACCTATAGCGAGACCGACCCCTCCTACCCGGCCCGCTACGCCCGCTCCATCGCCTATTATCAGATGAAGGAGCCGGACAAGGCCCTGCGGCTGATAGAGGACATGCTCGCCGAGCAACCCGACAACGCCTATCTCTGGGAGCTGAAGGGACAGATCCTGTTTGAGTTCGGCCGCACCCAGGAGGCTGAACAGCCCCAGCGCAAGTCTGTGGAGCTGATGCCCGAGGCGCCGCTGCTGCGGGTCAATCTGGGCCAGACCCTGATCGCCCTCGATGACGAGGCCAAGCTGGCCGAGGGCGTGGCCGAGCTGCGCAAGGCCCTGACCCAGGAAAACGACAATGCGGTGGCCTGGCGGCTGCTGGCCGAGGCCTATGACCGCAGCGGCGATGACGGGCAGGCGCGCCTGGCCACGGCGGAGTACAACTTCCACATCGGCAACCGCCAGCAGGCGCGGGTCTTCGCCATGCGGGCCCGCGACCTTCTGGACCGGGACACCCCCCAGTGGCGGCGGGCCACCGACATCGTGCTCACCTCAAATCCCTCGCGCGAGGATCTGCGCGAACTGGCCCAGGAGGGCGCCATCCGTAGCGGGTCGATGCGTTAGGCCGAGCCCGCCCATCCCCGCCGTCCCACCCATCTCCTGCTCTCATAGCCCTTCCCCGCCGCGGCTTGGCCGACGGCGCGGCGAGGCTTCAACCCGGACCCCATGATGAGATCTCCCTTGATCCTGCTCGCCGCGCTCAGCGCCTCCGCCCTCGCGCTCGCCGCCTGCGACCGCAGTTCCGACACGGCGTTCGGCGAGCGGGTGCGCGCCTATCTGCTGGAAAATCCCGAGGTCATCGAAGAGGCCGTCCAGAAGCTGGGCGAGAAGCGGGAGGCCGCCGCAGCCCAGGCCGCCGTGGGCGCCCTGGCCGAACAGCGCCAGGCCCTGGAACGCGACCCGCGGGACTTCGTGGCCAATCCTGATGGCGCCATCACCGTCACCGAGTTCTTCGACTACCGGTGCGGCTACTGCAAGATGATCGCTCCGGAGATCACCAAGCTCATCGAGGAGAACCGCGACGTGCGGTTCGTCTTCAAGGAATTCCCGATCTTCGGCGCCCAGTCCGATGAGACCGCCGCCATCATGCTGACCGAACTGGTCAAGCCCAAGACCCTGGAGCTCCACGACCGGCTCATGGCCGAAAAAGCGCTGAACGACGCGGCCATCGACCGCCACCTGCGCGAGTTGGGCATAGACCCGGCTGCGGCGCGTCAGGCGGCCAAGGCCCCGGCCATCCAGCAGCAGCTGGAAGACACCCACGAGTTGGCGGCCGCCCTGGGAATCAACGGCACTCCGGCCTTCGTCGTGGGCGACAAGATCATTTCCGGCGCCGACCTCAACAGCCTGCGCGCCGCCATCGCCGTCCAGAGGGCGGGCGACCTGAAATAGAGCGCTTAGATCAGGCCCGCCAGCGGCGAAGAGGGGTCGGCATAGCTGCGCATGGGCATGCGCCCCGCCAGGAAGGCCTCGCGACCGGCGATCACCGCGTGGCGCATGGCCCGCGCCATGCGCACCGGATCGCGCGCCTCGGCGATGGCGGTGTTCATGAGGACCGCATCACAGCCCATCTCCATGGCCACCGCCGCATCCGACGCCGTGCCCACGCCGGCGTCCACAAGTACGGGCACCTTGGCCTGTTCGATGATGAGGCCAAGATTGAGCCGGTTCTGGATGCCGCGCCCCGATCCGATGGGCGCGCCAAGCGGCATGATCGCCGCGGCGCCGGCCTCCTCGAGCTTCAGGGCGTAGACCGGATCATCGGTGCAATAGACCATCACCTCGAAGCCGTCGGCGATCAGGAGCTTCAGCGCCCGCAAGGTCTCTTCCATGTCGGGCAGCAGGTGCTTGGTGTTGGAGAGAACCTCAAGCTTGACCAGGTTCCAGCCGCCGGCCTCCCGAGCCAGGCGAAGGGTGCGCACCGCCTCCTCGCCGGTGAAGCAGCCGGCCGTATTGGGCAGGAAGGTGAAGCGGTCCGGCTTCACATGGTCCACCAGCATGGGCTGGCTGGGGTCCGACAGGTTCACCCGGCGCAGGGCGACGGTGACGATCTCCGCGCCCGCCGCCTCGGCCGCGGCCGCGTTGGCGGCATAGTCCTTGTACTTGCCCGTGCCCACGATCAGCCGCGAACGGAAGGTCCGGCCGGCCACGCTCCAGGTGTCGCCCGCCTCCACCGCCGCCAGGGTCGCTGCGTCGTCCATGTCAGCCGCCTCCGATAAAATGCACGATCTCGATCCGGTCCCCCTCGGTGACGGGGGTGCGGCCATAGGCCGAACGCGGCACGATTTCCAGGTTCTGCTCCACCGCCACCTTGCGCGGATCGAGACCCAGGGCCTCCACCAGGGCCGCCAGGTCGGTAACCGGCGGCACGCTGCGCGCCTCGCCATTGATGGTCAGGTTCATGGGGCCTCTGGACCGCCTGCCGGTCGCGATGCTTGTGACCCCCGCCCGCGCCCGTTACAAGACAGCGGAATCGCCGGCGGAGCCGAATGTCGAAACCGATCTATGTGCTGAGCGGCCCCAATCTCAACCTCCTGGGCGTCCGCGAACCTCATATTTATGGCAAGGATACCCTCGACGACGTTCGCGCCGCCTGCGAACGCCGGGCCCAGACCCTTGGCCGCAGCATCGTGTTCCGCCAATCCAATCACGAAGGCGTGCTGATCGACTGGATTCAGGAAGCCCGGACCGGGGCCAGCGCCCTGGTGATCAATCCGGCCGCCTACGGCCACACCTCCATCGCCCTGCTCGACGCCCTGAAGGCGGCCGACATCCCGGTGGTGGAGTGCCATCTGTCCAATCCGGCGGCGCGCGAGACGTTCCGCCATCACACCTATGTCTCGCTGGCGGCGACGGGCCTTGTGTCCGGCTTCGGTCTGGCGAGTTATGAACTGGCCGTCGAGGCCGCCGCGCGCCTCAGCGCCTGACGCCTCCCAGCAGCAAGGGTCTATTCCATGGCTACCAGTCCCAAGGCTTCCGCCGAACAGATCGACGCACGTCTGGTGCGCAAACTGGCGGACATCCTGACCGAGACGGGACTGACCGAGATCGAGGTCGAGCGCGATGATCTGAAGATCCGCGTGGCCCGTCAGGTCACCGTGACCGCCACGGTGGCCGCGCCGGCCCCGGCGACCGCGGCCCCGGCGCCGGCCGCTCCGTCTGCCGTGGACGCCGCGCCTGCCGCTCCGGCCCGTAAGGCGGGCGATGCGGTGAACTCCCCCATGGTGGGGACCGTCTATCTTCAGCCGCAGCCTGGCGCGCCGTCCTTCATCAAGGTGGGCGACACCGTGCAGTCGGGCCAGACCCTGATGATCATCGAGGCCATGAAGACCATGAACCCGATCCCCGCCCCGCGGGCGGGCAAGGTGGTGGAAATCCTGGTGGCCGACGCCCAGCCGGTCGAGTTCGGCGAACCGCTCGTCATCATCGAGTAGATCGATGTTCGAGAAAATCCTCATCGCCAACCGGGGCGAGATCGCCCTGCGGGTCCACCGCGCCTGCAAGGAAATGGGCATCGCCACGGTGGCGGTCCATTCCGAGGCCGATTCCGGCGCCATGTGGGTGCGTCTCGCCGACGAGAGCGTCTGCATCGGACCGGCGGCGGCGGCCAAGAGCTATCTGAACATCCCGGCCATCATCGCCGCGGCGGAGATCACCGGCGCCCAGGCCATCCATCCGGGCTACGGCTTCCTGTCGGAAAACGCCCGCTTCGCCGACATTGTGGGGGCCCACGGCTTCACCTTCATCGGGCCCAAGCCCGAGCACATCCAGATGATGGGCGACAAGATCACCGCCAAGCAGGCGGTGAAGGCGGCGGGCATCCCCGTGGTCCCCGGATCCGACGGGGCGGTGACCACCGAGGAAGAGGCCTTCGCCGCGGCGGAGAAGATCGGCTTCCCGGTCCTGATCAAGGCGGCGGCCGGCGGCGGCGGTCGCGGCATGAAGGTGGCCCTGGACCGTGACAGCCTGGCCGAGGCCGTCTCCACAGCCCGCGCCGAGGCCCGCGCCGCCTTCGGCGACGATGCGGTCTATATGGAGCGTTACCTCCAGAAGCCCCGGCACATCGAGATCCAGGTCATCGCCGACGCCTTCGGCAATGTCTGCCACCTGGGCGAACGGGACTGTTCGCTGCAGCGGCGTCACCAGAAGGTGCTGGAGGAGGCCCCCTCCCCGGCCATCGACGCCGCGGCGCGGGCCAGGATCGGCCAGACCGTGGTCGAGGCCATCAAGGCCATCGGCTATCTGGGCGTGGGTACGATCGAATTCCTGTACGAGAACGGCGAGTTCTTCTTCATCGAGATGAACACTCGCCTGCAGGTGGAACATCCGGTCACCGAAGCCATCACCGGCATCGACCTGGTGCGCGAACAGATCCGCATCGCCGCGGGCCTGCCGCTTTCCTTCACCCAGGATCAGGTGGTGTTCGAAGGCCATGCCATCGAATGCCGGATCAACGCCGAGAACCCGCGCACCTTCACGCCCTCGCCGGGCAAGGTCACCGACTTCCACGCCCCCGGCGGCCTGGGCGTGCGGCTCGATTCGGCGGTCTATGCCGGCTATTCCATCCCGCCCCACTATGACAGCCTGATCGGCAAGCTGATCGTGCACGGCCGCGACCGGGAAGAGTGCATCGCGCGGGTCTGCCGCTGCCTGGGTGAGATGGTGGTCGGCGGCGTCGACACCACCATCCCGCTGTTCCAGGACCTGTTACAGCAGCCGGAAATCCTGGCCGGCGACTACAATATCCACTGGCTGGAAAAGTGGATTCGCGCCCAGTCCGAACAGGGCTGAGGCCAGCGCCCCGGCCGCAGGCGTGACGGGCGTGGAGAGCTTCGGCCCCCAGCAACTGCTCGCCTGCTACGCCCGGGGCGTCTTTCCCATGGCCGATTCCCGGGAGGATGAGCGCATCTTCCTGGTGGATCCTGAGCTGCGCGGGGTCCTGCCGCTCGAGGCCCTCCACATTCCGCGCCGGCTGGCCCGCACGGTGCGGGCCGAACGGTTCGAGGTGCGCTTCGACACCGCCTTCGACGCCGTGGTGGCGCTCTGCGCCGAGCCGGCCCCCGACCGGCCGGAGACCTGGATCAATCCCGCCATCGCCCACCTCTATGGCCGCCTGCATCAGGCGGGCTTCGCCCACAGCGTGGAGTGCTGGCGCGCGGGGCGGCTGGTGGGGGGCCTTTACGGCGTGTCCCTGGGCGGGGCCTTTTTCGGCGAGAGCATGTTCTCCCGCGAGACCGACGCCTCAAAGGTCGCCCTGGTCCATCTGGCGGCGCGCCTGATCCTTGGCGGCTATATCCTTCTGGACACCCAGTTCATCACCGACCATCTCAGCCGCTTCGGGGCGATTGAAATCCCCCGCAAGGCATATTTGAAGCGTCTGGAGGCGGCCCTGGCGATCGATGCCGCCTTTGATCAGCCCCCGCTGGCGGGCGCAGCCGCCCTGCAGGTCACCAGCCAGGCGTCATAGACCGGGTGCTCCAGGGGGTGCAGCCCCGGCGAGGCCGCATACATCCACCCCCGATAGGCCTGGCGCGCCGGGGGCGCGGGCCGGCCGGGGCGGGCCTGAGGTTGGGAATCGATAGTCATATAGGCCACCGCATCGGGGGCCGGCTCGTCGGCCGCGGTCAGCTCGCAGGCGCGCACGGTGAAGATCAGGCTCTTATAGCGGATGGGCTGGCCCACCGGCGCCTCGAAGCGGATGGTTTCGGCGGTCACCTTGTCCAGGGCCTGGATCACCGCCACCCCGTAACGCGCGCGCTTCAGGGGTGTGCGCTCGGCCGGCGGCGCCTCGGCCTGGGCCGGCGCGGGCGGCGGCGCCTCGGCGGCCGCAGGCGCTGGCTCCACGGGCAAGAGCTGAGACAGATCGGCCGGGGAGGCAGGCGCGGCGGGACTGGG